>NZ_JBDTEM010000372.1:0-19602 GCF_039922535.1 Rhodoferax sp. | reverse complement strand
GCTAATGGCCGAAAAAGCACAAACCCAAGGTGATTGACATCCCTTCGAGAACAGCGCGGAACTGGCTCCGCCAGGCCGCTGCTGTTGCCCCCTGCGTGTCGTATCGGTTTTTCAAACCGATACGAGGGGGGTTGGCGAAAGATGCGAAGCACTGAAGACTGGGGGTGTGCCACAGCCACAAAAAGAAAAAGCGCCGGGATGAAGCGGCGCTTTTCAAAAACATCTCGTAGCGGATGTCTAAATAGATTTGTTGATCATTCTGCTGGGTGTCTCCCCGGACCCTCGCTGGGAGAAGCGCTGGGCCCCTCTGCAAGTTGACGAGACTGTATCCGCATGTGTGCTCACGGGTATTAGGACTTACCCTTTCTGGTGCGCATTGTTTTAGTGCGCCTTCAGTGCGCCACTTGGCGGTGCGCCAGCAGTTGTTCTTCGGCCATGAAGTCGCTGTAGGTGAAGTCGGCGTGGCCGATGTCGGCCTCGTCGTGTTCGTCTTTCTGGGACTGGGCCAGCAGTTTGCGCAGCACCATCAGGCTGCCGGGGTCGAGGGCTTTTTCGGTTTCCTGCAGGGCCTGTTGCAGGTCAATGCTGCCCATGTGGGCCTTGTGCGGGTTCAGGGTTTCGATGCCGCGCGTCAGGCGCTGGGCCAGTTGTCGGGTGGCGATGAAGCGGCTGGCGGCAAATGCGGGGTGCACCCGGCTCAGCACCAGTTGCAGGCCGCCCAGCAGAATCTGCAGCTCCAGCAGCTTGGGGTTGTCGGTCACCCGGGGCAGCATCAGCTCGGCGTTCCAGGGAGATTCTTGGCGCAGGTCGGGTGTGTTCATAGCTTCAAAGTTTATAGCTTGCTATGGTTTTGAATCACCGCAAAGCGGCATAAACGCCCAGCAATTGCGGCCTTCGCCAAGACCGCAAACACGTTCTAGGCGGCGCGCAGTTCTTTGGGGTGTTCGAGTCGGCGCACCACTTCCTTGACCACCGCCAGCATCACCGCACGGTCGGGGTGGGGGTGGTCGGCAAAGTGCTGGGTGGTGCTGCCCGCCTGCACCCAGGCACCGGCGGCATCCGTCCCAAAGTGCAGCGCAATGCGGTGGGCGGTCAGCAACGGGCCGCAGGCGCTCCAGCTGCGGGTCCACTGCGGCAGCTTGCTGCGCCCCTCCCACAGCGTGCCCGCGGTTTCATAGCATTCCTCGATCTGGTGGTGGCCCAGTAAATGGGCCAGTTGCCGCTCTTTGGCCACGCAACTGCGGAAGTATTCTTCGTCGGTCATGCGCATGGGGGCTCCTGGAGTTTGTCAAAACACTATAGGCCTACGGGCTGCGGATGTCAGGCGGGGCATCCAGCACTTGCAGGGCATGCGCATAGCCGCGTTGCACGATGTTCTCCAGCCGCCGCCACTGCAGCATGCCGACCCGGTTCAGCGGCGGGTTGAAGTACAGGTCGCACTGCTGCTGGGCGCTGGCCTGGCGCGACATGCTGTACAGAATGGTCACCGTCATCAGGTACGAGGGCAGGGACGGCAAGCGGTAGCGGCGCTGGGCCAGCGGGCGCAGGCGGTCGCGCAGCAGGGCCCAGCTGCTGGGCATGTCTTCATGGTCTACCCGCACCGGGGTGCGGATGTTCAAGTCCACACCGATGACCCGGCCCACGCCGCGCATGCTGCGCATCACGTCCACCGGGAAATTATTGAAGCTGCCGCCGTCGCACAGCAGATCGCCGCCGTGCGCTACCGGGGGCAGTGCGCCGGGGATGGAGGTGCTGGCCAGCAGCGCATGGGCCAGGTTGCCCTGCTGCAGGCGCTGCTCGCTGGCGCTGGAGAAATTGGTGGCTACGCAGAAGAAGTTTTTCCACAGGTCTTCGATGTCGGCATCAAAGCCCACCAGTTCCTCCACCGCGGTGCGCAGGATGCGCTTCAGCCGCAGGCCCTTGATCAGCGACAGCACCGGGAACAGGTTGAAGTCGCCGGTGGGGTTGGTGGCAAAGGCGCGGCGGGCGTTGGCCATCACCGTGTCCAGCGGCTGGTCGGATGCTGCATAGGTGGCCATCACCGCGCCGATGCTGGTGCCGCCCACCCAGTCCACCTCAATGCCGCGCTCGTGCAGCGCGCGCAGCACGCCCAGGTGGGCCAGCCCGCGCGCGCCACCCCCGGCCAGCACCAGGCCCACGGCGGTACGGCTCTGGATGCGGGCCAGCCGGGCCATGTCGCGGGACAAATCGGGGCGGATGTGCAGATGCCCCGCCACGGGTCGGCGGGCCAGCCAGGGGGCCGTGCCGCGCGGCGATCGCTGGTCGGCCGGGTGCAGCAGCACCAGGATGTCGGCAATCACCGTCAGCGGCGGGCGGTTGCTTAAAAACTGCCGCTCGCTGGGGTGCAGCGCCGGCGGCTGGGTGGCGTCGGCCAGCAGCAGCAGCTCGTCGCAGTGGCGGCAGCAGCGCTGTGTCCAGGGCGTGGGCGTGGCATCGGCCAGCAGCAGCACAAAGTCGTGTTCGGCCTCGATCTGGTCCAGCAGTATGGCGATGCGGCGCTGGGTTTCTTTGTCGGTGTTGTCGCTGGGGCCCAGGCCGAGTTGCTCCAGCTGCTGGTCGATGTCGTGGCGGCTGACCACGCCCACCCGGCCCAGGGGACTAAGCTGGGCGGCCAGCCGGGCGGCAAAGTCGGGCAGGGCGATGCCTGTGGTGATGGGCAGCAGGCCGATGGTGACCAGCTTGTCGGCCACCGGCTTGCGGCCTTGCCTGCTGGTTTGCAATTGGTGGATGATTTGCGTGGTGAAGGCGATTGACAGCTGGGGGCTGCAGGCCAGCAGCCGTTGGAATGCCGGGCGGTCCAGCCGGGCCAGCACTGCGTCGCGCACCGCCACCACGGTGGCGGCACGGGGTTCGCCGGTGTACAGGCTCATTTCGCCCACGACCTGGCCGCGCACGATGTCGCCCACCCGCTGCGGTCCAGAGCCCTCGGCGTGTACAAAGGCGCGCAGCCTGCCGCTGACCACCAGGTACATCGCGTCGCCGGGCTCGCCCTGGGTCAGCAGGGTGTCGCCGCCGCTGATTTCCACCCACGCCAGGCTATGCCGCAGCAGCTCCATGGCCTCGGGCTCCAGCGCGCCGAAGAAGGCCTGGAGGTGGCGCACCAGCAGGGCATCCTGGGATTGCTGGCGGCTGCGTGAAATGGGCATGCTTATTTTTTGAATGAAATCGGTGCTTTGCGCAGCTAGTGCCTGCGCAAGAAGCTATTGTTTTAGTAGTAAACAGGACTTACGCAAGTCCCCTTGTACGTCCGGAGGGCATCCGGGGGTGCTGCGTAAGTCCTCCATATCGGGCTTGTACCATCGCCCACCATGACTGCCCCTGCTTCCTCCCCGGCCTCTCCTTCGGTTTCAGCACGTTTTGTTACAGGCCCATTGTTCCGGCATGTGGCGGTGATGTCCACCACCTCGGCCATCGGGCTGGTGGCGGTGTTCATTGTGGATTTGATCAACCTGTTCTACATCTCCCAGTTGGGCCAGCAGTCGATTGCGGCGGCGGTGGGGTTTGCGGGCGTGGTGGGCTTCTTCCATGCCTCGCTGTGCATCGGGCTGACGATTGGCATCACGGCGGTGGTGGCGCGCACCGTGGGCGCGGGCCGGGCGGCGGATGCCAAGCGGCTGGCCACTTCCAGCCTGCTGTTGATGGGGCTGCTGGCCGCGTTGATCGGTAGCGGCACCGCGCCGTTTTTGCACCCGCTGCTGCGGGCCCTGGGCGCCACCGGCGAGACCGAGCGCCTGGCCGTGCGCTACCTCAGTGTCACGGTGCATTCGCTGCCGCTGCTGGGCATCGGCATGGCCTGCTCCGCGCTGATGCGCTCGGTGGGCGATGCGCGCGGGGCCATGGCGGTGACATTGGGGGCGGCCGTGGTGACCGCCGTGCTCGATCCGATCTTGATCTTTGGCCTGCACATGGGGCTGGACGGCGCGGCGGCTACGTCGGTGGTGTCGCGCAGCATCTTGGCGGCGGTAGGCCTGCGCGGCGTGCTGCGCCACGGTCTGCTGGGCCGCTTAGGGCCGATGAACCGGGCGGCTTTGGGTGCGGATGCCCGGCTGCTGGCGGGCGTGGCGGGCCCGGCCGTGCTGACCAACCTGG
This sequence comes from Rhodoferax sp., assembly GCF_039922535.1. GTDB lineage: Bacteria > Pseudomonadota > Gammaproteobacteria > Burkholderiales > Burkholderiaceae_C > Rhodoferax_B. The sequence goes on along the minus strand of NZ_JBDTEM010000372.1, from coordinate 15,492 downwards.
CCACCCCCATCAGCGCGGCGTTTGTGACCCATGCCATCGCCCAGTTTGGCGCGTCTGCCGTGGCCGGGCAGGCCATCATCGACCGCGTGACCCCGGTGGCGTTTGGGCTGATTTACGCGCTCAGCGGCGCGGTCGGCCCCATCCTGGCGCAAAACCTGGGCGCGGGCCAGTTTGACCGGGTGCGCCAGGGCCTGCGTGACAGCCTGAAGTTCATGGTGATGGCCGTGGGCACCGCCTGGCTGGTGTTGGCGCTGGGGCAAAACGGTCTGGTCTGGGCCTTCAGCGCGCACGGCGACGCGGCGCACCTGATCCACATGTTTTGCTCCTGGCTGGCGGCCAGCTTCTTTTTTGCCGGGGCGCTGTTTGTGGCCAATGCCGCGTTCAACAACCTGGGCAAGCCGCTGTGGTCCACCGGCTTCAACTGGGCCCGCGCCACCCTGGGCACGATTCCGTTTGCCTGGTGGGGTGCGCAGTTTGGCCCGGTGGGCGTGCTGGCCGGGGCCGCTTTTGGCACGGCGATTTTTGGCACGCTGGCGATGGTGGTGGCGTTCCGGTTGGTGGGCCGGATGGGGTCGAAGGCCTAACTGTCGCTACGGCTTTGGTCCACCCACACCAGCTGGTCTACGGCAATGCCTAAGGCCTGCGCCTTGGCCAGCAACTGCGCGCGGATCTCGGCGGGCAACTGCTTGTCGCGCGCCAGAATCCACACGTAGCTGCGGTCGGCCCCGACCACCATCGCCCAGCGGTAGGCCGGGTCCAGCGCCACCACGTGGTAGCCGCCGTAGAACGGGCCGAAGAACGACACCTTGAGCGATGCCGTGTGCGGGTCGCCAGTGAACTTGGCCACGCCCTCGGCTTCCTTCCAGGCCTTCTTTTCCGCGCTGAAGCCCCGGTTGATGACCTGCACGCTGCCGTTCGGCTGCAGCGTGTAGCGGGCGCTGACGTTGTCCAGCCCACGCTCAAACGAATGGTCGAGCCGGGCGATCTCAAACCACTTGCCCGCGTAGCGCGTGGCATCGAACGGTGTGACCGCAGTAATGCCCTCCGGCACGGTGGTGGAGCAGCCGGCCAGGGCCAGCACGGAGGCCAGCAGCAAAGGGATTAAACGGCGAAAAGTGTGTGACATAAATTTATAAAAAATAGGCCTCTGGCGCATATGTTACCTGCGCAAGCAGCTATCAAAACCGCAGCATCAGCCCAAAATGGGAAACAGCTTGTGCAGGCCGTCGGCCATCACTTCCACGGCCAGCGCGGCCAGGATCAGGCCCATTAGCCGCGTCATCACGTTGATGCCGGTTTTGCCCAGCACGCGGGCAATCGGGCCGGCCAGCGCAAAGCACAGCGCGGTGGCCAGGCCAATCACTACGCCGTAGCTGACCAGGGTCATCAGTTGTAAAAAGGTCTTGGCCTTGTCGGCGTAAATCACCACGGTGGACATGCTGGCTGGGCCGGTTAGCAGCGGAATGGCCAGCGGCACCACGGCAATGCTGGCCCCCTCGGCGGCGCGCTCGGAGGCATCTTGCAGCTCGATAACGGTGGACTTGGATTCGACGGGCCGGGCATTCAGCATGTTCAGCGACGAGGTCATCAGCAGCAAGCCGCCGCCCACTTGGAAGCTGGCCAGCGAGATGTTGAAAAACTCCAGAATCTGCAGCCCCAGCAAGGCGCTCACGGCAATCACCACGAACACGCTGAACGACGACACCCAGATGGTGCGTTTGCGCTGGGCCTCTGAAAAGCTCTGCGTGTAGTGGATGAAGAACGGCACGATGGCCAGCGGGTTGACGATGGCCAACAGGGTGATGAGGGGTTTGAAGTCCATGGCCGACAAGCTTAACGTCCGCCGCTCACATCCACCAGCGCCCCGGTGGTGTAACTTGATTCGGGGCTGAGCAGCCACAAAATCGCGTGGGCCACTTCTAGCGCCGTGCCGCCGCGTTGCAGCGGCACGCTGGCCGACAGGTCGCGCACCCGGTCGGGCAGACCGCCAGAGGCGTGGATCTCGGTTTCGATCAGGCCGGGGCGCACGGCGTTGACGCGGATGCCATCGGCCGCCACCTCTTTGGCCAGGCCCAGGGTCATGCTGTCAATGGCACCTTTGGCCGCTGCGTAGTCCACATACTGGCCGGGCGAACCCAGGCGCGAGGCCGCACTGGAGACATTCACGATGGCCCCGCCACGGCCGTAGCCGGGGCCAAAGTTGCGCTCGCCCAGGCGCGTGCCCATGCGGCGCACGGCTTCACGGGCGCACAGAAAGCTGCCGATCACATTCACGCTAAACATGCGCTGCAGCCGCGCCAAATCCATGGCTTCGACCCGCGCGGGAGCGTCCACGACACCTGCGTTGTTGACCAGCGCCTGCAGCGGGCCTAGCTCTGCATCCACGCACGCGAACAGGCGCAGCACCTGGGCTTCATCGGCAATATCGGCTTGCACCGCGATGGCTTTGCCGCCATCGGCCCGGATGTCGGCCACCAGCTGTTCGGCGGCGCTGGCGTTGTGGGCGTAGTTGACGGCCACGGCGTAGCCGCGCTGGGCGGCGAGCCGGGCGGTGGCGGCACCGATGCCGCGTCCGCCGCCGGTGACCAGCAGCACGGGTGATGTAGAAGATGGGGTCATACAGAATGGAGAGGTGTGGGGTGGGAACGATACCAGTACGATCCCCTACCTTTGTGTGTCCCTCTTTATTTTGGAGTGCTTCGTATGTCCTCTCTCATCGACCTGACCGCCGCCGACGGCTTTGTTCTGCCCGCCTACGTGGCCCAACCCAGCGGCACGCCCAAGGGCGCGGTGGTGGTGATCCAGGAAATTTTTGGCATCAATAGCCATATCCGTTCGGTGGCTGATGGCTATGCCGCCGCGGGTTACCTGGCCGTGGCCCCGGCCATGTTCCACCGCGCACAGCCCGGTGTGGACCTGGGTTACACGGCAGAAGACGTGCAGGCCGGTATCGCCCTGAAAGCCGCTGCCGAGGCGCTGGGCGTGCCCACCTTGATGCTGGACGTGCAGGCCGCCGTGGCCTACGCCACCGCCCAGGCGGGAAAGGTCGGCATTGTGGGCTACTGCTGGGGCGGTTTGCTGAGCTGGCGCGCCGCCTGCCTGGTGTCGGGCCTGAGTGCGGCGGTGACGTACTACGGCGGCGGGATGACGGCGGCGGCCGAAGTGGCCCGCACGCCCCGGGTGCCGGTGCTGTCGCATTTTGGCGAGCGCGACCACGGCATCGCGCTGGACACGGTGCGGGCCTTTGCCCAGGCGCATCTGGCGGTGGATGTGCGCCTGTACCCGGCCGACCACGGCTTTAACTGCGACCAGCGCGGGGCCTATGACGCACCGGCAGCGGCGCTGGCGCGCGAGCGCTCGTTGGCGTTTTTTGCCGAACACCTGGTCTGAAAGTGCCTGTGAGGGCCCGCTACGGTTTTTAAGTAAAAATTTCGTAGCACCCTGCGCAGGTAGTACCTACGCTGACAGCCTATTTAATGCCTAAAAAATAGCCTAAAAACACCATTTTTAGGCTGTTCAAACTTTCCAGCGTGCTTCCATGAAATCCAGCAAGGCCTTCAGCGCCGCGCTGTTGTGGCGGCGCTGGACATAGGCGGCGTACAGCCACAGGTCGTTGGCGCGGTAGTCCTCCAGCACGGCCACCAGGGCCCCGCTGTCCAGCTGGCTTTGCACCAGAAGGCGCGGCACGCGGGCGATGCCCAGACCCAACAAGGCCAGGTGCACCAGCGGCACCGGGTCGGTCGCGTCCATGCGGCTGCGCACCGCCACGTTGTGGGTCTTGCCGTTCACCTTGAAGCGCCATTCTGGATGCAGGCCGTGGATGGACAGCGTGACGGCATCGTGCGCGGCCAAATCGTCCGGGTGCAGGGGCTGGCCGCGCTGCTGCCAGTAGCCGGGGCTGGCGCAGACCACCACGTCGATGCGGCGCAGCTTGCGCACGATCAGGTTGTCGTTCGGCGCGGTGCTGACGCGCAGCGCCAGATCCAGTCCTTCTTCCACCAAGTCGAGCACCCGGTTGCTCAGGTCCAGGCTGATGTGCACTTCAGGGTAGCGCCGCATGAAGTCGGCCAGCAGGGCGGGCAGCTCCACGCTGCCAATGCCTTGCGGCGCGGTCATGCGCAGGCGGCCGCTGGGTTCTTGTGCGCGGTGCTGCAGCTCTTCGCGGGTCAGCGCCATCATTTCCAGCAAGGGTTTGCTGCGCTCCAGCAGCAGGTCGCCCGCGTCGGTCAGGCTGACGGTGCGGGTGCTGCGGTTGAGCAGCCGGGTGCCCAGGCGCGACTCCAGCTCGGCGACGTGTTTGCTTACATTGGCCTTGGACACGTCCAGGGTTTTGGCGGCCAGAGAAAAGCCGCCGCGGGCGGCGACTTCACGGAAGGTGCGGATGAGTTCGAGGGTGTCCATTGTTTCCAAGACCGAAACAGCGTGGTTCCGTTTAGGGGGTCATAAAGCTGAAACTTAGTTGCAGCCACGTATTCTGAATTAGGGCAAGGTGAGAAACCCTGTGAACCAGTCCTCCGGCGCCGTAACTACTCTGAAAGAGTGGCGGCCCCGCCAGAGGTTCCTGGTCCGGCTGAACTGTCTTAACTTAAAGGAATGACCATGAACACGCATAAATTTTTAGCTGCTTCCCTGATTGCCCTGGCCTCTGTCGCCACCACCAGCGCGTTTGCTGATTCTTACGGCCGTCAGAACTCTGTGGTGACCAGCACCCAAAGTACGGTGACCCGCGCCCAGGTGCGGGCCGATCTGGTAGCGGCCCAAAAAGACGGCTCGCTCGCCGTAGTAAACGACAACAACTACCCCGTCATCACCGCCACCGGTACACCCCAGACCCGCGCCCAAGTTCGCGCCGACCTGGTCCAGGCGCAAAAAGACGGCTCCATCCCGGTGTTCCACGGCTAAGCCCTGCGACACCCCACTGTAAATTTGAAAGACACCACCATGAACACGCGTAAATTGTTAGCTTCTTCCGTCATCGCTCTGGCCTCTATGGCCGCCACCAGCGCGTTTGCCGACTCGTATGACCGTGCAAATAACCAGCCTGCCAACACCCCCAGCACGGTGACCCGCGCCCAGGTGAAGGCGGAACTGTTGGCCGCCCAGCAAGACGGCAGCCTGGCTGCGGTGAATTCCGTCGACTATCCGGTGATCAAGGCGAACGGCACACCCAAAACCCGTGCCGAAGTGCGCACTGAGCTGATCCAGGCGGAAAAAGACGGCAGCATGCCGGTCTACCACGGCTGAAAAGCGGCCATTTTTTGAGGGTTCACCTGGGTTAGTCCGCTAACGCTGCGCTACCTCCCTGGCGCACAATGTTACAAGTCGGGTGGACGCATCGCCCGGCCACAGCGCTTCTAGCACTGTGGCCGGGCGATGCGTCGTGTCCGTCTTTCATTGGCTTGAGGGACCCACCATGGGAATGGACCAGGACATACGCAAAGACCTCTGTGCACCCACAGGGCGTGGCGTAACTCCTGTGTCGATGGGGCGGCTTCAATGGGCTCCGTTGGTGCTCTGCACCGCCACTTTAGGCCTCGCTTGGCTGGCCCGCCCGCCCGGGGTATGGCCCGCGGTATGTGGCGCGGTGGGTATGTTGGCCGTGTCCTGGATGGGTACGGTCGTGCTGAGGCGGGCCTTGCGTGCACAGGGGCAGCGCGCCGCCGATGCCTTGGCGGCCCTGGAGCTGCAATGCCAGCAGCAACGCACGGTGTTGGACAGCCTGCCGTTTCCCGTGTGGTTCAAAGACGCGCAGGGATTGCATCTGCTGGTCAACCAGGCTTATGTGGAACGGCTGCAGCTGCCCGATGCGGATGCGTTATTGGGCAAAACCGACTTTGAACTCTGGCCCGCACCCTTGGCCCAGCGGTTTCGCGAGGTCGATGTGCAAGTGATGGAGAGTGGCGAGGCCCGCCATATCGAGGAGCAGCAAGGCGTGTCGCCCGATGCCCCATGGGAAGAAATTTTTAAGACGCCGGTGCGCTACGGCGCAGGGCAGTGCGGTACGGTGGGCGTGGGTATCGACATCAGTCGGCGCAAACGCGCCGAAGCCCAGGTGCTGGAGCGCGAGCGCAACCAGCGCGTCCTGGTGGACAACCTGCCCTTCAAAATCTGGCTCAAAGATGCCGACAGCCGTTTCCTGGTGGTCAGCCAGGGTGTGGCCGATGAGCGCGGTTTTGCCCTGCCCGGCGACATGCTGGGTAAAAACGACTTTGATTTGTTCCCGCCCGAGATTGCCGAGGTGTGCCTGGCCGAAGAGCGCGTGGCGATGCAGACTCTGCAAGCGGTGCACATCGTGGCCCCGCTGGGCACGGGGCCACAGGCGCGCTGGTTTGAAACCATCAAGGCCCCGGCCATCCTGGACGGAGAACTCCTCGGTACGGTGGGCCTGTCGCGTGACATCACCGACCGCAAGGCCATTGAGGACCGTTTGCACATGCTGGGTGCGGCGCTCGACCGGGTGGACGACTCGGTGTGCCTGGTGAAGCTGGGGGGCAGCGGTTTTGTGTACGTGAACGCGACGATGTGCAGATCTCTGGGTTACAGCCAGGCTGAACTCATCGGCGGCATGACGCTGCACGACATCGACCCCGGGCTGACCGCCGCCAAGTTGGCCAGTCTGCGCGCGGAGTTGAAGGCGCGGGGCCACGTGCTGTTCGAGTCCACCCACCGGCCACGCCAAGGGCCCGACTTTGCGGTCGAGGTCCGCATCAATTCTTTTGTACATGAAGGTGTGGCGTATTCGCTGTCTACCGCCCGCAATATCGTGGACCGCCAAGCCCTGCAAAAGCGCCTGACCGACAGCGAGCAGCAGTTTCGGGGCCTGGCGGAAAACATCACCGACCTGATCCTGTGCCTGGATGCACAAGGCCAGCGGATGTACATGAACCCGGCCATGCAACGTTGGTACCGCAGTGTGTGGGGTGACGATGCGGATGTGATGCACCCCTCCGTCACCATGCTGAACCACGCCACCCGGCAGCAGCACGATGACCTGGTGGCTCGGGTGTTGGCCACCGGCTGTGAAGAGCAGCTTGAATTTACCTCGCCACAGCAGGACCGTTTGGCCCCCATCACCGCGCTGTCGCGCTACATGCCTTTGCGCAACGCCGCGGGCGATGTCGAGGGGGTCATCATCTTGGGCCGGGATATCACCGCCTTGAAACGTGACGAGGCGAACCTGCAGCGCCTGAACCGTGCGCTGACCCTGATCAGTGCCATTAATCTGGCGGTGGCCAAGTCCACCCAGTTGCAGGACTTGCTCGATACCATCTGCCGCCTGATGGTGGAATTGGGGGGCTACTCCACCGTGGGTATTGGCCGCACCGAGAGGGATGTCTATAAAAGCGTCAGTGTGGTCGCCAGCCATGGTGTGCTGGCCGAAGAGATGCGCCTTCTGCCGCACAGCTGGTCCGAAGCGGCACCGGGTTTTGGGGTCATGGGCCGCTGCATTGTGGAGGGTACGCTGATGGTGGTGGCAGATGCCCGCACCGACCCCCGTGCCATGACCGGGCCGGGCAGCGCCCAGGCTTTGGGGGTACGGTCCATGCTGTGTCTGCCGCTGCACGGTGCGGATGGCGTGTGGGGCGCGATTTTTGCGCATTCGAGCGTGATCGACAATTTCTCTGCCGACGAAGTGCGCCTGTTTGGCGAAGCGGCCAACAATGTCGCCTACGGTATCCGCGCCATCCTGGCCCAGGCCGGCATGCGGGCCGCCGAGCTGGCCCTCTACGAATCGGCGCTGGCGCGCCAGATTGCCGAGGAGGCCAGCAAGGCCAAGAGCGAATTTCTGGCCACCATGAGCCACGAAATCCGCACCCCCATGAACGGCGTCCTGGGCATGACCGGTTTGCTACTCGATACCCCACTGAGCGACGAGCAGCGCGAGTACGCCGAAACCGTGCGCAACAGTGGCGAATCCCTGCTGCGCATCATCAACGACATCCTCGACTACTCCAAGATCGAAGCGGGCAAGCTGGAGCTGGAGGTGCTGGACTTCAACCTGCGCAGCCTGATGGACGAGGTGGCCGACGTGGTGGCTTTTGGCATCGGTAAAAAGCCGGTGGAGTGCGCTTGGGTCGCGCAGCCGCAGGTGCCGTCCCGGGTGCGCGGCGACCCGGGTCGTTTGCGCCAGGTGCTGCTGAACCTGGCGGGCAACGCCACCAAGTTCACCCAGCAGGGCGAGGTCACCATCGACCTGGCCCTGGTGGCCGACCAGGACAGCGAGGTGCTGCTGCATTTCGAGGTGCGCGACAGCGGCATCGGCATCACGCCCGAAAAATTAGCCCAGCTCTTCACCCCCTTCACCCAGGCCGATGCGTCCACCACCCGCCAGTACGGCGGCACCGGACTGGGGTTGGCGATTTCCAAGCAACTGGTCGAGCGCATGGGTGGGGTGATCGGTGCCCGCAGCGTGCTGGGCCAGGGCTCGGTGTTCTGGTTCGAGCTGCCGCTGGGCATACCGCTGGCACCCCACCCCGCCGAGGTCGAGCGACCCTTGTCGGACCTGAACGGCCTGCGCGTCCTGGTGGTAGACGACAACGCCACCAACCGCCGCCTGTTGGAGTTGCTATTGCAGGACTGGGGCATGCAGGCCGTGACAGCCGAATCCGGTCTGCAGGCCCAGCACATCCTGGCCGCCGAGCACGCCGCGGGCCGCAGGCTGCACGCGGCGATTTTGGACATGCGCATGCCCGGCATGGACGGTGAAGCCCTGGGCCGCTGGATGCAGGCCGACCCGCGGTGGGCCGCGGTTCCACGGGTCATGCTCACCTCGGTCGCCCAGCGCGGCGACGCGGCCCGCTTGACGGCTGCCGGTTTTGCCGCATTTTTGACCAAGCCCATCAAGGGCGTGCAGTTGCTGCGCTGCATGCAAACGCTGCTGTCCCTGGGCACCCCGCCGCCATCCGTACCCGCGGTTGCGCCGCGGGTCACCCGCGATACCCTGCAGACGGCCATGCCCGGTGCCCGCGTGCTGGTGGTGGAAGACAACCCCACCAACCAAAGGCTGGTACTGGCCCTGCTGGATAAATGGGGCTACCAGGTGCATACCGCCTCGCACGGTGGCGAGGCCTTGGCACTGCTGCGCCAGCATCCCTTTGACGTGGTGCTGATGGATTGCCACATGCCCGAGATGGACGGCTACGAAGCCACCCGCCGCATCCGCGCCGGTGCAGCCGGGACTCGGCACCGGGACGTGCCCATCATCGCCCTGACCGCCAACGCCATGGTCGGCGACCGCGCCACCGCCATTGCCGCAGGCATGGACGAGCACCTCAGCAAACCCATCGATGCCCCTGCCTTGCGTGCGGCGGTGCAGCGCTGGTGCCGTCTGCGCTCGGGCGCGGTGACGGTGTTCGCGCCGCCGCTGGAAGACTTCAGTCTGGTGTCGCTGGGCCGATACTATGGGGACGACTTGCCGCAGGTGGCAGCTCTGCTGCCTGGATTGCTGGCCGACCTGCAACACCAGTTACCCGCTCTGCGCGAGGCCCTGCAAGCCCGCCGCAGCGCCGAAGCCAGCGTGCGGCTGGAGGCCTTGGGCCGCGCGGCCGACGCCGTGGGCGGTGAGGCCCTGGCCCAACAGGCGCGGGCGTGGCGCGATAGCCTGGACAGCCCACCCGGCTCCTGGCCCGAACCCGGGCCGCAACTGGAGGCACTGGTGGCGCGCCTGGAGAGCGCTGTTGTGGCGTGGACGACAACTGGGAGTGCAGCATGGACGTAGTAATCGTGGACGACGTAGACATCAACGTGGTGCTGCTCAACCGCCTGATGGACCAGGTGGGCGGCTGCCGCGTGCACTGCTTCTTACAGCCCATGGAGGCGTTGGCGTTTTGCCAGACCACCGTGCCCGACCTGCTGCTGGTCGATTACCTGATGCCGGTGCTGGACGGCATCAGCCTGGTCCGCCGGTTCCGCGCCATCCCGGGGCGAGAAGATATTCCCGTGCTGATGGTCACCGCCAGCGACGAGCGTGCGGTGCGGGTGCAGGCGCTAGAGGCTGGAGCCAACGACTTTTTGTCCAAACCGCTGGACCGCACCGAATTCTTTGCCCGCACCCGCAACATGCTGGCCCTGCGCCGCAGCCAGACCCGGCTGGCCGACCGGGCCCAGTGGCTGCAGGAAGAAGTCGCCAAAGCCACCGCCGAACTGCGCCTGCGTGACCGCGAAACCATCGCTTGCATCTCCCGCATCGCTGAATACCGCGACCCCGAAACCGGCCTGCACACCCAGCGCATGGCGCACTACTCGCTGCTCATCGCCCAGCACCTGGGTCTGCCTGCCGAAACCCAGCAGTTGCTATTTGACGCTGCGCCGCTGCACGACGTAGGCAAGGTCGGCATCCCCGACAGCATCCTGCTCAAACCCGGCAAGCTTGACCCGGCCGAGTTCGAAATCATGAAAACCCACAGCAGCATTGGCCACCAGGCGCTGGTAGTGGGCCATTCCCAACTGATGCAAATGGCCTCCACCATCGCCATCTCGCACCACGAAAAATTCGACGGCAGTGGCTACCCTGGCGGGTTGGTGGGCGACATGATTCCACTGGCGGGCCGCATCGTGGCCGTGGCCGATGTGTTCGATGCGCTCACCAGCGCCCGCCCCTACAAAGCCGCCTGGCCGGTTGAACGTGCCCTGCAACTGCTGCGCGACGGATCCGGCAGCCATTTCGACCCCGTATGTGTCGATGCCTTCATGGTCCAACTGGAGGCCGTGCTGGCCACCAAGGCCCGGCTGGACGACCCGGCGCAAGTGCCATGAACATCCTGCTGGTCGGCACCCGCACCACGCCGGGCCACGATGCGGTGCTGCGCGCCCTGTTGCAGGGCTGGGGCCACCAGGTGCTGGATGCCGAGGCCGATGGCCCGGTGGACTTGGCGCTGCTGGACCTGGATGGCGCTGTGGATGCCGCGCTGGCCCACCCGGTACGCCCGGCGTTGGGCCTGGCCACTTTCGACCATCCCGGAACCCAAGAGCGCTGCCAGGCCGCTGGTCTGCACACACTGCTGTTCAAACCCGTGCGCCCGCCCGAACTGCGCGCCGCGCTGGACGCGCATTCCGCACAGCCCTTTGACTACGCCCAGGCCCTGGCCCAGGCCGACCCCTGGATCGTCGGCGTGGTCGCCCTCCCGTTCAGGCGCGACTGGCCGCAGCAACTGGACGCGCTGGAAGCTGCCATGCACGCCGCCGATGCCCCCACTGCCCACCGCCTCGCCCACACCCTCAAGGGCCTGGTCGCCAACTTCCACGCCACCCCGCTGGTCCGCCGAGCCCAGGCCCTGGAAGCCGACAGTGCCGCGTGTGCCTCCTCCGCCTACCACGCACAGGTAGCGGCCCTGCGCGCCGATCTCGGGTTGTTGGACACCGCCTTGGCAGCATTTTGCCGGGCGAACCCTGATGCTATTTAAATGGTAGCTTCTTGTGCAAGTGGAATATGCGCTGGAAGGCTATTGGGCACCTCAATTTACTGCGGCAGCGTTGGGGGTATTGCCTGCGCACGCACCGCCGCCGCACGGGCTAAATTGGCAAATCCGGCATTTCCGACGCTGCAGGCGCGAAAAAAGATACAGGGTCCTTGCAAAACGCCGTTGCAAGCGTCGAAGATAGCGGGCCTGACAGCAGGCAAGGAGCGCCGATGATTTCTCGTTTTTCCCACCAAGACACCGATCCACCGCACGCAGGACACCGTGCGATGGAGGCGGGCGCGTCCGGGAAATCGGGTTCGGCAGAAACCGCCTTCCCCCAAGACAGCCTGCAAGCCTTGCTGGGCGCGGTGCAGCACAGTGCGCCCGCCCTGCAGTGGGCGGTTTACCGTGCGGGAGAGAAACTGCATCTGGTCGGACAGGGGCATGCCGGGCACTGGCCCGTGGCCATCACCAACGGTGTATTCGAGGCGTTCTGCCGGGACCAGGGTCTGCACCGCTGGGCCACCGGCCAAGGTGAAAGCGCCTTGGGTTGGGTGGTCGCTGCGCACAGCGAAGCGGGCAACGTTCTGTTAGCTGAGCTGGCGCGCAAGCTGGGCCTGCGCTTGCAGACCGATGCGCTTGCCCGGGCCCAGGCCAGCCAACGGGTGCTTTTTGAAATTACCTACCTGGCCAGTTCCACCCGAGACCGTGGCGCGTTTTTGCAAGGCGTACACCGCCAACTGGCGACCTTGATCGATGCCGAAAACTTTTATCTGGCGCAGTACGATAGCCAGTCCGACAGGCTCAGCTGGCCGTACTACGTGGACAACACCGATGAGGAGGTCATAGATGCCGAGGTCTACGAGGTCATAGACCGCCAGCGCCTGACGATGACCGGTTATGTCCTGACCACCGGGGAGCCCATGTTTGTTGATGCCATGGACATTGCCTTGGCAGAAGAGCAAGGGCTGTTTCATTGCCGGGGCCATCGTCCGGAATTCTGGATGGGGGTACCGCTGAAAAATGCTTCTGACGAAGTGTTCGGCATGCTGGCCATGCAGGTGTACGACGTGTCGCGGATCTACAGCGTCGAGGACCGCGAGTTGTTTCTGGTGGTGGCGCGCCACGTGGCGATGGCGCTGGACCGGATTTTGCACCGCGTGCACCTCGAAGAAACCGTGGCCCGGCGCACGCTGGAACTGTCTACCCTGAATGACGCGCTGCGCCACGAGGTGGCCGACCGCGAACGCGCCGAACACCTGCAGCGCGCCTTGTTCCAGATCACCGAATTGGCCAGCCAGCCCGGCGACATGGCCGACCTGTTCCGCGGCCTGCACGGTATCGTGGGCGAGCTGCTGTTTGCCCTGAACTTCTATATCGCGCTGTTCGACGATGCCACGACCGAGGTGACTTTTCCTTACTACGTGGACGAGTTTATGGATCCGCCGCCCAACCCCCGGCGCGGTGAGCGCGGTGTGACCGAATACGTCATCCGCCAGCGACGGCCCTGTCTGATCGATGCCCCGGAAGTCCGTCGGTTGGAGACTCTGGGGGAGATTGCCACGCGTCGGGGCACCAACAAGTCCTATTCTTGGCTGGGCATTCCGCTGTTCGATGGCGACGTGGTGCGCGGCGTGCTGGCGGTGCAAAGCTATTCGGCCGACATCCATTATTCGCTGCGCGACCAGGAACTGCTGACCTTCGTCTCCCGCCACATCGACACGGCTCTGTCCCGGCGCAGCGCCGCCGATGCCATCCACACCGCCAATACGCGGCTGGAAGCCCGGGTCCAGGACCGCACCCGGGAGCTGGACCACGCAAATGCCAAGCTGCAACATGAAAACGGCCATGACTCGCTGACCGGGCTGCCCAACCGCGCGCATCTGCAACAGCGCTTGCACAGCGCCTGGCAGGCTTTCTGCGCCCATGGCCAGGAACTGGTGGTGATGTTCATCGACCTGGACCGCTTCAAGATGGTTAACGACAGCCTGGGCCACCACTCCGGCGATTTGCTGTTGGTCCAGGTGGCCGATCGCCTACGCGGCTGCATGCGCGACAGCGATCTGCTGGCCCGCCTGGGCGGGGACGAATTTGCCGTGCTGGCCTTTGGTGCGCCGCCGGATGTCACCGCGGCCATTGCCGAACGGATTGTGGAGGCCTTCGACCTGCCGTTCCATATCGATGGGCACACCGTGTTTTCGTCGTGCAGCGTGGGCGTGGTCGGTGCCGACAGCCAGTTCCACCAGGAGCCGGCCGATCTTTTGCGCGATGCCGATACCGCCATGTACCGGGTGAAAAATGGCGGACGCGATAGCTATGCGTTGTTCAGCCAGGAGGTGCGCCGGGAAGTGTCTGACCAGATGGAGCAAGAAAGCGCCCTGCGCAACGCGCTCAAACGCAACGACGAGTTGCTGCCGTATTTCCAGCCCATCATCGACTTGCAAAGTGGGAAGATTGTGGCGCTGGAGGCCTTGATCCGCTGGCACCAGCCGGGCGGCAAGGTGGTTGCGCCCGGCCAGTTTCTGCCTGCACTGGAGGGCCTGCGGCTGATTGGTCGGCTGGATTTCTACATGCTGCACAGCGTGGTGGCGACCCTGGCACAGCCCGAACATGCGCATTGGCCCACCGTGCACGTGAACTGCTCCAGCTACAGCATCACCCGCAGTGAATTCTCCAGCGAAGTTCTGAGTCTGTTGGCCGAGCATGGCGTGGCAGCGTCGCGCATTTGCCTGGAGCTCACCGAAGGGGCCCTGGTGGCCGAACCGGAACTGGCGCGCCAGGCCATGAAACACCTGGCCGACAACGGCGTATCGGTGGTGCTGGACGATTTTGGTGCCGGGTTCTCGTCGCTGAGCTATGTGCACCAGTACCACTTCAGTGGCCTGAAAATCGACAAGTCTTTCATCTTGGAGCTGAGCCGCAGCCCGCGCAGCCGCGCCATCGTCCGGGCCATCGTGCGCATGGCCGAATCGCTGGACCTGAGCGTCGTGGCCGAAGGGGTGGAAGACGCCGAAACCCTGGCCTTGTTGCGTGAAATGGGCGCCGGCCAAGCGCAGGGCTACTACTTCTCGGTGCCGCTGCCCAAGGACGCGCTGGACCTCAGCCTGCTGGCTGCCGTGTAGCCCTCTGGTCGGGGTTGGCCGTTCAGCTTCCGGTACGCTTCAGGTACTGCTTGCGCCAGAACAACAGCCCCATGCCGACGGCGATCACGGCCATGGAGCCCATGGCCCACCAGAAACCACTGCGTTGGTGGATCAACGGAATCGCCTCAAAATTCATACCGAAGATGCCGGCAATCAGGTTCAGTGGCAAAAAGATGGCGGTCAGCACCGTCAGGGTCAGCATGATGTCGTTGGCGCGGTTGCCCTGCACGCTGAAATGCATTTGCACGGCGGTTTCCACGCTTTGCTCCAGCCGCTGCACGTGGCGCACCACGCGCTCAATATGCTCCAGCACGTCGCGGCTGCGCACCTGCAGCAGCTCGCGTTCGCGGGCATCGGCGGGGCTGTCCGCCTCGGGCCAGGTTTTCACCGCTTCGATCCAGTCCTGGATGGCCGAGCGTTGCTCTTCGCACACGTCGTCTAGCTGGTGCAACGTGAGCCGCGCGTCCAGTAGCGCTGCCCAGTTGCTGAAGCGGGCGCCGGGTTGCAGCAGGGCGGTTTGCCAGTGGTCGAGCTGGCGGGTGAGTTCGCGGCGCAGGTCCAGATAGCCATCGACCATCAGGTTGACGATGCGCAGCATCACGTCGGCCGGGCTGGTGGGCACGCGCGCGCCGCTGGCCCGCAGCTCGTTAGACGTGGTGGCCAGCAGCTTGTCGGCATAGCTGTCGCGCACCGCGCAGTCGGTGGGGTGCACGGTGAGCAGCACTTGGTCGAACACCGCAAAACCCACCGGGTTGGTGTCGATGCGGCGCAAGATGGGCGGGCCGCTGTGCTTGCTGTGCGGAGTCAGCGCACCGGGCACCGCCTCGGGCTGCCCGGCCGCCAGCCGCCGGAACACCAGCAGGTCGTACTGCGAGGTGTAGTCGTAGTGCGAGGGCAAATGCGCGTTCAGCAGGTCCGACACGTGCAGATCGACCAGCGTGTGGCCGCAG
>NZ_JBDTEM010000371.1:0-1636 GCF_039922535.1 Rhodoferax sp. | reverse complement strand
GGGCCCATCCCGCCCCCAGCGCCGCGGCGGGTGACACCCGGCAGGTGCAGGCCAAACCCGACGGGGGCGAGGTCATTCTGTGCGGCGGTGCCTTCAACACCCCGCAGTTGCTGATGCTCTCCGGCATAGGCCCCGCCGCCGCCCTGCAGGCCCACGACATCCCGCTGCGGGTAGACCTGCCGGGCGTGGGCCGGAATCTGCAAGACCGCTACGAAGTCGCCCTGACCCACCGCATGCGCCAGCCCTGGTCAGGGTTGAAAGAGGCACGGTTTGAAGCTGGCGACCCGGTGTGGCAGCGCTGGAAAGACGCGCGATCCGGCATGTACGCCGCCAGCGGGGCCATGCTCGGCCTGATCGAAAAGTCCAGCCCCGACCAGCCCGAGCCCGATATCTTTTGCATGGCCCTGCCCGCCCGGTTTGAGGGCTACGCGCCAGGCTTTTCTGAGTTGATACGCCAGCACAGCGACAGTTTGACCTGGGCCATCTTGAAAGCCCACACCGCCAACCGCGCAGGCACCGTCACGCTGCGCTCGGCCGACCCGCTGGACCCGCCGCTGGTCAACTTTCGCTATTTTGAAGAAGGCAGCGACGTGGCCGGTACCGATCTGCAAGCCGTCGTGCAGGCCATCCGCGCCGTGCGCCGCCTCACCGCGCCCTTCCTGGCCAGCGGCCTGATCGCCGAAGAATGCCTGCCCGGCCCCAGCGTGCAAAGCGATGCCCAACTGGCCGACTACGTGCGCAACACCGCCTGGGGCCACCACGCCTGCGGCTCTTGCGCCATCGGCGAGGTACTAGACAGCAGCTTGCGCGTCCACGGCACCCGCGGCCTGCGGGTGGTGGACGCATCGGTGTTCCCGCGCATCCCCGGCTTCTTCATTGCCGCTGCCGTGTACATGGTGGGCGAGAAGGCCGCCGACGTAATCCTTAATTCTTAAACCTTTCACCAGGAGAAAACCATGGCCTACGACGTCACCCAATTGCTGGCAATGAGCCAAACCGAGCTGGACGATCTGTTCCGCGCCAGCCCGCCCGGCGACATCCCCAATGGCTCGGCCAACGGCACAGCCATCATCGCGCCAGGCACCAAGTACACCGAGAGCATCGCCCACCTGATCAACATGTTTGGCTGGCAGGGCAAGGTGTTTGACGCGCAAAAAGGCGTGCTGAAGAACAAGGTGCTGGTGTTCGGCTTCGAGGCCGTGCTGGCCAAGGTCTACAAAGACGCCAGCTGGCTGGACGGCCAGGAATGCATCGTCTTGGACTACTCCGACACCTCGGTCATCGCCCACTACATCCGCGACGAAATCCGCCTGATCGGCCCTGGCTTTTACCTGGGCAAGGTGTACTGGGCGAAGGACCGGCTGATCGACTTCTGCCTGCAGTTTTAGCCACGCTACAGTTTTTGATGCAACTTTTGATAGCTGCCAGCGCAGGTTAAATATGCGCTGGCAGCCGATTTAATCCTCAAAAATTGGCCTAAAAACCATGCTTCCCCAGTCGCACTTCATGGTCGTCGCCCCGCTGGTTGCGGGCCGCGAAGCCGATCTGCGGGCGCTGCTGGCCAGCATGAACGCCCAACCCGGTCTGGCCGACCCGCACAACCCGCTGCTGCCGTTTGGCCTGTTCACCCAATTGC
>NZ_JBDTEM010000370.1:0-1897 GCF_039922535.1 Rhodoferax sp. | reverse complement strand
CTGGCGCATGCGGGCCAGGGCCTGGGTGCGGTCGCTATCCCAGACGATCAACTTGGCGATCATCGGGTCGTAGTGCGGGGTGATCTCGTCGCCTTGCTCCACCCCGGTATCGACGCGAACGTGGGCCGATGCTGCGGGGGGCTGCAGGTGGCTGAGGCGGCCGGTGGACGGCAAGAAGCCTTTGTCCGGGTCTTCGGCATAGATGCGCGCCTCGATGGCGTGGCCGGTCAGCACCAGTTGGTTCTGCGCCAGTGGGAGGGGCTCGCCCGAGGCCACGCGCAGTTGCCATTCCACCAGGTCTAACCTGGTGATCATTTCGGTCACCGGGTGCTCCACCTGCAGCCGGGTGTTCATCTCCATGAAGTAGAAGCTACCGTCCTGGTGGGCAATGAACTCAACCGTGCCCGCGCCCACGTAGCCCACGGCCAGAGCGGCGTTCACCGCTGCTGCGCCCATGGCCGCGCGGCGCTCGGGAGTCATGCCGGGGGCGGGGGCTTCTTCCAGCACCTTTTGGTGGCGGCGTTGTACCGAGCAGTCGCGCTCAAACAGGTAGACGCAGTGGCCCTGGCTGTCGGCAAACACCTGGATTTCGATGTGGCGGGGCTGGAGCACGTACTTCTCGATCAGCACATGGTCGTTGCCAAAGGCGTTGCTAGCTTCGCGCTGGCACGACACGAGCGATGCGGTGAAATCTGCCGCCGCATCCACCCGGCGCATGCCCTTGCCGCCGCCGCCCGCGCTGGCTTTGATCAGCACCGGGAAGCCGATTTTCTCGGCCTGTGCGGCCAGAAAGCCGGGGTCTTGCTGGTCGCCGTGGTAGCCGGGGGTCAGCGGCACACCGGCTTTTTCCATCAGGGTCTTGGCTGCAGACTTGCTGCCCATGGCGCGGATGGCCGAGGCGGGTGGGCCGATGAAGACCACGCCGGCCTGGGCGCAGGCATCGGCAAAGTCGGCGTTCTCAGACAAAAAACCGTAGCCGGGGTGCACGGCCTGGGCACCCGTTTGCAGCGCGGCGGCCAGAATTTTGTCGGCCACCAAATACGATGCACGGGCGGCGGCCGGGCCGATGCAAACGGCCTCGTCGGCCAGCCGCACGTGGCGGGCGTTGGCATCGGCTTCGGAATATACCGCCACGGTGCGGATGCCCATGCGGCGGGCAGTTTGGATTACCCGGCAAGCGATCTCTCCGCGATTGGCGATGAGGATTTTGCTAAACATGCTTGGCTCCTGCCCAGTGTGGGGCGCGTTTTTCCAGAAAGGCGGCAAGGCCTTCGCGGGCCTCTGCCGTGGCGCGCAGACGGGCGATGCGCTGGGCGGTGTCTTCCACCAGGGCATCGTCTATGGGGCGATTGGTGACGGCGCGGATCAGCTCGGTGGCGGCGGCTTGCGCGCCAGGCCCGCCTGCTTGCAAGGCCTCTAACAGGGTCTGCACCGTGGCATCCAGCGCTTCGGGCGCAGCGACTTCATGTGCCAGGCCCAAGGCCAGAGCCCGCTCGGCGCTAATGCGCTCTGCGGTCTGAAAGTAGCGGGTGGCCTGGCGTTCGCCGATGGCGCGCAGCACATAGGGGCCGATGGTGGCCGGAATGATGCCAAAGCGCACTTCCGAGGTAGCGAACTGCGCCTTGCTGGAGGCCACGCAGATGTCGCAAGCGGCGGCCAGGCCCATGCCACCCCCCAGCGCCGCACCGTGCACGCGGGCGAGGGTGGGCGTGGCCATGCAAGACAAGGTGCGGAACAGATGCGCCAGTTGGCGCGCATCGTCCACGTTCTTTTCCAGCGTGGCCGCGCCCTGGCGCTGCATCCAGCCCAGGTCGGCTCCGGCTGAAAAGCTTTTGCCCCGGCCCGCCAGCACCACGGCGCGCACGGCGGGGTCGGCGTCCAGTGCGGTCAGGGCTTG
>NZ_JBDTEM010000369.1:0-4707 GCF_039922535.1 Rhodoferax sp. | reverse complement strand
CCGTCTCCATATCGGTGTGCAGCAGCACCTCGATCTGGATCTCTCTGGGAATGCTGGCAACGCCCAGCGCCAGGTGGCGCACCGCGTCAAAGCTGGCCGGGGCCACAAAGCGCTGCGCACGCGGCTCCACGGCCAACACCCGGTCCAGCCGCAAAGAGCGCAGCCCACAGCGCAAATGGCAGTAGCCCACCACGTACCACTGGTGACCCCGGTAGGCCAGGCCGTAGGGGTCGAAGTCCCGCTGCGTGGTGTCGTTTTGGGCAGAGCGGTACTGCACATGCACCTGCTGGCACTGGTAGCTGGCCAGGCTGAAGGCCATCAGCGTCTGGCTGTCTTGGGCGCGGGCGGATGCCGGGCGGTCCAGTGCCACGGTTTCACCCAGCGCCCTGACGCGTTGTTTTAAAGGGGCGGGCATCACCCGCTCCAGCTTGGCCTGCGAACTTTCCACCGCCGCGCCCGCCACCGCCAGCCCGCGTGCGGCCACCAGGCCCAAGGCGATGGCCAGCGCTTCGTCGTCGGTAAACACCATCGGTGGCAGCTTGAAGCCAGGCATCAGGCTGTAGCAACCGTAGCGCCCGCGCTCGGACAGCACGGGAATGCCCAGGTCTTCCAGTTTGCGGATGTAGCGCCGCAGCGTGCGCCCGTCCACCGCCAGGCGCTGGGCCAGGTCGGGGCCACTCAAGCGGCCATGGGCCTGCAGGAGTTCCAGCACGGTCAGCACGCGGGTGGTGGGCGAGTACATGGCACAAGTTTAGAGATATACCAGGGCCAATTCCGCCCTGATAGGGTTTTAGAGTGAGGTTTTGACATCCACGGAGACTCTCGACATGACCCACTACGCCCACCTTTGGCTATTTTTCTTGATGGTTTTCGGCATCATTGCCTTGCCGGGGATGGACATGGCCTTTGTGCTGTCCAACGCCCTCGTCGGTGGGCGGCGATCCGGCCTGTTCGCGGTGGCGGGCATCGTGGCCGGTGGGGTCTGCCATGTGGTGGCCGGGGTGCTGGGCTTGGGGCTGGTGCTGCGCTGGGTGCCGGGCCTGCTCAATTTCTTGCTGCTGGCTGGGGCGGCTTACATCGCCTGGATTGGCGTGGCGGTGCTGCGCAGCCAGTCGGCCATCGGGCCCTTGCCCGCCGTCGGCACGCCGCCGCCCGGGGTGATTTTTCGGCGGGCCATGTTGACCTGCTTGATGAATCCCAAGGCCTATTTGTTCATGCTGGCGATATTTCCGCAGTTTCTGCGGGTGGAGTATGGGTCGGTGGGCATCCAAGCGGTCGTGCTGGGCGGCATCATCGCGTTGACGCAAACCGTGGTGTACGGCTTGTGGGCCGTGGCGGCAGGTAGCTCGCGCGACTGGCTGGCGGCCAGCCCGCGTGCGGCCAACGCCATTTCCCGGGGCGTGGGTGGGGTGCTGATTCTGGGTGCGGTGTGGACGGCGGTGCAGGGTTGGGATGCGATTTGACCCGGCGTTTTACACTCTAGGGTTGCGCCCTCTCTAATACCCTCCTGAAAACGCCCCCATGACCACAGTCCACACTTCCTCCATCCACAGCCTGCCTCTGCTGGCGCGCGGCAAGGTTCGCGACAACTATGCCGTGGGCACCGACCGCATTCTGATGGTGGCCAGCGACCGCCTGAGCGCTTTTGATGTGATCCTGGGCGAGCCGATTCCCGGCAAAGGCATTTTGCTGACGCAAATGGCGCTGTTCTGGTTTGCCAAGCTGGGCCACATCTGCCCGAACCACCTGACCGGCGAAGCCCCCGAAAGCGCCGTGCTGCCCGAAGAAGTGCCCCAGGTCACCGGCCGCTCCATGCTGGTCAAGCGCCTCAAACCCCTGCCTATCGAAGCCGTGGTGCGCGGCTACCTGGCCGGCAGCGGTTGGAAGGAATACCAAGACGGCCAATCGGTCTGCGGCGTGCCGCTGCCTGCGGGCTTGCGCAATGCCTCCAAACTGGCCGCCCCCATTTACACCCCAGCCGCCAAGGCCGCCGTGGGCGACCACGACGAAAACATCACTTTTGAGCGCAGCGTGGAGATGGTGGGTGCCGACCTGGCCGGGCGCATCCGCGATTTGAGCATCCAGATCTATTCCGAAGCCGCCGCCTTCGCCCTGACCAAGGGCGTGATCATTGCCGACACCAAGTTCGAATTCGGCCTGGACACCGACGGCACCCTGGTGCTGATGGACGAGGTGCTGACCCCCGACTCCTCGCGCTTCTGGCCGGTGGAAGGCTACGTAGAAGGCAGCAACCCGCCCAGCTACGACAAACAGTTTGTGCGCGACTGGCTGGAGCAGGTGCAGATCGACGGCAAGCCCTGGAACAAAACCCCGCCCGCCCCCCGCGTCCCCGCCGACGTGATCGCCAAAACCGCCGCCAAATACCAGGAAGCGCTGGAGCGGCTGACGGCGTAGGTTGGCGGACAACGCGGTGGCGAAAGCGACTCCAGTGCCATCGGCGGCCAAGCCCCCTGTGGGCTATGCCGCCGTGCATGGCGGCATTGTGGATGTGCTGCAAACGGCGCGCACCCATGCTGTCCGTAGCGTCAATGCATGGATGACCGCCAGCTACTGGGAGCTGGGCCGACGTGTTGTAGAGGCCGAGCAAAAAGGTAAGCGCCGAGCCGACTATGGCGACCAACTGCTCAAACGGCTGTCGCTGGATTTAACGGGTGCATTCGGCCGTGGATTTGGCGTCGTCAATCTTCAGCAGATGCGCAATTTCTACCTGGTGTGGCCCTTGGCTGAGATTTATCAGACACCGTCTGATACATCTCGCACACCACCCGCTGCGGGGCTGGCCAGCATCGCGCAGCACTTCCCTCTACCGTGGTCTGCCTACGTCCGCCTGCTGTCCGTCAAAAATGCATTCGCCAGACAGTTTTACGAGGCAGAAGCCTTGCGCGGAGGCTGGAGCGTGCGGCAGATAGATCGCCAAATCAACAGCCAGTTCTTTGAGAGAACCAGCCTGTCGCGCAACCAAGCGGCCATGCTCACCAAGGGTGCCATAGCGATTCCCGAGGATGCCGTGACCCCAGAGTCGGCCATCAAAGACCCGTTCGTGCTGGAGTTTTTGGGTCTGAAGGACGAGTATTCAGAAACCGCGCTAGAAGCGGCGTTGATCCACCGCCTAGAAGACTTTTTGCTGGAACTGGGCGATGACTTTGCCTTTGTGGGGCGGCAAAAACGCTTGCGCCTGGACGACATGCACACGTACCTGAATTACGCCAAAGCGCACTGGATGCGTGAAGGCGAAAACCCACCCGTGGGGCTGATCTTGTGCCAGCAAAAAGGCGCGGCTGAGGCACATTACGCACTGGAAGGCTTGGGCAACAAAGTGCTAGCAGCGGAATACCAAACCATACTGCCCAGTGAATCCGTCATGGCCGAGGCATTGGCCCGCACAACACGTCTGCTCGAATCCCGCAGCCAACACCTTTCCCCATGACCTCTTCCCTCGTCACCCGCAGTCTGGCCCACATCTGGCACCCCTGCACCCAAATGCAGCGCGCCGCCCAGGTGCCGCCGCTGCCCATCGTGCGCGGACAGGGCGTGTGGCTGTTTGACGAAGACGGCAAGCGCTACTTCGATGCCATCAGCTCCTGGTGGGTCAATCTGTTTGGCCATGCCGATGCGCGCATCAACGCCGCCATCAAAGACCAGCTCGACACCTTGCCGCACGTGATGCTGGCCGGTTGCACCCACGCCCCGGCGGTGGAGCTGGCCGAGCGGCTGTCGGCACTCACCGGCGGCGTGCTGGGCCACTGCTTCTTTGCCAGCGACGGCGCGTCGGCCGTGGAAATCGCTTTGAAGATGGCCTTTCACCACTGGCGCAACCGGGGCCAGGGCGACAAGCGCGAGTTTGTCTGCCTGCGCCAGGGCTACCACGGCGAAACCCTGGGTGCGCTGGCCGTCACCGACGTGCAAATCTTCCGCGATGCCTACGACCCGCTGCTGATGCGCTCGCACCAGGTGATGTCGCCCGACGCGCGCCAGGCCCTGCCCGGCGAATCCGCCGCCGATGTGGCCCAGCGTGCTGCCGCCGAGCTGCAGGCCCTGCTGGAGCAGCGCCACGGCCAGATCGCCGCCATCATCCTTGAGCCGCTGGTGCAGGGCGCGTGCGGCATGGCCATGCACGACCCGGCCTACCTGCGCGCCGTGCGGGCGCTGTGCGATCGGTACCAGGTGCTGCTGATAGCGGATGAAATCGCCGTGGGCTGTGGCCGTACCGGCACCTTCTTCGCGGTGGAGCAGGCCGGTATCTGGCCGGACCTGCTGTGCCTGTCCAAGGGCATCAGCGGCGGCTACCTGCCTTTGTCGCTGGTTTTGTCGCGCGACAGCGTCTATGAGGCTTTTCTGGACGACAACGTGGCGCGGGGCTTTTTGCATTCGCACTCCTACACCGGCAACGCGCTGGCCTGCCGCGCCGCGCTGGCCGTGCTCGACCGGTTTGACCAAGACGGCGTGCTGGCCCACAACCGCCTGCAAGCCGCCACCCTCAGCGCCGCGCTGGCCCCGCTGCAATCCGACCCACGGGTAGAAAACTTCCGCCATATCGGCATGATTTGGGCCTTCGATGTGCGCGAACCGCTGGCCGGACCGCGCTTTGCCGAGCGCTTCCACCTCGCAGGCCGGGCGCGCGAACTGCTGATACGCCCGATTGGCCGCACCGTCTACCTGCTGCCGCCCTACCTGCTGGACGATGCC
>NZ_JBDTEM010000368.1:0-32897 GCF_039922535.1 Rhodoferax sp. | reverse complement strand
AATCCATCGGTTTTATTTGTTCCATCAAGCACACAACACCACACTAGCACTGCCTACGTGCCCCCCCAAAGTCTGGACCTGGGACCAGGAAAACGGCGGGCAGTTTGCCAACATCAACCGGCCGATTTCGGGGGCTACGCATGACAAGGAGTTGCCGGTCGGCAAGCACCCTTTCCAGCTGTATTCGCTGGCCACACCGAATGGCGTGAAGGTCACCATCATGCTGGAAGAACTGCTGGCGCTGGGCCACACCGGTGCCGAATACGACGCCTGGCTGATCCGCATCAACACCGGCGGCCAGTTTGGCAGCGGCTTTGTTGAGGTCAACCCCAATTCCAAGATTCCGGCCTTGATGGACGACAGCGGTGCCGTCGGATGTGGGGCGGGGTTTGCAGCCTGCCGGATGTGACGTTTGCGGTTGTGGAAAATCGGGCACTGCTGCTTAAAACTGTTTCATGGCTGAGATAAATTTATGAAGAATTGGGATAGACGATTTTTGACTGGTGCGATGTTGGCACTGGGGTTGGGGCTTACGCTTGCGTCCCATGCCGCCGAGATTTCGCGTGCACAAGCGCAGCGGGTTACGTCGGAAGCGGTGAAGCCGGCCATGGAGAAAAATCAAATCCCCGGGCTTGCCATTGGCTTGGTTGTCGGTGAGCAGACTTTTGTTTTTAACTATGGCTTGGCCTCGGTAAAAGACCAGCAGCATGTGGCTGATTCCACCATTTTTGAGATTGGCTCCATCAGCAAAACCTTTACGGCCAGCTTGGCTAGCTATGCAGAGGTCCATGGAAATTTGAAACTGTCTGACACGGTGGATACCTATCTGCCGGAGCTCAAGGACACGGACTTCGGTAGGCTGCAACTCTTTCACCTGGGCACGCACACTACCGGCGGCTTGCCTTTGCAAGTGCCCGATTCGGTCGAAAATGAGGCCCAGCTGATGGGCTACTTTCGGGCGTGGAAGCCGCCCTACAAGACAGGCGAAGTCCGCACCTATGCGAACCCCAGTATTGGGACCCTGGGTTTGGTTGCGGCGAAGAGCCTGCACCAAAGTTTCACCATCGCCCTCGGCAATGCAATCTTTCGGCCACTGGGGCTGAACAGCACGTACATCCATGTTCCTGCGCAGAAGATCGGCAGCTATGCTTTTGGTTACAACAAGCAGAACCTGCCGGTACGGGTGAATCCAGGCGTGCTGGCCGACGAGGCGTACGGTGTGAAGACAACCGCCACGGACCTCATCCGCTTCCTGAAGGCCAACATGGGCATGCTCACAATCGATGGCAAGCTGCAGACTGCTTTGGACCGCACTCGCCAAGGCTACTTCCAGGTTGGCGACATGACGCAAGACCTCATTTGGGAAGAATACGCACTGCCTGTTGAACTTCAAGTTTTGCAAAAGGGCAATTCGGCTGCGCTTATCTACCGTCCAACCCCGGTTGTCGCCCTGGTTCCGCCCGCTAATCCTGGCAAGAACGCGTGGGTGAACAAGACCGGATCGACCAACGGCTTTGGTGCATATGTGGCCTTTGTTCCCGCAAAACGGTTTGGGATCGTGGTGCTTGCCAACAAAAACTATCCGAACGAAGAGCGGGTTGCGCTGGCCCACAAGATTTTTGAGGAGTTGTCGCGCTGAGTCTCCACCAGCGGCCGGACCGGTGCGTCGCCCGAGGTCATTTAGCGAACCTGCGCTAATGCACGTGGCGACTAAGGTAGAAATTCGAAGAGCGTGGTAACTGTGTCTTGGCAAACCAGTGCCAAAACCTTAAATCCCACGGGGCATCGCCCTGCGGCTAACCTGCCATCCACACAGTTGTTGACCCCATTCGCTTCAAGGAGCCCACCACATGACCGATGCCACCGCCCAAACCGTCACTATCCCCTACGTGCCCCCCAAAGTCTGGACCTGGGACCAGGAAAACGGCGGCCAGTTTGCCAACATCAACCGCCCGATTTCGGGGGCTACGCATGACAAGGTGCTGCCGGTTGGCAAGCATCCGCTGCAGCTGTATTCGCTGGCCACGCCGAATGGTGTCAAGGTCACCATCATGTTGGAGGAACTGCTGGCCCTGGGCCACAGCGGTGCCGAATACGACGCCTGGTTGATCCGCATCAACACCGGCGACCAGTTTGGCAGCGGCTTTGTCGAGGTCAACCCCAATTCCAAGATTCCGGCCTTGATGGACCACAGCGGGGCCGAGCCGGTGCGGGTGTTTGAGTCCGGGGCGATCCTGCAGCACCTGGCCGAGAAGTTTGGCGCGTTTTTGCCCGCCAGCGGCGCAGCGCGGGCCGAATGCCTGTCGTGGCTGTTCTGGCAGATGGGCAGCGCGCCGTTTTTGGGCGGCGGCTTTGGCCATTTCTACGCCTATGCACCGGCCAAGTTTGAATACCCGATCAACCGCTACGCGATGGAAGTGAAGCGCCAGCTGGACGTGCTGGACCACCACCTGGCCGACCACACCTACCTGGCAGGTGAGGACTACACCATCGCCGACATGGCGGTGTGGCCCTGGTACGGCGGCCTGGTCTTGGGGACGCTGTATGGCGCGGCTGAGTTTTTGAGCGTGCACGAATACACCCACGTGCTGCGCTGGGCCAAGCAGATCGCCGCGCGCCCGGCGGTGCAGCGCGGGCGCATGGTGAATCGCGCCTTTGGCGAGCCTTCTGAGCAACTGCATGAGCGCCATGCGGCTAGCGATTTCGACACCCAGACGCAGGACAAGCTGGCCGGCAAAGCCTGAGGCGTTATAAGAAAAATAGGACGCCAGCGCAATGGACACCTGCGCAAGCAGCTATTTAAAGTGTAGCGTTGCTGCCTGTTGCGCCATCTGCGCGTACTGCAGGTGTGGCTAGGCCTGGGCGCTTTTTGGCCGCCGTACCGCGCGGACCTTGCCGCTGCCTCCGCCGCCGCAGTAAAACAGGTCGGCCCCGTCGGATTCGAGCCCGCTGACGCCGGTGCCGGGTGGCATTTCCAGCCGTTCCAGCACGGCACCGTCTTGCGGGTTGATGTGGCGGAGTTCGCTCTGGTCGCCCTCCCAGGTGCCGTGCCACAGCTCGCCGTCCACCCAGGTCACACCGGTCACGAAGCGGTTGGACTCGATGCTGCGGATGAGCGCACCGGTGGCCGGGTTGATCTGGTGGATCTTGCGGTCGCGGTACTGGCCGACCCACAGGCTGCCTTCGGCCCAGGTCAGGCCCGAGTCGCTGCCGCTGCCCGGTGCCGGGATGGATGCCACCACCTCGCCACTGGCCGGGTCGATCTTGTCGATGCGGGTTTCGGCGATCTGGTAGAGGTAGGTGCCGTCAAAGGCGGTGCCTGCATCGCAGGCCCGGTGGAGCGTGCGCGTGGGCTCGCCGCTGGCGGGATCGAAGGCGAGCAGGGTGGCACCGGTGGCGGCCCATACGCGCTGGCCGTCGTGGCTGACACCGTGGATGTTCTCGATGCCGTCGAACGGGCCGTACTCGCGCACGATTTCTGCGGCGTGTGCGGCGGGCTGAAGTGTGTCTTTAGTGGTCATGGTGGGTTCCTTGTAGCGCCCGGGTTGGGTGCCTGGATGCCACTTTATGCAAACGGCAGCGCAGCGGGGAGTAACAAGATCGTCGTGAATCCGGCCAGTGTGGGGGCCAGCCAGCGGCGTGCCCGTGCTTGCCCGATGGCGCGCACCCGCCCGGCGGCTTCGAGTTCGGCCAGTGCGCGCTGCACGGTGCGCTGGCTGTCGCCCAGCGCCAGCGCCAACGCCGAGGTGGACCAGGCCGCGCCATCGGACAGCAGGGCTACCAGGGAGGCCTGGTCGCCATCGATGGGCGGTGCCAGCACGGCCACGGGGCGCGCGTTGCGCGGCTGCAAGATGAAGCCCCGCGTGGTCGCCTCGATCTGCGCCATCTCTTTGGCCAGCGCGCGCAGCCGACCGATCTCGACCCGCAGGCGGGCGCGGTGTGTCTCGTCGGGGTGGCGGGTGCGGAAGGCATCGGCGATCAGGGCTTCCCGGTCCACATCGCCCGGCCAGGCGGTGGCCAGTGCCCGCGCCAGCGCGAACAATAGGGGCCGCCGTGCCAGCGGCAGCCATACGGCCCCGGCACGGATACCGTGGCGGCAGGCATCGACCACCAGCGTGTCCGAGGCCAGCAGCGCGGCCACCGCGTCCAGGCGCAGCAACTTCTCGCCGTGGGCGGACAGTTGCCGCGCGGCGGGCTGGTCCAGCGCGGTCCGCGCCTGTGCCACCTCGGCCAGCAACGCGGGCACGCGGGCGTGCTGGGCGGCGGCCTCTGCCCGCGCCAGTGCCGCCCGCGCCACGTCGATGCGCAGGGAACGCAGCGCCAGCTCTGCCGCGGCCAGGTCGGCCACGGCGGCCAGTGGCGGCGGCAGTGTATGTTGAGCTAGCCGCGCCAGCGTGGCCGCAGCCTCGTCGATGCGGCCCAGCAGCAACTGCTGGCGCGCCGCGATGAGTTGTGCTTGCCACGCGTTGGCGTGGTCGGCGTGGGCTTCCAGCGTGGCCGATGCCGCCGCCAAACCACGCGGCGAGTCGCTGAGGTCGCGCATGGCCAGCGCCACCTCGGCCTCGGCGACGACGCAGCGCGCACGGGCCAGCGCCTCATGGGCTCCGAAGCCCCGGGCGGCGCGGCGCAACAGCTCTCGGGCGCGCGGGTGTTCGCCGAGCTGGGCCATGGCAATGCCCCGCAGGGCCAGCGCCGGGGGATCGTCGCGCAGCGCAACCCGTTTGAGGGCCCCCAGTGCGTCACCGGCGGCGAGGGCACGTGCAGCGGCGGTGATCAAAGAGTCCATGGCCGCAGGCTACACCAGCTCGCGCTGACCTAGAGGTGCGCAGTCCGTTCGAAACCCATCCATATGCTATGGATTAAATAGCTGCCAGCGCAGGTGGAATGTGCACTGGCGGAACTAAACAGTGTTCACCAGCTCCCGCAGCCGCAGATGCGCCGCATCCTCCAGATCCGGCAGCACCGACTGCTTGGCATCCATGTAGTGGCTGGTGAACACCTCCAGATACGCGTCCAGGGTTTCGGCGGCATGCTCCTCGCCCGCCAGGGCCAGGCAGCGGGCGGCGACTTCGGAGGTGCACAGGTGGTCGGTACGGGTAGTGCGGCGCAGCCGGTAGCGCGAGAGCTGTTCCGGCAACAGGCTCAACACCGGCAGGTGGTTCAGGTACGGGCTTTTGCGGAACATCTTGCGGGCTTCGGGCCAGGTGGCATCCAGCAGCACAAACAGCGGACGCTTGCCGGGCACCGCGGGCACCTCGGTCACTACGCGTTCGGCGGGCAGGTATTCGCCGGGAAATACCAGGTAGGGTGTCCACTGCGGGTCGGCCAGCAGGGCGATCAGGGCCGGGTCCACCTCGGTGCGGGTCCAGCCGAATGCTGCGGTGTCTTTGACTACATCAGCGATCAGCCAGCCGGTGTTGCTGGGTTTGAGCGGCTCGATGTCGCACATGATCAGGCACATGCCCGCCTGGGTGGGTACATCGGGGCGCAGGGTGCACAGGCAATGGCTGAACAGCACCCGGCAGCCAGGGCAGCGCGGCGCGCGGGCACCCCGGGCGATGAAGGGTTTGGCACTGCGCGCCAGGCGCTGGTCGCGCAGGCGGGAAACCGCGTGCTTAGGCGCGTGCTGAAGTGGGTGTGAATGCTGCATAGAGGGGGCGATTCTGCACCGCACCCGGCACCGCCTGCCTATGATGTAGTGGCCATGCCGTCCCTACGCCCCGTCCCCAAACCCGTGATCGACACCCACCGCTGCACCGGCTGCGGCTGGTGTGTGCCCACCTGCCACCTGCATTTGCTGTCGCTGGAGCCGCAGGGCTGGAAGAAGTTTTCGGTCGTCAGCGACATGGATGCCTGCACCGGCTGCCGCAAATGTGCGGTGCGCTGCCCGTTTGATGCCATCGCCATGGTGGGTGCCCGAGGGCTAAGCAGGTAAGCCCGGCTACCGCTGCAAGGCGGCTTCCAGCTCGGCCTTGTTCATTTTTGACCTGCCTTTCACGCCCCGCTGGCGGGCCTCGTTGCGCAATTGCAGCAGGGTGCGGCCGCCCGCGCCCTTGTGCGAGCGCAGCCCGCCACGTCGGCTGGCGGACATGTCGTTGAGCGAGGACGCGCTGGCCTCCACCGATTCGCCGTGCTGGGCCCGTTCCTTGTTGACGACACGTGCCGCGATCTCCTCGGCCAGGGGTTCGGGCTTGCCGCGCTCCAGCAGGCTGGTTTTGATGTGCGTGTATTGGCGCTCGCGTTTGGCGCTCCAGGCTTTGGTAGGCATGTTCGCTCCTGGTTGGGGAGATGGACTTAGCGGCCTTTTAACGCCGCGTGCACCGCCTCGGTGAGCTTGTCGAAACCAAACGACACATCGATCACCGCGTCGTTGAGGAAAAAGGTCGGCGTGGCGCGCAGGCCGCTGCGGTCGCCTGCCCGCCGGTGTTCCTGTACCCGCTGGGTGTAGATGCGGTCGTTCATCTCGCCGTGGTAGCGCAACATGTCCAGGCCGATGGACTCCGCGTAGCCCGCCAGGGAGGCCGCATCCAAGTGCTGCTTTTGGGCGAAAAGCAGGTGGTGCATGGGCCAGAACTTGCCTTGTGCGGCAGCAGCTTCGGCGGCCTCGGCGGCCAGCTCGGCGTGTGGGTGCACCTCAACCAGCGGGTAGTGCCGGAACACAAAGCGCAGGCGGTGGCCTTCGGTCTCCATCAGATGTCGCACCAGCGGCTCGGCTTGCAGGCAGGCGGGGCATTCGTAGTCGCCGTACTCCACCAGCGTCAGCTTGGCATCGGGCGAACCCATGGCGTGGTCGGCTGCAGACAAGCCTGCTTCGGCGGTGTCGGTGCTGTCAATGCGGTTCATGGGCTTGCTCTCAGGGTGGCTTGTAGCGTGATCTCGGGCACGCTGGCCAAGGCTTTGGACAAGGGGCAATCGCGCTTGGCGGCCTGCGCTATGGCCTGGAACTGGGCTTCATCCAGGCCGGGCACGCTGGCTTTCAAGGTCAGCGCAATGCGGTCGATGGCAAACCCTTCACCTTGCGGCACCAGGCGCACTTGGGCCTGGGTATCCACCGTGGCGGTGGCAAAGCCCGCTTTGTCGCAGGCAAACGAGAACGCCATGGCGAAGCAGGCCGCATGCGCTGCGCCCAGGATTTCCTCGGGGTTGCTGCCCTTGCGGTCGTCTTCAAACCGGCTGGCAAAGCCGTAGGGGTAGGCCTTGAGCGCGCCGGTTTCGGTGCTGATCTGCCCTTGGCCTTTTTTGCCGGGGCCTTCCCAATGGACGGTAGCGGTTTTCTCGATCATGGCGGGGCCTTTCAGTCAATGGAATGGGTGTCTATGGTGGCAAGCCGCGCCGATGGGGTCTGTGCGGCAGCGCACACAGGTCCATCGCTTGTCTGGCTGCGCTGCTTATAGGATGTCTGACTTATTGGGTGCGGTGCTACGGCGGCACTGGGTTTACCCTGTATGACAGGGCTGTCTAAATTTATATGATGTCAGACAAGTTAAATCTTGAAACATCCACCATCCACCTCTGCTGATTGCGTTTTCCACGGTGTCCGCTAAGCGCCCACGCCCGTTTTTCTCCCGGCCTCCCCATGCCCCATGCAGGCCGCCCGCATGCGCATCCCTACAACAATGACGAAAGACAAAACTATGCGAAAAAATCCTTGGAACGGCACCCGCTTGCTGATTTCCTGCATCGCCGTGGCACTGCCCCTGCTGGGCTGCGGTGGCGGCAGTGACACCCCAGTCAGCACGGCGCCCAAAGTCTTCCAGGTGGGAACCACCACCTCTGATAGCAACCTGCCGCCCGAGCCCAGCTTGCCCACCGACGCGCAGGTGTGCGCCACGCTGGAGGCAAGCAACAACCTGGTACGCCGACCCGATGGCGCGCTGCCCCCCGAGGCAGACCCGTCCAAAACCGGCGTCAGCGTGGCGGTGACCACGGCCACGGCCAACCCCGACCAGGCCCGCATCCAGGCGGCGCTGAATGCCTGTGGTGCGGCGGTAAATGCCGAGGTAGGCGCGGCGATTGCCGCTGCCGATGCCACCGCCACCGCAGCACAAAAAGCCGCATCGGCACCCAACGTGAACATTGCCGGTGTGTCGGGTGAAGAGCTGGCCAAACCGCAGTACAAGGCCAGCAAGTTCGCCGTGCGGCTGGTGGCCAGCACCACCGGCCCCGGCAATGGTTTCATCAGCGGGCCGCTAACGCTGCCGTCGGGCGTAACGCTGTGGATCGACAAAGGGGCCACGCTGTACGCCACGCGCGACGTGATGGCCTATTCGCCTTTGCCAGCGGGGCCGTATTGCGCCAACACCGCCGTGAGCGCGACCAAGGGCGGCAGTTCGTCCAACTGCTCGGCACTGATCAACGGTAGCAACCTGGTCAACTCGGCCGTGGTGGGCGACGGCAGCATTGACAGCCGTGGCTATGCCGAAATTGTGACCACCAACAAGCTGTACCCGCTGATGAAGGTGGACATGAGCTGCTCCAACACCTACGTCAACTACGCGGCGGGCACGCAGGCGGCCGACGGCGTGGCCTGCGACAACGGTGGCACCTATGTCAACTCCAAGTCATCGGTGCGCAACATGACCTGGTGGGACCTGGCCTACCTGGGCAATATGGTGCAAAACGGCACCACCGGCTCGGCATCGCAGTCCAACTTTCGCATGATGGTGTTCAGCTACGCCAAGAACCTCACGCTGTACCGCATTTCGCTGAACAACAGCGCCAACTTCCACGTGGTGCCCAGCGGTGTGGACGGCTTGACGGTGTGGGGCGTGAAGGTGCAAACGCCTTCGCTGGCCGCATTTGCCAACCCGGCAGGCAATGGCAACCCGCTGTACACCGGCGAAACCTTCAATGCCGACAACGTCAAAAACACCGACGCATTCGACCCCGGTGCCGAAAAGAAGGCCACCTCGGCCAAGCTGAGCACCGGCAGCACCACCACCTCGGCCAGCGCCATGTCGTTTGACGGGTATCTGAAGAACTTTGTGTTTGCCTACAACTACGTCAGCACCGGCGACGACGACATGGCCTTCAAAGGCAGCAACAACCCCACGCCTGCAGGCTCCGGGCTATTTGCCATTGACGGCAACCGCGACGTGCGGGCAGACCGCAAATGGGGCATGGTGGTGGCGCACAACCACATCTACTGGGGGCACGGTATTTCGGTAGGCAGCGAAACCAATGCGGGCGTGACCAACGTGCACGTGTATGACAACTCGTTCCAAGACTCGGAAGAAGGCCTGCGCATCAAGTCCGACTACGCCCGTGGTGGTGAGGTGAGCAATATCTTCTATGAAAACATCTGCATCAAGAACGCCCAGAACGCGCTGCTGTTCACCCCGTACTACAGCACCAAGGCCTTGCCCGCAACCGGCCCCTTGTATCCCAACTTCCATGACATCACGCTGAACAACGTGCGCATCCTGGGCGACTCCAAGGTCAAGCTGCAAGGCTTTCAGGCCAATACCGGCGGCTTCAACAACCCTGCGTTCCCGCTGGTGATGTCCATGACCAATGTGCTGGCCGATACGCCGCTGGACATCGCCTCTACGGTGTCGGATGCCAAGCTGACGCTGAGCAACGTGAACCTGCCAATCTTTGCCTCTACCGCCGAGCGCGTCGTACTCACCGGCACGACCAGCCTGACGGCCAACCCTACGGGCGAGCAGGTGCTGGATTGCAGCAAGGCCTTTGTGGACTTCCCGGCGATTGGCGAGTCCAACCTGTTTGGCTCGCACTGGGCCAATTAGAAAAATAACTATCAGAATGGCCTCCAGCGCAGGTAGTACCTGCGCGGGAAGCTATAAAAACAATAGTTTTTTAAGGTGAATAGCTACAGACGGCGGTACGGCCAGCGCCAGATGCTGTGCACTCTGCGGTAGCTACCGCGCCGACTGTCACACCCCTTTGTTGTTCGGGTTCTTGTACAGCTCGCGCACTGCGTCCGACATCGGGAAGTTGAGGTTGATGTTGTTCGGCGGAATCGGCTTGGTGAACCACTTGGCGTAGATCTGCTCAATGGCACCGGACTTCATCAAATCGGTGACGGTTTTGTCCACCAGCTCCTTGAACTGCGGGTCGTCCTTGCGGTACATGATGCCGTAGGGCTCTTGGCGCAGCGACTCCTTGGACAGGATCTTGTAGTCGCTGGGTTTGGGCGAGGTGGCGATCAGGCCGGCCAGTTGCACGTCGTCCAGAATGTAGGCTTGGGTACGGTCGGAGGCCAGCAGCAAAAACGCATCGGCCGTGTCCTTGCCCGACAGCTCCTGCACATCCACCTTCTCACTCTTGCGGTAGTTGCGCAGTAGCTGGATGGCGGTGCTGCCCGCCACCGTGGCTACGGTCTTACCACCCAGCTCGGCGATGCTGTTGATGCCCGACTTGGTCTTCACCGCGGCGGTGATATTGGTCACGAAGTGGCTAGGTGCGAAGCCGACTTGCTGCTGGCGTTGCACCGTGTTGGTGGTGGTGGCGCAGTCCAGGTCTACCGTGCCGTTGGTCAGCAGGGGGATGCGGTTGGTGGAGGTCAGCGTGGTGTAGCGCACCTCCAGGCTGGACAGGCCGAGCTTGGTTTTCACGGCATCCACAATCTTCAGGCAGATGTCGTTGGTGAAGCCGGTGGGCGCATCGCCGCCGGTCGGCTGGTAAGAAAATGGCACCTGGCTGTCGCGGCTGCCAATGTTGATGATGCCGGTTTGTTTGACCTTGCTGAGCGTGTCACTCTGCGCCAGTGCGGCAGAGCAGAGAAACATGGCGCTGAGGCCGAGTAAACGGGAGAGTCGATGGTGCATGGCAGACTTTCTGGGGTGGAATGGTATAGCGGGTGGGGAAACGGGGCGTGCTCAGGGCTGCAGCGATTGCACGGCCTGGCGGATGGCCAGGCAGCCAGCTTCGATCTGCTCCATGGCGGTGGCAAACGACAAGCGCAGAAAACCTGGCATGCCGTAGGAGCCACCGTCAATACTGGCCACGCCGACCTGGTTCAACAGGAACAGCATCACGTCCAGATCGCTCGCCAGTTGCGTGCCGTCGGGTGTGTGCCGACCCAGCAGGCCGGTGACATTGGGGAATACGTAGAAGGCACCTTGCGGGGTGGCGCAGTGGATGCCTGGAATCTCGTTCAGCAGCTGCACCATGCGGTCGCGCCGCGCCTCGAACAGTTGGCGGGCCTCGGTTACGCAGGCCTGCGGACCGGATAGCGCGACGGCGGCTGCCGCCTGGCCCATGGCGCTGGCGCAAGTGGTCGTTTGCGATGCCAGCAAGCCCAGGGCTTTGACCAGTGCTGCCGGGCCTGCGGCATAACCGATGCGCCAGCCGGTCATGGCGTAGGCCTTGGACAGGCCGTTGATGATGAGGCTGCGGTTTGCCAGATCGGGCGCCACATTCAGCGGCGACAGGTGCTGCGCATCGCCGAAGACAAAGTGCTCGTAGATCTCATCAGTCATCAGCCAGACCTGCGGGTGCGCGCGCAGCACGGCGCAGATCGCCTCCAGCTCGGCCCGGGTATAGACCGCGCCGCTGGGGTTGTTGGGGGTGTTCAGCACCAGCCAGCGCGTTTGCGGTGTGATGGCGGCTTGTAATGCGGCTGCCGTGAGCTTGAAGCCGCTGGCTTCGGTGCTGGGCGCGATGACTGGCGTGCCGCCGTTGAGCAACACCATGTCGGGGTAAGACACCCAGAATGGCGCGGGGATGATGACCTCGTCACCCGCGTTGAGCGTGGCAGCAAAGGCGTTGAAGATCAGGCTCTTGGCGCCCACGCCGACGATGATTTCGTCCAGCTTGAACGCCAGGCCGTTTTCATGCTGCAGCTTGGCTTGCACGGCGGCGCGCAGGGTTGGCGTACCTGTTGAGCCGGTGTACTTGGTGTGCCCCTCGGCCAGCGCGGTGATGCCGGCTTGCACGATGTGCGCGGGCGTGGCGAAGTCCGGCTCGCCCAGGGTGAAGTCGATGATGGTGCGGCCAGCGGCGCGCAGTGCGTCTACGCGGGCTTTGGCGGCGATGCTGGGCGAGGGCTTGACCTGGGCCAGGCGGGTGGAAAGTAAAGAGGTCACAGAGGCTTTCGGTGGTGGTGTGGGGTGTCAAAGGCCGTGGGCGTGCAGCACCTTGGCCAGCCAGTGCTGCTCGACGCGGCCATTGGCGATCTCGGCCTTGATGGCGTTTTCATTGGCTTCTGTGGTGCGGATGGCGGCCAGCAGGCGGGCGGCATCGGCCTGCGGGAAGCTAACCACACCGTCTTCATCGCCCACCACTAGATCGCCCGGTTGCACCACTTGCCCACCCACGCTGACAGCGCAGTTAATCGCACCTGGGCCCAGCTTGTACGGGCCACGGTGGCTGACGCTGCGGGCATAGCAGGGGAAGTCGGCCTCAAAGAACGCGGTGGTGTCGCGGATGGCCGCGTCCAGCACAAAACCGGCGCAGCCGCGTTGCTGGGCGTAGAGCATGATGAGTTCGCCCACCAATGCATTGGTGGGGTCGCCCGCGCCATCTACCACCAACACGTGGCCGGGTTGCAGGGCTTGCAGGGCCTTGTAGATCAGCAGGTTGTCGCCGGGCCGGGCCTTGACCGTGAAGGCCGTGCCGACCAGCTTCTTGGCGCGGTGGAAGCGGCGCAAACCGGTGATGCCGGACAGGCGCTGCAGGTTGTCGCTGATGTGCGGCGTAACCACCTGCTGAAAGGCCTGGAGCAATTCGCTGCTGGCGACGGCGGGGGTAGGGTTGATCTCAAACACGGGGTGGGCCACGGTCAATTTCCTCTTCCAAACAAGTGCAGGTGCTGCGTTGGCGTGGATTGTGGAAGTGGCGTTGAATTTCTAAAAGCGATTAAATTTCATCCATTAACATCGAATAAAGAGATGATTGGAGGGTAAGGATGATCACATTCAAGCAACTGGAAGCGCTGTACTGGATTGCCCAGCTGGGCGGCTTCTCGCAGGCAGCGAATAAGCTGCACACCACGCAGTCGGCGGTGTCCAAGCGGGTGCACGACCTGGAGGCGCTGTTTGAAACCGAGCTGTTCGACCGCGCCCAGCGCAGCGCGCGCCTGACCGAAAAGGGCGAGGAGATGTTCCTGCTGGCCAAGAAGCTGCTGGCGCAGCGCGATGCCGCCATCGAGCAGTTCAGCCGACCCGAGGTGATGGAGCGCCGCCTGCGCATCGGCATCACCGAGCTGACCGCCATGACCTGGCTGCCGCGCCTGATCGAGCTGATCCGCCTGCACTATCCCAAGGTGACGATCGAGCCCACGGTGGACAGCAGCCCGCAGCTGCGCGACAAGGTGCTGGCCGACGAGCTGGACCTGGTGTTTGTGCCGGATGCGTTTGCGGACACGCGCATCCCCAGCACCCAGGTTGGCCAGGTGGAGCACGCCTGGATGTGCAAGCCCGGCCTGCTGCCCGCCAGCGGGCGCATGCAGCTGCACGAGATCGCCCAGTACCGCATGCTGGTGCAGGGCACGCAGTCGGGCACCGGCCGGGTTTACGACGCGTGGATGCGGCAGCAGGGCGCGCAGCCCAGCGAGGTCATCGTGGTGAGTAACCTGGTGGCCATGCTGGGCCTGGTGATTTCGGGCTTGGGCGTCAGCTACTTGCCGCACCGTTGCCTGGCACCGCTGGTGGCGGCCGGCATGCTGACCGTGGTTGACGTGGCACCCGCCTTACCGCCCATGGCCTATGTGGCCATGCACAAGGGCGAGCACCGCAGCACCCTGGTCGCGTCCATCGTGATGCTGGCGCAGGAGTGCTGCGATTTCTCTGCCATGTTCCAGGGGCTGGACCAGACTTTTACCAAGGGCTGAGCGGCGCAAAATTCCATGTGAGCCCGGCATGCTCGTCCATTGGTTGCGCTGTGAACTGTCCACAATCGGGCACTGTTATTGGGGGACTGCAATGGATTCGGTCGTATGGGTGGTGGCGTTGGGCGCGGTGGTGGCGGGCTTTGTGCAGGGCTTGTCGGGCTTTGCCTTTGGCTTGGTGTCGATGTCGTTCTGGGTGTGGACGCTGGAGCCCCGGCTGGCGGCGGCGCTGGCGGTGTTTGGCTCGCTGACCGGGCAGATCATCGCCGCAGTCTCGGTGCGTCGGGGCTTTGACATCAAGGCCTTGCTGCCCTTTGTGCTGGGCGGCTTGCTGGGCATTCCGCTGGGTGTGGCCTTGTTGCCGCGGCTGGACATGGACTGGTTTCGGCTGGCGCTGGGCAGCCTGCTGGTGGTGTGGTGCCCGGCGATGCTGGTGTCCCGGCATTTGCCCAAAATCACCTTCGGTGGCCGCTGGGCCGATGGCGTGGTGGGCTTGGTCGGTGGGGTGATGGGCGGGCTGGGCGGCTTTACCGGCGCGCTACCCACGCTGTGGTGCACGCTGCGCGGGCTGGAGAAAGACGCGCAGCGCGCCATCGTGCAGAACTTCAATTTGTCGATGCTGCTGGTCACCATGGGCACCTACCTGGCCCGTGGCATCGTCACCCGCAGCATGCTGCCGATGTTGGGTGTGGTGGCCGCTGCCATGCTGGTGCCCGTGCTGCTGGGGGCGCGGCTGTACATCGGTATCAGCGAAGCCAGCTTCCGCAAGATCGTGCTGGGGCTGCTGACGGCCTCGGGCGTGGCCATGCTGGTGGCCTCGGTGCCCAAGTTGTTGGTACGGTTTGCTACTTAAATAAGAGCTTCTTGCGCAGGTGGAACCTGCGCCAGGGGCATTTTTTATATAAATTTTCTGGAATCACGCAGCCAGCCGGTAGGCCCGCGGGGTGGTGCCGAAGTGCAGTTTGAAGGCTCGCCCAAAGGCCGCCTCGGACGCATAGCCGCAGCGTTCGCCCACCCGACCGGCGGTGGCGTTGCTCTGCACCAGCATGCGGCCGGCCAGCTCCATGCGCAGGCTGGTTACCACCTCTAGCGGCGTGAGCCCGCTGACCTGGGCGAAGCGCTTGGCAAAGGTGGCGCGGGCCATGTGGCAGCGTTCGGCCAGGGTGGCCACCGTCCAGGTATCGGCGGGGGCGGCCAGCACCGCGTCGACCGCTTTGCACAGGCGCACATCGGCCAGCAGCGCCAGCAGGCCTTGGGTGATGCCGCCATCGGCCATCAGGGCGCGCAGCAGCACGGTGAACAGCGCCGTTGACAGCTGGCCAATGACGGCCGCCGTGCCGGGTAGCGCGGCGCTGGCTTCGGTGCGCATCATGGATGTCAGGCTGTGCAACCAGGCGCAGTCGGCGCGCCCGGCGGTGTGGATGCACACCACTTCGGGCAGGGTGCGCAGCAACAGGCCTCCGGGGGTACCCAGCACAAAGTTGCCGCATAGCAGATCCAGCGTATCACCCGCATCGGGGTGAAACACCTCGGTCACCGCGCCGTTGAAATGGCGCTCCGGCGGCGTGCTGAGGGCGGGGGGCTCGCAGTTGCCCTGGCCCAGGCTGCGTACGCTGTGCGCAGCGCCGTGCGGAAACAGCACGATGTCGCCGGGCACCAGGTCCAGCGCGCGGGCCCCTATGCCGACTCTGCCGCAGCCCGCCAGCACCACGTGGTAGGGCAAATGGCCGGGCAGCGCCGGGCCGTGGTCTACCAGCCAGCCGCCGGCAAACCGGCAATGCAACTCCAGCGTGCCCTGGGGTGCGAGCACGCGGACCAGATTGCTCAGACTGTCCATACGGCTTCCGTTTCTGTAGATGTAGACGATAGAGCTATAAATATAGATTTATTTGTACCTAAAAGATAGGTGAAAAACCTAGGATCGCTCCATGGATGCGTAGCCATGCGTCCACCTAACCACTACCGGAGTTTTTATGAGCCGTCTGCACACTACCCCCGCCGCCGAAGCTACTGGCGAATTGGCCGATCTGTTTGGCGGTATCAAGCGCGCCATGGGCAAGGTGCCGAATGCCTACGCCACGGTCGGCAGCAATGCGCCGGCCGTGCTGGCCCAGGCGCTGCAAACCAATGGCATGCTGCTAAGCAAGAGCAGCCTGGGCAAGCGAGAGCTGGAGGCCATCAACCTGGCGGTCAGCGAAGCTTCGGGTTGCGACTATTGCGTAGCGGCCCACACCCTGACGGGCAAATTGGCCGGCTACACGCTGGAGCAAACCCGTGCGCTGCGCGCCGGTGCCTATGCCGAAGACAGCAAGATAAACGCCCTGGTGCAGTTTGCCCTGCGCCTGGTGCAGACCCGCGGCACCCTGCCCGCCGACGCGCTGGAGAGCGTGCGCAGCGCCGGTTTTGACGACCGCCAGATCGTTGAAGCGATTGCCGCCATCAGCGCGATCCTGTTCACCAACATGCTGAACCGCACCAACGACACCACGCTGGATTTCCCCAGGGTGGACTGACCATCGCCGCGCAAGAGCGGCCCCCTTTTTTTGAAGGAGATACGCACCATGACGACCCCCCTTGCGTTGGCGCAAGCCCCTTTGCTACAGGCGTTGGCATCGGCGCAGAGTTTGGATGCGGAAGACTTTGCCCTCCTGACCCAGGTGGCTTCCCTGGTCACCGGTGCGCCGAACGCATTCATCTCGCTGGTGGACGACGCGGGTGATTGGCGGCACGCGGGGGCGGAGGCACACAGCCCGAGCTCCCCGCGCGACGAGACCTTTTGCACGGCCGCGTTGCGCGAGGACGAGGTGCTGGTTATCGAAGATGTGCGCCTGGATACGCGGACCCAGGCGATAGCGGCGCGGCGTGGGAATGTGGATATGGATGCGGCCATCGTCACCTACGCCGGCGCGCTGCTGAAAACCGAGGACGGCACCAAGATCGGCACGCTGTGCGTGACCGACAGCGTGCGCCGCCCGATCAGCGACGCGCAAGTGCAGCTGCTGCGCGGCCTGGCGCGGCAGGTGATGAGCCTGGTGTCGCTGCGCAAAACCCAGCGCGAGCTGACCGATGCGCTGGCCAAAATGACCCGTCTGGCCACCACCGACGACCTCACGGGCCTGCTCAACCGCCGGGCTTTTTTTGAAGAGGCCGAAGGCCTGCGCAGCCTGGTACTGCGGCAAGAGGGTGTGCTCAGTGTGGTGGTGGTGGACATCGACCATTTCAAAAAGGTCAACGACCAGCACGGCCATGCGGCCGGCGATGCGGTGCTGAAAGAGGTCAGTCGGCGCTTGCGTGCAGCGCTGCGCTCTACCGACCGGATTGGCCGGATTGGTGGCGAGGAATTCGCCATCGCGCTGCCGTTTACCGGGCAAGAGGCGGCCATGCAGCTGATGCGGCATCTGCGGGTGCAGGTCAGCCAGCATCCGGTGCGGGTGGACGGACTGGCTATCCCGGTCACCTTTAGCGGCGGCGTGGCCGAGCTGCATGGCCGTGGCGCGGTGGCCGACGCGGTGCGGCGTGCCGACCAGGCCCTGTACCGCGCCAAGGCCGCAGGCCGCGACCAGATCACCGAGGATAGGGAGGACTTGCCATGCATGATGTAAGCGAACGCCTGCGCACGTCCCGCCCCGCCCTCAACCCCTCCCGCTTACTGCCTTGCGGTGCGGCTAAGTCAGAGCTGAGCGACCCCCAGATGGCGCAGGAACGTGCCGCCACCAGCCGGTTGGCGCAGCGGCTGCACGACCAGCTAGGGCAAACGCTGACGGCCATCCGTATCGACTTCGTGCCCGAGGCCTTGTTTGCGAACCGGGAGGAAGCCCGGCGCCATGCGCGGGTAGACCGGCTGATCGACCAGGCCGTCCGCGAGGTGCGCCAGGTACTCAGCGAATTGCGGCCCACCTTGCTGGACGAATACGGCCTGGTCACCGCGATGGACAGCGCCTTGCGCGCCCGCCAGGCGCTGGCAGGCCCGGTACGTTTACGGCTAGAAGTACCACCCGAACTGCAGGGCCTGCGCTGGCGCTGCGATGTGGAATATGCCGTCTTCATGGTGGCGCGCGAGGCGGTCGCGAATGCGCTGCGCCATGCGCAGGCCTCGTGGGTGCGGGTGTCGCTGGCGGGCGGGCCGCAGGCGCTACGGCTAGAGGTGCTGGACAACGGTGTCGGCCTGGCCGCTGATGCGCAGCAGTTGCGGCCAGGGCATCTGGGCCTGCTGGGTATGCGGGAACGCGCGGCTTCCATCGGCGCGGATTGGCTGGTGCAGTCCCCTGCCGGTGGTGGTACCCGGGTCTGCCTGGACTGGAAGGTGTCCGCATGAGTGCCATTTACCTGTTGGACGACCACGCCATCGTGCGCGACGGCTTGCGCGCCATGCTGGAAGCCGCGGGCTACCGGGTAGTGGGCG
This sequence comes from Rhodoferax sp., assembly GCF_039922535.1. Lineage (GTDB taxonomy): Bacteria > Pseudomonadota > Gammaproteobacteria > Burkholderiales > Burkholderiaceae_C > Rhodoferax_B. The sequence goes on along the minus strand of NZ_JBDTEM010000368.1, from coordinate 14,703 downwards.
AATCGGGCAATCCCACGGTGGCGCTGGCCGAGGTGGTGCAGCGTCCGCCCGATCTGCTGCTGGTCGATATCGGCCTGGGCGGCCGGTCTGGCTTCGAGCTGCTGGCCGAGCTGCAGGCGCGCCAACTGCCGGTACGCAGCCTGGTGCTCACCATGTCGGCACAGCTGCACCATCTGGCCCAGGCCCTTCGGCTGGGGGCCACGGGCTATCTGCTCAAAGGTGCGCCGCGGGCCGAGCTGCTGAGGGCGGTGCACGCTGTGCTGCGCGGCCAGCGCTACCTGGGCAGTGGGCTGGCCGCGCTGGTGGAGCAGTTGCCGCACAGCGCGCCCGAAGCCGATCTGCTGGCCGGGCTGTCGCCGCGCGAATGCCAGATCATCACCCTGGTGGTGGGTGGCTGTACTAGTCCCGAGATCGGGCGGCAGCTGCACTTGTCGCACAAGACCGTAGACACCTACCGCGGCCGCTTGATGGCCAAGCTGGGTGTCGGCGATATCACGGCCTTGGTGCGTTTTGCCATCCGCAATGGGCTGATCGATGCCGACGGCAACTGATTCAGCCCGCAGGCAGCGAGTGTCCCCTACAGACACGGCGCTCCAGCCTGCCTACAGTCGGGCCAATTTCTCTATGTTTATCGACACCCACTCCTTCTGAACCACTGCGGAGCTTTCCTATGGCCACCTCCACCTGGACCCTGCAGCAACCGTCGTCGCACCCCTCGTCGCAACGGTGTGCCCGATTTGATGGGGTGTGTGATGCCTATATGGCGTCGCTGATCGAGGAGCCCGCGCCGCATCGGCAGGGTTGGGATAGCCTGACGGGGCTGCGCGACCGCGTTGGCTTCATCTCGGAGCTGCGTGCCCTGCAGGACACAGCGTCGCCCCCGGCGTTTACCGTGCTGTGCCTCGACATGGATGGTTTTACCGAGTTCAACGAACAGTTCGGCCTGGCCTGTGGCGATGCGCTGCTGCGGGTGGTGGCCGCCCGTTGCCTGGCGGTGGCCCACAGCAGTGGCGTGCGCTGCAGCCTGGGCCGGGTGGGTGCCGATGAGTTTGCGCTGGCGGTGCCAGAAGACGCCCAGGACACCGCCGCGCGGGTGGTGCAAGGCCTGCAGCACGTACTGGCGCAGCCGTTCGATGTGGGCTGCAACCAGCAGGTGGTGCCCACCGCCACCATCGGCCAAGCCCGGCTGGCGCCGCGCGGGGATGCCGCGCACGCTTTGTTGCACGCGGTGTCGGCACGGCGCCAAGGGCAGTTGGCGGGCGTGCCGGTGTACGGCTATGACGCGCAGTGTGATGAGCGGCGGCTGACCCAGATGCTGCGCGAAGCCATCGCCGCAGACCAGATACAAATTGCCCTGCAGCCCAAGGTGGTGCTGGCCACCGGCCAGTGGGCCGGCCTGGAGGCGCTGGCGCGCTGGACCACGGCGGAGGGGCAGCAGATTCCGCCCAGCGTCTTCATCGGCGTGGCCGAGCGCCACAACCTGATTTCTGCGTTGGGCGAGCGGGTGCTGGAGCGCAGCCTGGCCACGCTGGGCCAATGGCGTACCCAGGGCCTTCCGCTGGTGCCGATTGCGGTCAATTTTTCAGCCCAGCAGTTCCACCGCGGTGATACCGCCGAGCGCGTGGCAGGGGCCTTGGCGCGCCACGACCTGCCAGCCGAAGTGCTGGAGCTGGAGCTGACCGAGTCGATGCTGCTGAGCCACGCCGACACCGCCACCCAGACCCTGCAATCGCTGCGCGCGCTGGGCGTGACACTGAGCATTGACGACTTCGGTACCGGCTATTCCTCGCTGACCTATCTGCGCCGCTTTCCGGTGCACCACCTTAAAGTGGACCCAAGCTTTGTCAGCGGCATCACCGAGGACGCAGACGCCTGCCAGATCGTGCGCCTGATCGTGCAACTGGCCCACAGCCTGCGTCTGCGCTGTGTGGCCGAGGGCATTGAAACCCCCGAGCAACTGGCTTTGCTCAAGGCCATGGGCTGTGACGAAGGCCAGGGCTATCTGCTGGCCCGGCCCATGCCGACGGCCACCGTGGCGGAGTGGCTGGCCACAGTGCCGCCCTGGCAGCACCTGTTTGCGTCGCCAGCGGCCGCCCACTGAGCCATCAACGGGCGGCAGCGCCTTTATTTGCCAGGTGTTATTTGCTACTAAATAAGTAGCTACCTGCGCAGTTACAGCCTGCGCGGGAGGCACTTTTTTTATAAATTTAAGCCGGGTTGGTGGTTTCGGCATGGTGGCAAGCCACCTGGTGCTTCAGCTGTCTTTCTGGGAACCCGCTTTGCAGGGCATCGGCACATCGTGGCTACTGGTGGGGGCGTAGGGCGGGTCGTTGGTGATGCCTGCCTATCTGTCCAATGGGGTCGGGGCGTGCTGGTCCAAGCGCACGGCCGCAGCGCCCTCGGCCAAGAGGCCATCGTCGGCCTGGGCCAATGGCAATCCTCTTGCCGAGCCGATTTTTGGTATTGGGTTTTCGATTGGGGACCGGGGAACGGCGTAAGAAAGCGCAGCAGTACCGACCACCGAAACCGATGGTCGGTTGCATAGCGGTTACTGTTGTACGAGCATCATGTTGGACAGCATGGCTTTGCCCGTGCGGCCTGTAAATGACAGGTTCAGTTTGCCGTCACTACCGATAGTGACCGGGAACTGCCTGGCGACTGCAGTAGCCATCGCTCCTGCTTGCGCATAGACATCAACGTTGGCAAGCGGTGTCGAGGTAGCACCGCCGGTGGTGGCCTGCACATCAAAAACACGCGCTCCTACGGCATTCGCGGTGGACTCTAAAAATCCAAGTGTCACCAAATAGGTCTTGCCTGGTACCAGACTGAGGTTGTAGCTAAAGCCAGCGCCAGCGTTCGCTTCTTCCCGGAAAGCGTCCCACACGCGGCCTTCTGCTGGTACCGTCGTTGTGCCAGTATTGCCAATGACGGCGGTGAATTGGGCATTCGAAATCTTTTTTCTTACCCCACCAGTGAAGTAATTGTCTGAACCAAATGTTTTGACTACGCCCAGCGGACTGCCGGCCTCGGATACGAAGCCTGTTGTCATCTGGCCTGCGGCCAAGTAGATGTTCTTGGCATGGTCGGCATCCAGCGTCCACGCCACCGAGTCGGTGGCCGTCGTTCCGCCGCGCGTTCCGGTGGCAACCACAGCATTGCTACCTTCGGCCAGACGGACCTCGCCAAAGTTGCAGGTTTTGTTACCGCACTCGGCAGCAGCCATGGTCTTCACGTTGACGCCGTTGACGGAGAGCGAGGTTGAATCGGCGTTGGAGTACACCTTCACATTGGCCGTGGGAAGGTTGCGGTTTACGTAGCGACGGCTTGTGATGTAGGTCACCACATCCGTGCTCCAGTGGGCTTTGTAGAAGTAGAAGGCATCCTTCTTCGTGTTTCTGTCAAAGGACACCAAGCCTTTGGTGTTCGTACCCCCAATGTCCCCTTCGTGGCGAATATCAGAGCCGAAGTCAAACATATTCCATACGTACGTACCCCAGAGGTAAGGCTTGGATTCAATCATGGCGTAGTCCAATTCATGGACCGAGCTTGCATAGCTCTCAGGCTGGTACATGGTTCGGGTTTTGCCCGTGAAATCAAACACCGGAACAAAGCCAATGCCATCCGTCGCATTGTCACTTTGGTGGGTCACCGCTGCCCCGGCACCATATTCACTGATGCCGATAGGCTGCTTCGCAAAAGTTGTACGGAAGCCGTCCAATATCACCCCCAGTGCTGCAGGCAAATAGTTTTGGTACCACATGGGGTATTCATTGCGTGCCCACACGTCGGTGATGCCGCCAACCGAAGCCTCGTCCTTATTGGCCGCCAAAGTGGTGACCCTGCTCGGGTCTTCCTCTTTGGCCAGCTTATTGAACTCTGTGAGCACAGGTACAGCGTTCGCCGGAAGGCCACAGCCTTGGGTTGTTTCATTGCCTACCGACCACGTAGCAATCGAAGCATGGTTGAACTGTTGCCGAATCAGCTCGCGAAGCTGCGTCTTGCCGTTCTCAACAAACTCAGCGCTGGTTGTAGAAGACGCATTGCAGGGCACCACGGTTTGGTTGACAAAAGCATTTTCGGCCCACACCACCAAGCCCATTTTGTCGGCCTGTTCGAGCGTGTAGCTGGCGTGCGGGTAGTGGGCTAAGCGCACGGTGTTAGCGCCGATTTCTTTGATCAGCTCGAAGGATTTGTCCGTTTGCGTCTTCGTGATTCCCCAAGCCATGTCCTGGTAGTCCTGGTGCATGTTGACACCACGCAGCGGATAAGACTTGCCGTTCAGAAAGAAGCCGTTAACCGGGTCAAACTTAAAGTCCCTCACCCCGTAATCTTGAATAACCCGGTCCACGACCGCACCCGTTAAATCTTCCAGCTGCACCACGACCTTGTAAAGATACGGGTCCGTTAGGCCATTCCACAGATGCGGGTTCTCGATGGCGAGTGCTTGCGAAAACTCGCTGTGCTGGCCCGCCTTGATGGCCACATTGCTCGACACAGATTTGACGACTTTTCCAGTTGCATCGGTGAGACCAGCGCGCAACACAAAAGTAGCGTCAGCCTTGCCGCTATTGACCAGCTTTGACTTGATAGCGATAGACGCGGAGTTGGCGGTAACGCCCGAACTGGTAGCGTAGACACCCGAGCCGCCAAAATCGTCCAGCGCGAAATAGGCATTGGCAGGCGTAGAAACCAGCGAAACGCTGCGGTACAGACCGCCAGACATGTTGAAGTCGCCGCTCAGCGGCAGGATGGCGGTGGCTCCACCTGCGGTTGGTGCCGAGTTATCTGCTTTCACCAACAATACATTTTTACCCGGCTTCAGCTGGCTGGTCACGTCGAACCGGAAGCGAGTGAATGCCCCCTTATGCTCACCAAGCTTGGTGCCGTTCAGCCATACATCGGCCACGATGCTTGCGCCATCAAATTGCAGCCATTGCGAGGCACCATTGGCGGGGTTGTCAAACTCCAATCGGTACCAACCCAAACCCCGCTTGTACGAGGTGGAGGTGGGTGTGGTCTGCGCAACACTTGCGGCATCTCTGGCATTCCAGGTATGCGGCAGCGTCACATTCAGCCAGCCCGTGCCGTTTTGGGCCAGCGCTGCGTCGTCTGTAAGGGTGTCATCTTGAACAAAGGCCCAGGCTTTTTTATCAAGAAGCGCAACCGACCGCGCCTCGGACAAGCCGAGCTGAAGGCCCCCATTTGTGTCTGAACCATTGCCGTCGCCACAGCCCGTAAGCAGTAGCGTACCGCCGACGGCCGCCACTAAAGCAAGCTGTTTAAAAGAGTGCCGACGCTGGCGAATTGTTGACTCAATATTGCGCATTTCAGTGTTCCTGGGTGATTGATAACGTTAACAAATTCAATGTTATCGTTAACTATCTTAAATTTCAATGGTCTATTTGTCCGTGAAAACCCTTGTTTTGCACACCAATGGGCGTGTTGAGGACCGTGGGTAACCGGCCGACAGGCAACATCAAATACCCAATGCAAAGGGGGGAAATGGGTTGCACTGTGAAGTGCTGAAGAGGCAGTGGGGTTCTGGTTGCAGCCAGTGCGACCTCTCTCGTGCCGCTTTCCATGGCGTGCGTGGGCGGCAATGAGGCTGCGTTTTCAAGAAATAGCAGTTGCGTGCGCAAAGGCCGTGTGGAAAGGGCGGCTCGCCGGTGATCTTGGTCTCCACGCGGCGCTGGCGGCGGTCGATGGACGGCGTGGCCGACAGCAACGCCTGGGTGTAGGGGTGCAGCGGGCGCTCGAAGATCAGGCCCTTGGCACCCACCTCGACCGCGCGGCCCAGGTACATCACCATCAGGTCGTTGGCCACGTGCTCCACCACCGCCAGGTTGTGCGACACAAATACGTAGGCGGTGTTGAACTCTTCCTGCAGGTCCATGAACAGGTTCAGCACCTGGGCCTGGATGGACACGTCGAGTGCGGATGTCGGCTCGTCGGCCATTGGTATCACGGCGCTGGCAATGGCGGTGCGCTGGCCGCGCGAGCAAGACTTCGCTCCCGCCTCTGGGCTTACACCATTGGCGTCGTCACCTTGGCGCAGGGCTTGATGCTGATGGCCCAACGTTGCCCCGAGCCGTTGCTGCATGCCGTGGCGGCGCTGCTGTTTGGCCTGTCGCTACTGCGGACCGTGGTGTGGCCGCATCAAGCGCATCGCGCCGGCGCAACTTGCCGGGGCGGTCTTCAGCCGATGAGGCGCTGGCGCCGCCGCTGTACCGCCAGTGCCGCTCCAAGCGCCAGCAGCATCAGCGACAGCGATGAGGGTTCTGGTATCTGGTTGGCACGGGTGCGGGCCGTGGTCACGTCGTCAAAGCTGTAGTTGTACTTGTTGCCGCCCTGCGCGAGGTCGTGCTGGAAGCTTACCGACAGCAGGCCCAGCGGATCGGCGAAGCCGAGAAACTGCGCGTTCGGCCCGACCACATCAAACGCCAGCAAGCCGCTATTGCCCAGTACCTCGACGTGGATGATGTCGGGCAGCGCGAAGTCGAACACCATATCCAGCACCGCGCTCCACAGTTGGGTGCCGGCTGGGAACAGCGAGAAGCTGCGCAGATCGCCCGTGGTGTCGCCAGTGGTCAGGCAGGGCGAGGCGCAAAACCCGGCTGCCGTCCCCAGGTCGTTGACGATGGCGGCGTTGCCTGTGAATGTGCCATTGGCCAACACCACGCTATTGCCCAGCGGCACCATGCCGGGAAAACCGGAGAAGTTTTCGCTGGTGACCACCAGGCCGGCCGATTGGCTGGCGAACTGGCTTTGGTTGATCTGCACCGGTAGGGCGGCAGCAGGGCCTGCGGCGCAGGCCAGTGCGGCGCTGGCGGCGGCGATCTGAAACGCCTGCCGCGTTTTTTGCAGGATGGAAGCCAGCCGTGGGTTTGGTGTCGTGGTGGATGTCGTCATATCGTTTTTCATGGTTACTAAGTTGAAATAGAAAGGCATAGCCAAGCTCTATCTCAAGATGCATGCCACGAAAAATATCCAATGAAATCAAGCCACTAGCGCAAAGCTGGGCCCCGTAGTTGTCGGCCATGGCCGACAGAAACCGATGGGCGCAGGAGAATAGCCAATGGAATCAAGGGTCTGCCGTGTCGGCGCAGGCCGACATTTTGCGGCGTGCCGGCCGCAGTTGCATCGGCCAAAAGGCAAATACCAGATTGCTATCAAAAAAATAGCCGCTAGCGCAGGTGGAATCTGCGCTAGCGGCCTTTTTTAATAAGAAAAAAATCAGGCTGCGTTGATGCTTTCGGCGTGGTGGCAGGCCACCTCACGCCCCAGCAGCGGGCGCAGCAACGGCTCCTCTGCCGCGCAGCGCGCCGTAGCGTGCGGGCAGCGCTTGTGGAAGGCGCAGCCGCTGGGTGGGTTCAGCGGGCTGGGCAGCTCGCCGGTGATCTTGATCTTCACGCGGCGCTGGCTGCGGTCGATGGACGGGGTTGCCGACAGCAGCGCCTGGGTGTAGGGGTGCAGCGGGCGCTCGAAGATCAGGCCCTTGGCGCCCACCTCCACCGCACGGCCCAGGTACATCACCATCAGGTCGTTGGCCACGTGCTCCACCACTGCCAGGTTGTGCGACACAAACACGTAGGCGGTGTTGAACTCTTCCTGCAGGTCCATGAACAGGTTCAGCACCTGGGCCTGGATGGACACGTCGAGTGCCGAAGTGGGCTCGTCGGCCACCAAAATCTTGGGCTGCAAGATCATCGCGCGGGCAATGGCGATGCGCTGGCGCTGGCCGCCCGAGAACATGTGCGGGTAGCGCTGCGCAAATTCGGGGCGTAGGCCGACGCGGCGCATGGTGTCGTGGACCTTGGCGGTGCGTTCGGCAGCGGTCAGCTTGGTGTTGAGCAGCAGCGGCTCGGCCAGTTGGTCGACAATTTTTTGCCGCGGGTTTAGCGAGGCGTAGGGGTTTTGAAACACCATTTGCACCTTGCTGCGCATGGCTTTGCGCTGGGCGCTGCTGGCGGTATCCAGCGGCTGGCCGTCCATCACCAGCGTGCCCGAGGTGGGGGCTTCGATGAGCGTCAGCGCACGGGCCAACGTGCTTTTGCCGCAGCCGGATTCGCCCACCACGGCCAGGGTTTTACCGGCCTGCAGCTGAAACGAAATGCCGTTCAGCGCCTTGACCTGCAGCTTGGGTTTGAAGGTGCCTTGGCTGACACCGTAGTAGCGGGTAAGGTTTTTGGCTTCTAAAACAACGGTGCTCATGCGGCCACCTCGGCATTCAGGGGGAAGAAGCAGCGCACACCGTCGCCGTTGTGTTGCGAGAGCGTGGGGCGTTCGGTGGTGCAGCGGTCTTGCACGCGGGGGCAGCGTGGCGACAACAGGCAGCCCTTGGGGCGGTCGTACTGGCCGGGAACCATGCCCTTTAAGGTGCTCAGGCGGCGCGCACCGTGGCTGCGCTCGGGCACTGCCTGCAGCAGCGCGTCGGTGTAGGGGTGGGCGGGGTGGTCGAACAGGCGGGCCACGCTGCCAGTTTCCACCACCTGGCCGGCGTACATCACGGCCACGCGGTGGGCGACTTCGGCCACCACGGCCAGGTCGTGGGTGATCATCACCAGCGCCATGTTGTGGGCTTTTTGCAGATTCACCAGCAGGTCCATGATCTGCGCCTGGATGGTTACGTCCAGTGCGGTGGTGGGCTCGTCGGCGATCAGCAGGCGCGGGCTGCAGGCGATGGCGATGGCAATCATCACCCGCTGGCTCATGCCGCCCGAGAGTTGGTGCGGGTACACGTCGAGGCGGCTTTTGGCGGCGGGTATTTCTACCATCTCCATCAGCTCCACGGCGCGGGCCGTGGCCGCGGCACCGCGCAGACCCATGTGCTGCTTCAACACTTCGATGATCTGGTAGCCGACGGTGAAGCTGGGGTTCAGCGAGGTCATCGGGTCCTGGAAGATCATCGCCATGTCTTTGCCCAGTAGCTTGCGGCGCTGGGCGGGGGCGATCTTCAGCAGGTCTTGGCCGTCAAAGTTCAGCGTGTCGGCCGTGATGCGGCCCTGGCCGTCCAGCAGGCCCATCAAGGCCATCATGGTCACCGATTTGCCGGAGCCGGATTCGCCGACGATGCCGACGATTTCGCCTTGCGAGACGGTCAAATCTAGCCCGTCCACGGCGCGGAAGGCCCGGCCTTGGGGGCCGAATTCGACCGATAGATTTTTAATAGTGAGCAATGCCATCGTGGTTCTTCTTGCAGTCTTAGGCTGCAGTTTTTAGTTTGGGGTCCAGCGCGTCGCGCAGACCGTCGCCCATCAGGTTGATGGCCAGCACCGAGAACAGAATTGTCAGGCCGGGCAGGGTGACGACCCACCAGGCGCGTTCGATGTAGTCGCGGGCAGAGGCCAGCATGGTGCCCCACTCGGGTGCAGGCGGTTGCACGCCCATGCCCAAAAAGCCCAGGGCCGATATTTCCAAAATCGCTGCCGAAAACCCCATGGTGGCGTGCACGATCAGCGGGGCCATGCAGTTGGGCAGCACGGTCACAAACATGATGCGCAGCGTGCCCGCGCCCGACAGCCGGGCGGCAGTGACGTAGTCGCGGTTCAGCTCGGTCATGGCGGAGGCGCGCGTCAACCGCACGTAGGCGGGCAGCGACACCACAGCAATCGCCACCAGCGCGTTGCCCAGCCCTGGGCCCAGGATGGCCACAATCGCCACCGCCAGCAGCAGGGCGGGCAGGGCCATCATGATGTCCATGATGCGCATGATTGTGGAGTCCAGCGCCTTGCCAAAGTTGGCGGCTACCAGCCCCAGCACCACGCCGGGAATCAGCGCCAGCACCACCGAGCAAAAGCCGACAAACAGCGACAGCCGCGCGCCATGGATCAGGCGCGAGAGGATGTCGCGGCCCACTTCGTCGGTGCCCAGCAGAAACTGCGACGAGCCACCAGCCACCCAGGCGGGCGGGGTGAGGAAGTGGTCGCGGAACTGCTCGATGGGGCTGTACGGAGCCACCCAGGGCGCAAACAGCGCGGCCAGGCAAACGATGGCCATGAACACCAGGCCAGTGACCGCGCCTTTGTTTTTGGTAAAGCCGCGCCAGAACTCGGACCAAGAAGACGGTGGCGTGCCGGAGTGCAGTTCCAACTCGTCGGTGGCTGCGGGAATAGGTAAGGTAGACATGGTTTTTTACTTGTTATGCCGAATGCGCGGGTTGGCCACGCCGTACAAAATATCGACCACAAAGTTGGTCACGATGACCAGGGTGGCCACCAGCAAAATGCCGCTTTGCACTACCGGGTAGTCGCGCCGTCCAATCGCGTCGATCAGCCATTTGCCGATGCCGGGCCAGGAGAAGATGGTTTCGGTCAGCACCGCGCCGCCCATCAGCGTGCCCACCTGCAGGCCAATCACCGTCAGCACCGGAATCAACGCGTTGCGCAGGGTGTGGATGAACACCACGCGGGTGGGCGACAGGCCTTTGGCGCGGGCAGTGCGCACATAGTCTTCGCGCAGCACTTCCAGCATGCTGGAGCGCGTCATGCGGGCAATCACCGCCAGCGGAATGGTGCCCAGCACGATGGTCGGCAGGATCAGGTGCTTGACGGCATCCCACAGTGCGCCTGCGTTCAGGCTGGGGTCGGCCCGCTGGGCGCGCCAGGCATCGATCAGCATGAAGCCGGTGTCGGGCGGGATGTCGAACATCAGGTCAATGCGGCCCGACACCGGGGTCCAGCCTAGCCCGCTGGAGAACAGCATGATCAGCATCAAACCCCACCAGAAGATGGGCATGGAGTAGCCGGTCAGCGCCAGCGTCATCACGCCGTGGTCTAAAAATGAGCCGCGTTTCACCGCGGCGGTGACCCCGGCCACCACGCCCACCACCAGCGCAAACAGCAGCGCCATGGTGGCCAGCTCCAGCGTGGCGGGGAAGAGGATTTTGAATTCGGTCCACACCGGGTTTTGGGTTTTGAGCGAAGCGCCCAGGTCGCCGTGCAGCAACTGGCCCAGGTAGCGGAAGTACTGCACCGGCAGCGGCTGGTCCAGACCCAACTGGTGCAAGGCGGCGGCGTGCATCACCGGGTCTACCGAGCGCTCGCCCATCATCACTTCGATGGGGTCGCCGGGGATCATGCGGATCAGCGAAAAGGTCAGCAGGGTGACGCCGAAGAAGGTCGGCACCAGCACGGCAAGGCGTTTGAGGATGTAGAAAAACATAGTGCTGCTTAAAACGAAAAAGCAAGGTGGCGAAACCTGTTCACCACCTTGCTCTTTTTACCGACAGAAAAAACTTACTTGTAGCTCACACCGGCAAAGTCAAACACCGCGAATGGACTGATCTTCAGGCCGTCCACACCCTTGGCGGTGGGCAGGCTGACGGTGGAGTGTGCAATGGTAGACCATGGAATGTCGTGCTTGAAGACTTCTTGCGCCTTCATGTACAGCGCAGTGCGCTCCTTCTGGTCGGTGCTGTTGCGGGCTTTGAGCACCAGGGCGTCAAAGTCCTTGCTGCAGTAGCGCGCGTAGTTGGAGCCGCCCACGGCTTCGCAGGTTAGCAACACGCCCAGGAAGTTGTCGGGGCTGGCGTAGTCGCCGGTCCAGCCGACCAGGCCTGCTTCATGTTCGCCGGCCTTCATGCGCTTGAGGTATTCGCCCCATTCGTAGCTGACGATCTTGGCTTTGACGCCGATCTTGGCCCAGTCGGCCTGGATCATTTCGGCCATCAGCTTGGCGTTGGGGTTGTAGGGGCGCACCACGGGCATGCTCCACAGCGTGATTTCAAAGCCATCGGGGTAACCGGCTTTTTTCAGCAGCGCCTTGGCTTTTTCGATGTCCATGGGCGGGTTCTTCAGCGCGGGGTTATACGACCACAGCGACGACGGGAAGGGGTTGCTGGCTTCCTGGCCCTGGCCTTGGTAGACCGCGTCGATGATGGCCTTGCGGTTGATGGCCATGTCCAGCGCCTGGCGCACTTCCAGCTTGCCGGTGGTGGGCTTCTCGGTGTTGTAGGCCAGGTAACCGATGTTGAAGCCGGGGGCGGTGATGACCTTCAGCTTGGGATCGGCCTTCAGGCTGGCCAGATCTTGGGGCTTGGGATAGGACATGACCTGGCATTCGCCAGCCTTGATTTTTTGCGCACGCACGGCACCGTCGGTGGTGATGGCAAAAATCAGGTTGTCCAGCTTCACGTCCTTGGGGTTCCAGTACTGCTTGTTGCCCGCGTAGCGGATTTGCGAGTCTTTCTGGTAGCGCTTGAGGATGTACGGGCCGGTGCCCACGGGCTGCTGGTTGATCAGCGCGGGCGTGCCAGCGGCCAGCAGCTTGTCGGCATGCTCGGCGGACAGAATGGAGAACACCGGCATGGCGATCTTGGCCAGCAGGTCCGGGTCGGGCTTTTTCAGCAAGAAGACGACGGTGTTTTCGTCGGTCTTGCGTACCGAGGCCACGTTGCTGTCCAGGCCCGTGTCACCGGCGTAGGGGTACTGCACGGGGTAGGCTTTGGCAAACGGGTTGGTCTTGTCGAACATGCGCATGAACGTGAACACCACGTCATCGGCATTGAAGTTGCGGCTGGGGGTGAAGAATTCGGTGGTGTGGAACTTCACGCCCTTGCGCAAGTGGAAGGTGTAGGTCAGGCCGTCGGGCGCGGTGTCATACGACTCGGCCAGGGCGGGGACCACCTTGGTGGTGCCGCGTTCAAACTCGACCAGGCGGTTAAACAGCGCCATGCCTGCTGCATCGAAGGTCTGGCCGCCGGTGTACTGCGCGGTGTCAAAGCCTTCAGGGCTGGCCTCGGAACAATACACCATGGTGCCTGCGGCGTGGGATACCAAAGCCGCTGCGGACAGGCTCAAAGCCAGTGCCAGTTTGCTCAAATTTTTCATGCTTTTCCAGTGTGTACAAAATATGCCAGGATGGGCGTGCACCAAGATGGGTTGGGAATTATGGGGGTGCATTACACACCACCACGATCCGCACATACCCTCGTTGCTGTCAGGTTGGCGACCCTGCGGTCTATACAAGGTAGCCAAGCTAAATATCCTAGCAGTATGTGTGCCACAGAATGTAAAGTGCTATGCAAAAAGTAGCTGTCTGTGCAGGTAGAGCCTGCGCTGGAGGCCGATTTTTTATAAATTGACGCCAGTGGCTACCTTGCTGCCACTGAGCAAAGGCAGTGCCACCAGCGCGCAGCCGCTTGCCAATAACCACACCAACGGCCAGCCCTGTAGCAACAGCAGGTGCGGCACGGCCAGCGGTGTCACAAAGCAGACGCTGAACACACAGGTATTCGCCATCGCCAGCGCCGTGCCGGATCGCTGCGCACCGGCGCAACTGGCCAGCTGCACATAGGCCACGCCATGCCAGGCGGAAACGCAAATGCCGCAGGCCGCCAGCAGCACCAACAGCCCGCCGCGCAGCAGCGGCGACGCCAGCAACTGCCCACCATCGGCCAGCGCGCTGAACAGTGCCAGCCCGGCAAACAGCGCCGCACTCAGCCCGCTGCAGGCCCGCAGATAGGCCGGGCGGTTGCGCCGCTGGTCGGTCCAGCGGCCGCTCCAGACGCGCATCACCATCGCACCCACCTGCACCAGCGCCATCGCCGCGGTGATGGTCGCCAGCCCCGCATGGCCGTAGTCGTGCAAAAACACGGTGCCGAAGGACAGCACGGCAAACTGCGGAGCGCACAGAATGCCGATCCCGGCCACGGTGCGCCAGATGCGCGGGTCATGTAACGGGCCGCTGCGCCCGGCGGCGCTGCCGGGTTTGGCCTGCGGTGCCACGGCCGGCTCATGTACCCAGGCCCAGGTCAGCAGCGCGGCCAGCAGGCACAGCACGGCCAGCAAGGTGTAGATGGCCGCAAAGCCATGCCGCAGCGCCAAGGCGGGCAGCAGCAGCGCGCCGATGCCGCCGCCCAGTGGTACGGCGGTTTGGCGGATGCTCATCGCCAGGCCGCGCTCGCCATCGGCAAACCACAGCATCACCGCCCGGCCACTGGCGCCGTTCACGCTGCCGCCCAGCAGGCCGACCAGCACCAGGCCGCCTGCTAGCAATCCCAGCGGTGGAATCTGCCCATTGAAAGGAGAGGCCCACAGCGCCATGGCCGCCAGCGCCAGCGCGGTACTGGTCAGCCCCGTCAGCAGCACCGGGCGGTCGCCCCAGCGGTCGGTCAGCAGGCCCCAGGGCAGCTCGCTGATGGCAATGCCCAAACCCATCAGGCCGAGCACCAGACCCAGCGTGGCGTTGTCGAGCCGGTAGCCGTCGCGCATCAGCACCGCGGTCATGGGCAGCCCGCTAAAGGCCACCGAGAAAGCCGCATTGGCGGCGACACCGGCGGCCAGCACCTTCCAGCGGTGGCGGGGCGGTGGGCAGGTGGTGAGGGGGTTGGAAAGAGTCGCTTGGTGTGTCATGCGGCGGATTGTGGGCGGCGCAGACTGTTTTGAAAATCAGAAAATAGTAGACTAAATGTTTTGAAAATCGGGATGGTGGCGCGGCGCCCAGCGCTGGCCTGCGCCGCCACCATTTCTGACCTTAGCTGCCACCGAGAAAGCCATGGCCCCATCCTCAGTCTTATCGCCCGCTGACCGCATCCGCCGCCGCAAACAGTGGGGCGTGGCCTTTGTGTTTGTGTGGTTCTTCATCGGCGGCATCGCGCACTTTGTGGCCACCGACACCGAGATGCGCATCGTGCCGCCCACCATCCCCTGGCCGCGCATGGCGGTGTGGGTCAGCGGTGTGTTCGAGCTGCTGGGTGCGGCAGGG
>NZ_JBDTEM010000367.1:0-4446 GCF_039922535.1 Rhodoferax sp. | reverse complement strand
GCGGGGTCGCCGATGCGGGCCAGCTCGGCCTGCCAGAACTTGCGGTCGAACGCGGCGTTGTGCGCCACCATCGGCAGGTCGCCCACGAAACGGCTGGCCTCCGCCATGGCCTGGGCGGCGCTGGGCGCGTGAGCCAGCATGGCGTTGCTGATGCCGGTGAGCTGGGTGATGAAGGCCGGGATGCGCACCCCGGCGTTCATCAGACTCTGGAAGCGGTCCACCACCTGGCCGTGCTCCACCACCACAATGGCCACCTCGGTGGCGCGGTCGCCCTGGCCGGGGGAGATGCCGGTGGTTTCAAAGTCGATGACCGCCAAGCGCGTCATGGCGTCTCTCCTGGCAACATGGCCAACAGCGGCACGGCAATGTGGTTTTTATAGAGGGGATTTTTCATACATCTTCCCTACCAAGGCCTGGTAAGAATAGGGAGGCTGGATTCTATAAGACGCTATTATTTCAATAGCCACTTGTGCAGGTTATATCTGCGCAAGAGCCCGTTTTGGCTTGTAAATTTAAACCCATGCAGCATTAACCCCGCTGCGGCAAGAACGTGCCAGAGCGGCTACATTTTTTGCATGTCCGATATGCCCCCCGCTGCCCTCACCCCGCCTTCAATCTCCACAGACACCGGCTTCCACACCCGCGAATGGCTGGCCCTGGTGGCCATCATGTTGGGGGTGGCCCTAGGGGCGCTGGACACAGCCATTGCCAACACCGCCTTGCCCGCCATGGCCACCGACCTGCACGCGGCGGCGGCTAGCTCGATCTGGATCATCAACGCCTACCAACTGGCCGTGGTGGCCACCCTGCTGCCGTTTGCCGCATTGGGCGATCTGGTGGGGCCGCGGCGCATCTTTATCGGCGGATTGGCGGGTTTTACCGTGGCCTCGCTGCTGTGCACGTTTGCCGGTAGCTTGCCCCAGCTGGCCGTGGCCCGTGCGCTGCAAGGCATTGGGGCGGGCGCGCTGATGAGCGTCAATATTGCGCTGATCCGGCTGCTGTATCCGCCCGAGCGGCTGGGGCGCGGTGTCGGGCTGAATGCGCTGGTGGTCGGCGTGGGTTTCACCATCGGCCCGGCGGTGGCCTCGCTGGTACTGTCGGTGGCTTCCTGGCCCTGGTTGTTTGCCATCAACGTGCCGCTGGGCCTGCTGGCGCTGGCCTTTGCGGTACCCACGCTGCCGCGCAGTCCGCGGCGTGGCCACGGCTTTGACCGGGTGGCTGCGGTATTGACGGCGATCACTTTTGCCGCGCTGATCCTGGCGCTGGGCTCGGGCGCGCAGCGCGCGGCCTGGCCGCTGGTCGCCGCACCCTTGGCCGTCACCCTGGTGGCGGGCGCACTGTTGTTGCGCCGCCAGGCCGGGCATCCGGCACCCATGCTGCCGTTGGACTTGCTGGGCCGCCCGATGTTTGCGCTGTCTACCGTGACGGCCATGGCGGCCTTTGCGGCGCAGGGCCTGGCTTTTGTGTCGCTGCCGTTTTACTTTGAAGAGGTGCTGCACCGCGACCCCGTCAGCACCGGCTTTTTGATGGTGTCGTGGGCGCTGATCGTGGCGCTGGCCGCGCCGATTGCCGGGCGCATGTCCGACCGCCATCCGCCGGGCCTGCTGGGCGGTGTGGGGCTGGCGTTTTTGAGCCTGGGCATGGTGTCGCTGGCGCTGCTACCCGCCGAGCCGCACACGCTGGACATCGTGCTGCGCATGGCGCTGTGTGGCGCGGGTTTTGGCTTCTTCCAGTCGCCCAATCTGAAGGCGCTGATGTCCAGCGCCCCGCCCGAGCGCAGCGGCGGTGCCAGTGGCGTGATCGGCATGGCCCGTCTGATCGGCCAGACCAGCGGCGCGGCCCTGGTGGCCCTGTGTTTTGGCCTGGCAGGCAGCCTGCACGGGCCCATCTGGGCGCTGGGGTTGGGGGCTATGTTTGCGGGACTGGCATCGATGGCCAGCTTTGCGCGGCTGTGGGCACGGTAAAGAGCCGGTGAAGCCCGCGCAGCCTGTGCGGTAACGCACAGACCCGGCCCGGAGCTGCTTTTACAAGGTGTAGACATTTATAGACAGCGGAGCAGACCACTGCGCACCGCACACAGTAGGAGCGGGCAATGCAACTCGGAATGGTGGGACTCGGTCGTATGGGGGCCAGCATGGTCACCCGTCTCTTGCGCGGTGGACACCAGTGCGTGGTCTATGACCGGCATGCGCAAGACGTAGAGCGCATGGTGGGGCTGGGGGCTACCGGTACTGCTTCTCTGCAAGGGCTGGTAGAAGCGTTGCCGCAGCCGCGCGCGGTGTGGCTGATGGTGCCTGCGGCGGCGGTGGACGATGTTCTGGCGCAGCTCACGCCGTTACTGGCAAAGGGCGACATCGTGATCGATGGCGGCAACTCTTACTACCACGACGACATCCGCCGGGCCACCGCTTTACAGGCGCAGGGGCTGCATTACGTGGATGTAGGCACCAGCGGCGGCATCGCCGGGCTGGAGCGCGGCTACTGCCTGATGATTGGCGGAGAAAAAGACACCGTGCAGCATCTGTCAGCGGTATTTGCCACGCTGGCACCGGGTGCAGGCAACGCCGCGCCCACACCGGGCCGCCGTGCGGATGTCGGCAGCGCCGACCAGGGTTATCTGCACTGCGGGCCGCATGGCGCGGGCCACTTCGTCAAGATGGTGCACAACGGCATCGAATACGGCGTCATGGCCGCGTATGCCGAGGGCTTCAACATCTTGCGCAATGCCAACGTCGGCCAGCGCGCGAGCGTGGTCGATGCAGAAACCACACCGCTGCGCCACCCCGAGCATTACCAGTACGCGCTGGACTTGCCCGAGATCGCCGAAGTCTGGCGGCGCGGCAGCGTCATTGGCTCTTGGCTGCTGGACCTGACGGCTGCGGCGTTGAAGGCCGACCCTGGGCTAGACGGCTTTGACGGCCGGGTATCCGACTCGGGCGAAGGCCGCTGGACTATCCAGGCCGCCATTGACGAAGCCGTGCCGGTACCGGTGCTGAGCGCCGCGTTATACGCCCGCTTCAGCTCGCGCAACGAGGCCGACTTTGCCAACCGCGTGCAGTCCGCCATGCGGCATGAGTTTGGCGGCCACGTGGAGCAGCCAGCTGCCGCTGCCAAGCCCCAGAATTGAGGCGGATGCTGAGATTTCAGCTTCGCATATTCCACCGTTGAAAGAGGCATCCGATGCAAGCTGGTAACAAAGAGTCCCTGGACCTGTTGTGCGTGAACACCTTGCGCACTCTGGCCATCGACGCGGTGCAGGCGGCGAATTCCGGGCACCCAGGTACCCCCATGGGCGCCGCACCTACGGCCTACGCTCTATGGCAGCGCTTTCTGTGCTTTGACCCCGGAGACCCGACCTGGCCTAACCGCGACCGTTTCGTGCTGTCGGGCGGGCATGCGTCGGCCTTGTTGTATGGCTTGCTACATCTGTGCGGCGTGCAACAGGGCGATGCCCTGGGCGGTGCCGAGCCCGCGCGCTTGGCTGTGACGATGGCGGATTTGCAGAGCTTTCGCCAAGCGGGCAGCCGTTGCACAGGCCACCCTGAACACGGGTGGACGGCGGGGGTCGAAACCACCACCGGCCCCTTGGGCCAGGGGGTTGCCACCAGCGTGGGTATGGCCATCGCGCAAGCCTGGCTGGCGGCCACTTACAACCGCCCCGGCTATACCGTGTTCGACCACAAGGTCTATGCCCTGGCGGGGGACGGCGACATGATGGAGGGTATCAGCGCCGAAGCTGCGTCACTGGCGGGCCACCTGCAACTCGGCAACCTGTGCTGGATCTATGACTGCAACCACATCAGCATTGAAGGGGCGACGGGCATCACCTTTACCGAAAACGTGGCTGCGCGTTTTGCGGCCTGTGGCTGGCAGGTGCTACAGGTGGCCGATGCGAACGATCTGGCGCTACTGACCGAGTGCCTGCAGGTGTTTGCCCAAACGCAGGGCCGACCCACTCTCATCATTGTGCAAAGCCATATCGGCTATGGCGCGCCACACAAGCAAGACACCAAGGAAGCGCACGGCGAACCGTTGGGGGTTGACGAGGTGCGCCTGGCCAAGCAGTTCTATGGATTTGACCCCGACGCACAGTTTGCGGTGCCCGAGGGCGTGGTGGCGCATTTCAGTGCCCACTTTGGGCAGCGGGGTCGGATTGCCCATACCGCATGGAGGACCCAGTACGCGGCCTACCGTGCGCAATACCCTGCACTGGCCGCGCAAATCGAATGCCTGCAGCATCGGGCGCTGCCCGAGGGCTGGGATAGCGCATTGCCCCACTTTGCGGCCGATGCCAAAGGCTTGGCAACGCGCGACGCATCTGGCCAGGTGTTGAACGCCATCGCCGCCCATATGCCGTGGCTACTGGGTGGCGCGGCGGATTTGTCGCCCTCCACCAAGACCCTGCTGAATTTTGAGGGAGCCGGTGTGTTTGAGCCGCCTCCGGCT
>NZ_JBDTEM010000366.1:0-14878 GCF_039922535.1 Rhodoferax sp. | reverse complement strand
GTACTCGAAATACAGCTCGTCGTCCAGAATCTGGCCGTCATACAGGCACCAGGTTTCGTCCTTGCCGTCGGGTTCGTCGTTGTTGATATCGGTGACTTGCCCACCGTGGCCAGAATAGGTCAAAAAGAACAGATCGCCTGCCACCAGCGTTTTTGCGGTACTGCGCAGGGCGCTTAAAAATTTGGTGCGGGTGGCCTGTTTGGTGATCAGCACGGTGGGCCGCATGCCTTGCGCTTTGGCAATGGCGGCCATGTCATTGGCATCGAATTCACAGGCCGCCAAGGGCCCGGTCCAGCCCGAATAGGCCGCGCCGCTGACACCATTTAGCCCCATGTGCAGCGATAGGGCCTTGGCTTTGGCGACGATGGTGGTGGCTTTTTTGGTGGCCATGGTGTCTCCTCAAAAAGAAACCATGTTCCGCCCGGCGATTACACCGTGTCAAGACACCGGACGGGTGCTACGTCCTCTAAATAGGGGACGAAGCAAGCGGCCTAAAACTGCTCTTAAATGCCCGAGCCGCCCGCGTGTTCGGCGCGCTGGATCAGCTCAATCTTGTAGCCATCCGGGTCCGTCACAAAGGCGATCACCGTGGTGCCGCCCTTGACCGGACCGGCTTCGCGCGTGACCTGGCCACCGGCGGATTTGATTTTTTCGCAGGCGGCGTAGGCATCGGGCACAGCCAAGGCGATGTGGCCGTAGGCGGTGCCCAGCTCGTAGCTGGTCACGCCATGGTTGTAGGTCAGCTCCAGCTCGGCATGGTCGGGGTTGCTGCCGTAGCCCACGAAGGCCAGGGTGTATTTGTACTCGGCATTTTCCGAAATACGCAGCAGTTGCATGCCCAGAATCTGGGTGTAGAAGTCGATGGAGCGCTGCAGGTCGCCAACGCGCAGCATAGTGTGGAGAAGTCGCATGGTGTTTTAGGTGTGTGGGGGAGCGTTATTGTGCTGGTAAATCTAGATTGCTTTGGCTTCAAACACCAAGCACGTCGTGCTGGCATGGGCATACAGCTTGCCATCGGGGCCGACGATGCGCGCCTCGGCGGTGGCCAGTTGGCGGCCTGAATGCAGTACCGTGGCGATGGCGCGCAAGGGGCCGGATGTGTGCGAGGCGGCGCGCACGATGTTCACGCCCAGCTCGGCCGTGGTGTAGCTACGGCCCGCGGGCAGGGTGCTTTGCACCGCGCAGCCCAGCGCCGAGTCCAGCAAGGTGGCATACCAGCCGCCGTGCACCGAATCCAGCGGGTTGTAGTGCTTCAGCTGCGGCGTGCTCTGGAAGGTGGCGCTGCCAAAGCTGGCTTCGATCAGCGCGAAGTCCATGGTGTCGGCGATGTGCGGGTAGGGTAGGGCACCGGACAGCATCGCTTGCAGAATCTCCAGCCCTGTTTTGCCAGCCACCTGTTCAGGCTTGGCCAGTCCGGCCTGGCCGCCGCCGGCGCGCAGGATGGCCGTGACCGCGTCACATTGGGCAATCCACTGCGCCTGGATGACTTCGCTTGTCATAGGTTTCCTATAAAAATAAAGGTTCTAGAGCATATGTTACCTGCGGCGACAGCTATAAAAAACGTAGTAAATAAAAAGGCGCATGACAGTTGCCATGCGCCTTTGGGTGAAAAGTCTCAATGCTCTATATTTAGTAGCATCTGCTGCATATGCAAGCAGCGCTAGAGCCTTAAAACGTTCAAATTTTCGGGCTTATCGGCCGAACGAACCGCGTGGGCCGCCAGGGCCACGGGAACCGCCGCCACCGCTACGGCCACCGCCAAAGCCGCCGCCGCCATTACCGCCATTCCCACCGCCATTGCCACCACCGTAGCCGCCACCACCACCGCCGTTGCGGTTACCGCCGCCGAAGCCACCACGGCGACCCCGGTCCAGCATGCTGTCTACGCTGGTACGCATGGGGTCAGGCTGACCGCCTTGGGCCGGGCGGGGCGCAGGGCCCTGGCCACCCATGGATGCCGAACGGGTGTGGTCGGGCTGGGCACCGCCGCCGTAGCCGCCGCCATTGCCGTTTCCACCACCGTAGCTATTGCCGCCGCCGTACCCACCACCACCATTGCCACCACCGTAGCCGCCGCCACCGGTGCGTGCACCGCCAGGGCCGCTAGGACGACCACCGCGGCCACCCTGGGGTGGACGTGCGCCCTGAGGGCGTGGAGCCATGCCGTCACCCTGCGGGGCACGCGAGCCACCACGGGGTGCATTGCGGGGGCCGCCATTGCCACCACCATGACCGCCACCGTTGCCACGGCCAGCGCCGTCGCCGCCATTGGCACCCTTGCTGTCACGCACGCGTTGCAGCATTTCAGTGCGAGCCGCTTTTGCAGCAGCCTGCATCACGTCGCTGCTAGGTGGCTTGCCCGCACCGCCCCAGATCGTCTGGCGACCCATGGCGATGGGTTCGGCACGCTCATTGGGTTCGGGCATGAAGCCTTCGATCACTTGCACCGCAATTTCTTGCTTGGTGAAGCGCTCGATGTCTTGCATGAAGCCTTCTTCGTCCAGGCACACCAAATTGACGGCAGCGCCTTCGGCACCGGCGCGACCGGTACGGCCGATACGGTGCACATAGTCTTCACAGACGTTCGGGATTTCGTAGTTCACCACGTGTGGCAGGTCGTCGATGTCGATACCGCGGGCAGCGATGTCGGTGGCCACCAGGGCGCGCACATCGCCGCTTTTGAAGCCTTGCAGGGCCTGGGTGCGGGCCGACTGGCTCTTGTTACCGTGCAGCGCCATCGCGGTGATGCCGTTCTTTTCCAGGAATTCGGCCACGTTGTTGGCACCGAACTTGGTGCGGGTGAACACCAGCACCTGGCTCCAGTTGTGCTCCTGGATGATGTGGGCCAACAAAGCCTTCTTCTTACCGCGGCCCACCGGATGGATCACCTGGGTGATGCGCTGTACGGTGGTGTTGCGTGGCGTGACTTGCACGCTTTGCGGGTTCTTCAGCAGCGTGGCTGCAAGGTCACGGATTTCATCGCTGAAAGTGGCCGAGAACAGCAGGCTTTGCTTGTCGCGGGGCACCGCTGCCAGCACTTTTTTCACGTCGTGGATGAAACCCATGTCCAGCATGCGGTCGGCTTCGTCCAGCACCAGCATTTGCACTTGGCCCAGATCCAGCACGCCTTGCTGCATCAGATCCAGCAGGCGGCCTGGGGTGGCGACCAGAATGTCCACGCCTTTTTTGACCTTGGTGATTTGCGGGTTCATGCCCACACCGCCAAAGATCACGGTGGAGCTCAGCTCCAGGTATTTACCGTAGGTCTGCACCGACTCTTCCACCTGGGCGGCGAGTTCGCGGGTGGGGGTGAGCACCAGGGCGCGGATGCCCTTGCCACCAAATTTGTTGGTTGCCGGAGCGCTCTCGGTGAGGCGCTGCAGCAGGGGCAACGTGAACGCTGCCGTTTTGCCGGTGCCGGTTTGCGCACCGCCCAGCAGATCGTGCCCCGCCAAGACGACCGGAATGGCCTGTGCTTGGATCGGTGTGGGCTCGGTATAGCCTTGCTCTTGCACGGCCTTCAGAATGGCCGGGGCCAGATTCAGTTCTTCAAAGTTCATTTTGTTGCGCCCGTCCTGGGCGCTTGGAAGCCTGGCCTATCGCCCAAGTTGTGAACTGGGGCACCAATCAAAGGCAGACATTTTTTAAAAATGGACGCAAAACAAGAGGGTTTATCTTGGTTTTGGCCCCCAGCGAAGTGCTGGCGTTGCAGCCAATTGGAATGCCGCAACCTGTGGATTGTCGCATGCTGGGATAATCGGCGTTCGCCCGACTAGTTTCGGCAGATTTTTTGTCAGCAACTTCACCTCCAAAAAGATGGCCCAGTACGTATTTACCATGAACCGCGTCGGCAAGATCGTGCCGCCCAAGCGCCACATTCTCAAAGATATTTCGCTCAGCTTCTTCCCCGGCGCCAAGATCGGCGTGCTGGGCACCAACGGCTCGGGCAAATCCACCCTGCTCAAGATCATGGCCGGGCTGGACAAGGAAATTGAAGGCGAAGCCCAGCCCATGGCCGGCCTGAACATCGGCTACCTGCCGCAGGAACCCCAGCTCGACCCCACGCAAACCGTGCGGGAAAGCGTTGAGTCCGCCATGGGCAAGGTGTTCACCGCCAAGGCGCGCCTGGAAGAGGTCTACACCGCCTACGGCGAAGAAGATGCCGACTTTGATGCCCTGGCCGCCGAGCAGGCCGAGCTGGAAGCCATCATCGCCACCGCAGGCACCGATTCCGAGCACCAACTGGAAATCGCCGCCGACGCGCTGCGCCTGCCACCGTGGGATGCCGTCGTGGGCGTGTTGTCCGGTGGTGAAAAGCGCCGCGTGGCACTGTGCCGCCTGTTGTTGTCCAAGCCCGACATGCTGCTGCTCGATGAGCCGACTAATCACTTGGATGCCGAATCGGTGGACTGGCTGGAGCAATTTTTGCAGCGCTATTCCGGCACCGTGGTGGCTATTACCCACGATCGCTACTTTTTGGACAACGCCGCCGAATGGATTTTGGAGCTGGACCGAGGCTCCGGCATTCCCTACAAGGGCAACTACAGCGACTGGCTGACGCAAAAACAAGCCCGTTTGGAGTCGGAGCAAAAGGGTGAAGAGTCCCGCGCCAAGGCTTTGAAGAAGGAATTGGAATGGTCGCGCCAAAACCCCAAGGCCCGCCAGGCCAAGAGCAAGGCCCGTTTGGCCCGCTTTGAAGAGCTGAGCGATTTCGAGTACCAAAAGCGCAACGAAACCAACGAAATCTTCATCCCCGTGGCCGACCGCTTGGGCAACGAAGTGATCGAGTTCACCGGCGTGACTAAGTCCTTTGGCGACCGCGTGCTGATCGACAACCTGAGCATGAAGATCCCCGCTGGTGCCATCGTCGGCATCATCGGTCCCAACGGCGCGGGTAAATCCACGCTGTTCAAGCTGATTGCGGGCAAGGAAAAGGCCGATTCGGGCGAGGTAAAAGTCGGCTCCACCGTGAAGATGGCCTTTGTGGACCAAAACCGCGACGACTTGGCGAACGAAAAGACCGTCTGGGAAGACGTGTCCGGCGGGCTCGACATACTGAACGTGGGCAAGTTCCAAATGGCCAGCCGCGCCTACTGCGGCCGCTTCAACTTCAACGGTGGCGACCAGCAAAAGCGCGTCGGTTCGCTGTCGGGTGGTGAGCGTGGCCGTTTGCACTTGGCCAAGACCCTGATTGCAGGCGGCAACGTGCTGATGCTGGATGAGCCATCGAATGACTTGGACGTGGAAACCCTGCGTGCGTTGGAAGACGCGCTGCTGGAATTCGCAGGCACCGTGATGGTGATTAGCCATGACCGGTGGTTCCTGGACCGTATCGCCACCCACATCCTGGCCTGCGAAGGCGACAGCCAGTGGACCTTCTTTGACGGCAACTACCAAGAGTACGAAGCCGACAAGAAGAAGCGTTTGGGCGAAGAGGGTGCCAAGCCAAAGCGGATGCGCTTCAAAGCATTGAAGTAGGCAAGGGATAATCACACCCCCATGGCGCTCACTGCGTGTAGCGCCTACCCCCTTGCAGGGGGGCGATACCAGCAGCCTGGCGGAGCCAGTTCTGCGGTATCTCTGGAAGGGAGACGGCTCGTTTATGCGGGCCGTTTTTGTTTTTTCGCCGCTTATTCTTCTGCGGCTGGATCGGATGCTTGCGGCCAATTGGCTAGCAGTCGGCCGCGTACGGCGTAGATGTTGTTACGCAGGGCGTAGAGCTCGTCGGTGTACGAAAGGGGGACGGTGATGCGATGGGTCACACGGTCGAGTTCATCGAGCTCGTCCAGCAAGGCATTGCGGTCGCCGGTGCGGGCATCGACTTTGGTTTCGATCTCGCGCAGGCGGGCGTACCAGCGGAAAACCCGGCTACGGACCCGAAACTGGTACAGCGGCGGCACGATTTTGCTCAGGGGCAACATCAGTACCACTAGGCCGCCCAGCACCAGCCACATGCGTTCGATCAGGTTGCTGGCCCAAAAGGGCAGGTAGCGTTGCCAGAATGGCGGCGTGCCGTTGATGGCGCGGTCGCCTTCTGGGCTGACCGGTAGTTCGCTGGTCCGGGTGTTGGGGAAGTCGCGCGCCCGGTTGAACCAGCCTGCGCCGCTGTGCACGGTTTGTGCGCTCTGGGCAAACAGTTGGCGCAGGGCAGGGTGGGTCTGGTCGCGGGAAATCAACGAGGTGGTGGCGGCCAGCATGTACACGTCGTGCGGCGGTAAGTCAGCGGCCAGGTCAATCACACCGCGCGGCAGCGTTACGGCCGACAGGAACGGAAAGCGCCGGGCATAGGCGTCGTTTTGGCCGAAGTCCATTAACTGGATGCCACGGGTGCGCAACAGGCGCTGCACCAGCGGCGACTGGGGTGCCGAGGCCAACACGACCACGTCCAGTTTGCCTGCCAGCAGCGCGTCCACAGCGGGCGCAGGTTCCAGGTTCGATGCCCGTAGCGAATGGAGTTCGATGTGGTTGGCTTTGAACATTTTCTCCATGATGTCGGGCACGCCGCTGCCTGGTTTGTCGATGTTGATGTGCAGCGTCTTTAGCTGGGGCAGGCCGGTCAGCGCAGCGGTGTCAGGGGCAATTTTGCGGGCCGCGTCGGTGCGGTAGAACAGCCACAGCGGCTCAAAGAACAGGCTGCCTAAGGACATCAAACCCGCTTCTTCATCGGCGACAGGGTCGGCACTGCCGCCACGCACAAAGCCCACGTCGGCCTCGCCATTACGCAGCATTTGCAGGTTGTCGGCTGCGCCATCGGTGGCCTTCAGTACCACCTCGATGCCATTGAGCTTGAGTGCGCTGGCGTAGCGCTTGCCAAACTCGGCATAGGCACTGCCAGCAGGTCCGGTGGCGAGGATGACGGTTTTCGGCGGTTGCGGGTCGAGATACCAGTATGCGGCAGCCAGCGCGCCGATCACGAAGAATACGACCGGTCCGGCCGAGACGATCAGGTCGCGCAGGGACAGCAGGATCAGTTTGAGTGTCTTGGGCATGGGGGCCGATTCTAGGAGGGCCCAGAGTCTGCGCTGCTTACGCCTCTACATAGCGGTGCAACCACTCACCAAAAGCCTGCGCCGGAACCGGGCGACTGAACAGGTAGCCCTGGTAGGCATCGCAACCCTGGGTCGCAAGAAAGCTGCGCTGTGCCTCCGTTTCTACACCTTCTGCAATCACCGCCAGGCCCAGGCTGTGGCCCAGCGCGATGACGGTGCGGGCGATAGCCGCATCGTTAGGGTCGGTGAGAAGGTCCCGCACAAAAGACTGGTCGATCTTTAGTTGCTCCAAGGGCAAGCGCTTCAGATACGACAACGATGAATACCCCGTGCCGAAGTCGTCCAGCGAAAACCCCACACCGCTGGCCTTGAGCACCCGCATTTTGGCGATGGTTTCCTTTACGTCGTTGACCAGCAGGCTCTCGGTCAGTTCCAGTTTCAACAGGTGCGCTGCTGCGCCGGTGCTGCCGAGTACCTGCAGCACCGATGCCACAAAATCGGGCTGGCGGAATTGCCGTGCGCTGACATTCACCGCCAGTGTTAAATGCTGGGTGGCGGCTTGCAGGCTCCAGGCATGGAGCTGGGTGCAGGCCTGCTGTAGCACCCAAAGCCCCAGCGGCAAGATCAAACCGGTGTCTTCGGCCACGGGAATGAACTCGTTAGGTGGCACCATGCCGCGCAGCGGGTGCGGCCAGCGCAACAGCGCTTCGGCTCCCAAGGGCTGACCCTTTGCATCCACCTGTACCTGGTAGTACAGCTGAAATTGCTGTAGCAGCAGGGCGCGGCGAATGTCGGCTTCCAGCGCTACGCGCGTGTTCACCACCGCCTGCATCTGCGGGTCGTAAAAACGCAGCGTATTGCGCCCGGCCGCTTTGGCCTGGTACATGGCCAGATCAGCCTGCTTCAGTAGTTCGTCGATACTGGCATCCATGCCCTGGTACAGGGTGATGCCCAGGCTCGCCGACAACTGGTGCTCGTGTGTTTCCAGTAGATAAGGCTGGGTGATGGCATGGCGCATCTTTTCTCCCACCGCCTCGGCGTGGGCGGCAGCTTCTTCGCGGTTGGCGCTCAGCTGCGTCAGCAGCACCACGAATTCATCGCCGCCCAAGCGTGCCACGGTGTCGGTGGCACGCACGCATGCGGCCAGCCGTGTCGCCACCTGCTGTAGCAACAAGTCACCCATGTCGTGGCCCAAGCTGTCGTTCAGCGCCTTGAAGTTGTCCAGATCAATGAACTGCAGCGCGCCAAAATGGTGGCTGCGCGCGCCCAGCGCCAAGCCCTGGCGCAGCCGGTCCACCAGCAAACGACGGTTCGGCAAATGGGTCAGTGGATCGTAAAACGCCAGTTGGTTGATTTCTTCTTCGGCAGCTTTACGCTGCGTGATGTCGTTGAAGGTGTTGACGTAGTGCGTGACTTGGCCGTGGGCATCTTTCACTACCGTGGTGCTGCGCGAATCCGGGTAAATTTCGCCGTTTTTGCGTCGGTTCCAGACCTCGCCGCGCCAGGTACCGGTGGCATCCACACTGTCCCACATGGCCTGGTAAAACTCGCGCGGGTGTCGGCCCGAATTGAGGATATTCAGGCTCTGGCCCTGCACATCGGCTTCGGTGTACCCGGTAATCTGGGTAAACGCCGAGTTGCAACGCAAGATGCGACGCTGTGCATCGGTGACCGCCATGCCATCCTGCGCATTGAAGGCCGTGGCGGCAATGCGCAAGTCTAGATCCGCCTGTACCCGCTGGGTGATGTTGCGGGCCAGCAGAATAAAACGGGGAGCATCCTGGTCGGGCCCGTCCAAAGTTGTTTTGCGCGCCACCGAGATTTCAAACCACTGAAGTCCCTGGGCAAACGGCAGCTCTAGCTGGCCGCCCTCTGAGCGTCCAATCTGCTGCGCCTCGCTCAAAGCCATGGCCACCGTGAGCGCGGCCTCTGTGGGTAATAGGTCTTCGGCCTTGCGGCCCAGATACTGTCCAGGTCGGATGTCCAGCAGCAGGGCAGGGGGCATGCGGCAGTCGTACACCGTGCCATCCAGGCCGAGTTCGAACATCAGGTCGGGAATCGCGTCCAGCGTGGCCTGCAGCTTGTTCTGAGTGGCAGATATTTCGCAGGTGCGCTCGGCGACCTGGGTTTCCAGGTTCTGTTCCTGGCGTTTGAGTTGCATCAGCAGGTGGGCCGCCCAGCCCAGCAGGGCGCTGAATAGCACGCCCAGCGCCACTTTGAACGCCAGCCCGGCCGGATCTCCCCAGCCCTGGATGGGCGCGGCACTCAGCACCCATTTTCCATTGGGTACCAGCACATCCCGGTCTACGGTATCGGCTGGAGCCTGGGTGCCGGACATGGCAATGCGCTGCCGGAGCTGGCTGTCGGGCCGGATGCGCCATAGCTCATAGGCGATGCCGTGTTCGGTCAACTGCGCCACGCCACTGCCCGCCAATGCTTCTGGCAAGCGGATCACCACCGACACAATCCCCCAAAACCGTGGACCGGAAGGGTGCACGCGTGTCTGCTGAGAATCTTGCAAATACACAGGCAAACGGCCTACCACGCCCAAACCACCCTGCACCAGGTTTAGCGGCCCTGCCAGCGTGAGTTTGCCGGTTTGTACAGCGAGCTTGGCTTCTTTGCTTTGCTTCGGATCTGTGAGCTGGTTAAAACCCAGGGTGGCCTCGTTGCCTGCCAACGGCACCACCTGGCGGACAATGCCGTCGGGGGACAAGGCAAACATGGTCACACCCGGGTACAAAGACAGCATTTCGCTGGCCACACCTTCAAAATTAGAGAATTCCCCGCCCGCCTGGTGGACCATCGCTGACAGCGCGTAGGCACTGGACAGCGCCCGTTCAATCGTGCTCTGGATGGCGTGCGCCCGGTCTGCCACGATGCTGTCGACTCGGGCGCGTTCGCTTTGCACCCGGCGCTGTTCCATGTTCCACACCAACAGGCACGCCGCACAAGCCGTGATCACAAAAACAATGCCTGCCACCACCCATCCATGAACAGCGTGGGAATAGCGTCGTAAGGGCCTGGTGGTCATCGTGGATGGAGGTTCATTTCGTCTCTGAGTGTGTCAGTTTGTTTCTTCTGGGCGGACTATATAGCCTATAACTTATCCCCCTGCCAGGACCGTCATGCCAAGAGGCGATGGCACCTGGCACCAATAACGCAGAAGCCGTGGCAGGCGATACAGGGCGCAGGTCCGCATGGCGTAAATATATATAAAAAACTGCTTTTACGCTTATGCAGCATGCGCAAGAAGCTATTATTTAGATAGTAAAAATTTAACGGGCGTCTCTACGGTTGGCGTAACCAATGAGGCTGCGCACGTTTGCCTTGACCTGGTGGAAACAGAGTTGGGTCGCACGTTGTGACTACGGGTAAGTTGATAAGTTTTAGGCATCCTCTCCTTCTATTTATTTCCTGCGCTGAGGGGTTCACGTACCGATCGCTGAAGAAAGTTTTTTTGACGAAAATTCCGGTAGCGACGGAGTACTTACGTATGCTTACAATGTTTTTTCCGATAAGGCAAAAAAATACCCATTCTTGTTGGCCACCGCGGCTAGGAAACATCCAAACCTAAACGAGGCCCAAGACCGCACATGCCCTACCGCCCCCGAAAAGTCTCGCTGCACGTCTACGTCTCCAGCCTTTTCTTGGCCTTGTTGTTTGCTTTTGCGAGCATCATCGTTACCACGCAATACATTCAGACGCGGAACATGTTGTTGGCCTCGGCGGCACAAATTTTTGAGCGGATTGGGCAACAAACCAGCTTGGCGTTGAATGCGCGCAGCGGACCCGCAGCGATGATGGCCCGCTTGCTGTCAAGTACCCGTCTGGTGATGGCCGCCAGCGAGAGCGACCGTTTGACATTTGTGCAATTGATGGCGGACTCTCTTAGCACCGGGTCGGGTATCTCTGCGGTGTATGTCGGTTATGACAACGGCGATTTCATCTTGATGCGCCAGTTGGACGAGCAATCGGTGTGGGGGCGTTCGGTGCAAGCGCCAGTGGGTACTGTGTACCTGGTCCAGAGTACTTCGCGCGATGCCGAGGGTTTGCGCATTGGGCGCTTCTTGTTTTACGACGCGCAACTGGCGCTGCTGGCCGAGCGGCTGGAGCCGAACTACGCTTTCGACCCCCGGGTACGTACCTGGTTCACCATGGCGAAACGCTCTTCGGATGGCATCCAGACCGATCCCTACATTTACTTCACCACCGGTGAGGTGGGTATCACCTTTGCGCACCGCAACATGCAAAGCACGGCGGTGGTGGGTGTCGATGTCACGCTAAAGTCCCTGGACGACTTGCTGCGCTTGAGTAAAGCATCGCCAACCGCGGAGTCGGTGATTACCGATCGGAATGGGTACGTGCTTGCCAGCAGCCGGCCAAATGTGGTTCTACAGGTGAACGACATCGGGAATCCGGTGTTGCTCAAGCTGGACGACCTGCAGCAGCCGGTATTCGATAAGGTGTTTGCGCACGCGACTTCAGTAACATCCGCAGGCTCAGCACCCGTCGCGCCCGCCACACCGGCGCTGGGCGCCAACGTGACCGAGCTCGATTCCGACCGTTGGCTGACCTCACAGGTGCTACTGCCAGGAGAAGTGCCCATAACCCTAACCATGATTGCACCGGAGCCTGAGTTGCTGGTGGAGGCCTACCGCATCCGGCGCAATCTGCTGTGGCTGGTGGTTGGCGCGCTGTTGTTGGCGATTCCGGCGGCACTGTGGTTATCGCGCCTGGTATCCAAATCGCTCAACCGCTTGACGACGGAGGCCAACGAGATCAATTCGCTGCGTTTTGAGAAACCACTGCGCGCCAAGTCTTTCATCGTCGAGATTGACCGGTTGGCCAGCGCCATGGCAACCATGAAAGCCACGATCACTCGGTTGCTGGCGATCAGTGCGGTGCTCGGCGGGGAGAAGCGGTTTGACCACCTGCTGAACCGCATTGTGGGTGAAACCATCCAGGTGGCCAACGCCCGTGGCGGCGTGGTCTACTTGACCGAACCCGACGGCAAGCTGAAACCGCAGATCGCCAGCATGGACGGCGAGCTGCTGACCGAGTTGCAGTTGCCGATCTTGGTGCCCGGGGTAGACGATGACCATCCTGTGGTGCGTGCCGCCGCAGGCCACATTGTCGAAGCACTGCTGACGCCAGCTGAGGCTACCCGCTGGTACCCCGCGCTCGACTACACAGGCGCATTTCAATTGCTGGCGATTCCGCTGATGAACCGGCGCAGCGAATTGATCGGTGTGTTGCTTTTATCAAGTGACCCGGATGCCGACGAACGCGCCCAACACATCCACGTTCGTGCCCTTGTGGAAGCCGTGTCGGGCACAGCGGCCGCGGCCATTGAAACCAACCGACTGATACTGGAGCAGAAGCAGATGATGGAAGGCATCATCGAACTGATTGCCGGCGCCATCGACTACAAAAGCCCCTACACCGGCGGACATTGCGCCCGGGTGCCGATGTTGACCGAGATGTTGGCGAAGGCCGCCGTTAACGAAAAACAGGGACATTTTCAAGACTTCACCCTGAACGAGGAGCAGTGGGAAGAGCTGAGCCTTGCAGCCTGGTTACACGACTGCGGCAAGGTCACGTCGCCCGAATACGTCATTGACAAGGCGACCAAGCTAGAGACCATCAGCGACCGCTTGCATGAGGTGCGTACACGCTTCGAGGTCATCAAACGCGAAGCCGAAGTTGCCTGTTGGAAAGATATCGCCGCAGGCGGCTTGCAAGGCGCAGAACGTGATGCCCGGTTGGCACTATTGCAGGCTCTTTGGGCGGAACTGGACAATGATTTTGGCTTTGTGGCGGCCAGCAACGTAGGAGGGGAGTTCATGGCCCCCGCACACATCGAACGCTTGCAGAAAATCGCCGCACGGACTTGGACCCGCACGCTGGATGACCGCGTCGGCTTGTCGCACATTGAGCAAGCGCGCCGACAGCAGCAACCGGTGGTGCCCTTGCCGGCGCAAGAGCCGCTGCTGGCCGATCGGCCAGACCACATCATCGAGCGCCCCGCGCGCGAAACCTTGGCCGAAGACAATCCCTGGGGCTTCAAGATGAAGGTGCCGCAGCATCTGTATAACTACGGCGAGATCTACAACCTGTCGATCCGCCGTGGCACGTTGACCGATGAAGAGCGCTTCAAGGTCAACGAACACATGATTGAGACCATCCGTATGTTGACCTTGCTGCCCCTGCCACGGCATTTGCGCAATGTGCCCGAGATCGCTGGCGGCCACCACGAAAAGATGGACGGCACCGGTTACCCCAAGCGGCTAAAGCGCGACGAGATGAGCATCCCCGCCCGCATGATGGCGATTGCCGATATTTTTGAAGCACTGACGGCAGCCGACCGCCCATACAAGAAGGCCAAGACCTTGTCGGAGTCGATAGCCATCATGGCGAAGATGCGGGACGATGCCCACATTGACCCTGATCTGTTCGACCTGTTTCTACGGTCGGGCATCCATGTCGAATACGCGGCCAAGTTTCTGAACCCGGAGCAGGTGGATGAAGTCGAAGTGGAGCAGTACCTTGCACAGCGCTGACAGCTTGCGCGCCAAAGGTGGTCATTTCGCGGGCGTAATCATGTCGGCCATGTGCACTTTAAGTCTGCTTCCAACTGCCGCCTTGGCCGATGCGGCCCAGCAGCGCGCAGAAGCCCGCGTGGCGCGGGCGTTGGACCTGCGCTCTGGCTGGGATGGCCCAACCGCGGGCCCCCGCGCTGTAACCAATAAAAGCGTGGTTTTCGTCGCCGTCGATTTAAAGAACTCCGGCATTGCCGGTGCGCTGGCCGGCGTGAGGGAGGCTGCAGCCGCGATTGGTTGGAAGTTAAGCGTGATTGATGCGGTGGGTGACGACAAAAAACTAGTGCAGGCCTTGAAAGCCTCGTCCGGTGGCGACGGCATCATCCTCGGTGGTTTTACAGCCGCAGACTTTGCACCCTGGATAGGCAAGATGGTCGGCAACAAAGGTGTCGTCGTCGGTTGGCATTCAGCGTTTGAGCCGGGAGCCGTACCCGGCACCGAACTATTCACCAATGTGGCCACCAGCTCACGCGAGGTCTCTCTGGCCGCCGCCTCTTATGCGGTA
Source organism: Rhodoferax sp. (assembly GCF_039922535.1). Lineage (GTDB taxonomy): Bacteria > Pseudomonadota > Gammaproteobacteria > Burkholderiales > Burkholderiaceae_C > Rhodoferax_B. Next base: position 782 of record NZ_JBDTEM010000366.1, on the reverse strand, counting down.
GTACAGGGCAAAGGGCGGGGCGGTATGGTGGTGTTCACCGATACACGATTCGGTATTGCGCGCGCCAAGGCCGACGACCTATCGGTCGTCGTGCGCAACTGCCGTGGTTGCGAGCTGCTGGAAGTGGTCGACATGCGCTTGGACCGGGTAGACGAAGAAATGCCCGCCAAGGTTGAAGAGTTCAAAGCGCGCTTCGGCGCCCGCTGGACGCACACGCTGGGCATCAACGACCTGTATGCAGATGCCCTGGCCAACGCTGGTAACGCGCCCAAAATGCTAAGCAATATCTCCGCCGGAGACGGATCCCCGAGTGCTTTTCGGCGTATCCGTGCTGGCACCGGTCAGGCGGCAACCGTCGCCGAGCCGCTGAATTTGCAAGGCTGGCAGCTGGTCGATGAACTGAACCGCGCCTTTGCGGGTGAACGTCCCAGTGGCTATGTACCGCATGCGCATTTGGTAGTGGGCGACAACGTGATGCAGTCCGGTGGAGATCGAGACCAATACGACCCGGACAACGGATATCGCCAGTCATACAGGAAGATTTGGGGCAAGTGAGGAGCTTTAGGGCTGCCCAAGACAAGCCATCCGATGAATCGGCAGAAAACTGCTGGATGCGGATCGGACCGCTTAGCTACCGGTTAAGATGCCGTGAATTTACTTCATACGATGTATATTATGTTAAGTTTTAGAAACGGTATCGTAATGGAAATGGCCAATTTCAAAGATTGCATGAAAAAAGCACTGCTAACCCACGCAGCACCTCCACAGGCAGCTACAGATCC
>NZ_JBDTEM010000365.1:0-1967 GCF_039922535.1 Rhodoferax sp. | reverse complement strand
CGCCTGTCCATTCCGGGTCTTGCACAAACGCGGTCCATTTGGCCTCGCGCTCCGCCATGGATTCCCAGGCCCCAGATAGGTCAGGTCGTGGCTGTCGGCACCGTCCAGTGCGGTCCAGAAGCCGGCTTGGCGGATGCCGTGCTTGCGCCACATCGGCAGCACCAGGCTGTCAAATCGGTGCAGTAAATCTGGCATGCGGCCGACATGGGCGGTGTAAATAAGCAGTTCGTAAATCATCGTTCCGTATCCTGGTTGCCGTTCACTTTTCCGGCGCGGCGGCCGACAAATGGATGTGCTGCGGCTGCGTCGTCGACCGGGGCCGCCGATGCAGAGAGCGACGCCCGTACCAGGCAGCCGGCGGCCAGCAGTGCGGTGGGAGTGGTGCGTAAAGTCATGGGGCGCCCCTTATCCCACCAGCTCGAAGCCCATGGCCTTCAGCGCGGCCTCACAGGCCTGCTGGTCCTGCAGTGCATTGCCGCCGGAGATGCCTATACCCCCGACCACCTGCCCATTCAGAATGACCGGGTAGCCGCCGCCGACGCTGACCAGGCGCGGCTGGTGTGCCAGCTGCGACACAACCGGGTTCTCCAGCACCGCGTTCCACACATGGGTGGGCAGTCCGAAGGAAACCGCGGTCCAGGCCTTGTCTATGGCTACGTTGACGGTGAGAAATGGCGACTTGTCCGAGCGCTCTAGCGCTTTGAGGTGACCGGCACCATCGGTGATGGCGATGGTGACTTCGATGCCGATCTGGTCACTGGCTGTGCGGGCTGCTTTCAGCAGGTCTTCAGCGGCGCTGCGGCTGATCGACGCGGTGGCGAAGGTGGTGGGTGCGGTGTTCATAGGGGGTGTTCCGTTGGGTTAGATGGGGTTTCAGAAGCCGGCCACTACGACTTTGCCTTGGGTTGTGCCGCTTTCGACCAGCGCATGGGCTTTGCGCAGGTTGGCGGCGTTGATTGCGCCCAAATGTGTATTGGCGGTGGTGCGGATGCGGCCTGCGTCCACCAGTGCTGCCACCTCGGCCAGCAACTTGCCTTGCTCGCCCATGTCGGGTGTCTGGAACATCGGCCGGGTGAACATCAGCTCCCAGTGCAGCGAAATCGCCTTCGACTTCAGCAGCATTGGGTCCAGCCCGGCCATGTCGTCTATCGCGCCCAGTGCTCCTTGTGGCTTCAGTGCCTCGATCATTTGGGTGTAGTGCTGTGCCATTTGCGTCAGGCTGGCCACGTAGTCCACTTGGCCAAAGCCGGCGGCCTTCAGTTCCTCGGCCAACGGCCGGGTATGGTCGATCACAGCATGTGCGCCCAGGTCCAGGCACCACTGGCGCGTTTGGACGCGAGATGCGGTGGCAATCACCGTAAGCTGGGTCAACTGGCGTGCCAGCTGGACCAGAATGGAGCCCACGCCACCGGCGCCGCCCACCGCCAGCAGCGACTGCCCGGCGCCACCGCCCTTGGCCACGCGCAGCCGGTCGAACAGCAACTCGTACGCAGTGATAGCGGTCAGCGGCAGCGCAGCGGCCTGTGCGTCGTCGATGCTGCGCGGGGCCAGCGCAACAATGCGCTCGTCTACGGTGTGCAGTTCGCTGTTGGCACCCGGGCGGTTGATGGCACCGGCGTAGTACACCCGGTCGCCCACTTTGAAGAGGCTGACGGCCGAGCCCACGGCCTCGACCACGCCCACCGCGTCCCATCCCAGCACGCGGGTCTGGCCAGCGACCGGAGCCGAGTTGCGGCGGATCTTGGTGTCCACCGGATTCACCGAGATGGCGGACACGCGCACCAGCAGGTCGCGTGCCTCCAGCGTGGGTGTGGGCAGCGTCAGGTCTTGCAGCGCGGCGGCGTTGTCGATGGGCAGGTTGTTGTGGTAGCCAACGGCTTTCATGGGGTGCCTTTTTTACGAGTGAATGAGGAATGGCTGAACTGTAAAATGGCAAATGAAAATTGATAAGATCTTATAAAAACAAT
>NZ_JBDTEM010000364.1:0-10222 GCF_039922535.1 Rhodoferax sp. | reverse complement strand
CGCCGTTGGATTTGACCCCGGCAAAAAACGCCAGGTTGTAGCCTGCAATGCACAGGCCCGCCAGTAGCACCTGGCCCCAGGCGAGCTGGCGCAGATCACCCGCCCAGCTGCTGCGCGGCACGGTGAGTAGGCCGTAAATGGCAAAGAAGCCCGAGGCCACCACCAGCCGTAGCGCGCCAATCCAGTAGGCCGATAAATGCGGCGGGGCCAGGCTTTGCGCCGTGCCGGTGGTGCCCCATAGAACGGCGGCGGCCAGCACCATCAGGCTGCCGAGAAGGGTTTTGTTGTGCATGCCCTGATGGTGAGGCAGGGCGCGGGTGGAAATGTCGAGAGACTCTTGTGCTGCTTAGCTTCGCAGACTTTTTGCGCCCACACCCTGGTCGCGCTTCAACGCGTAGGCCAGGGCGCTGGCGCTGCGGTAGCCCACCTGCAGCGCGGCGGTCTCCAGCGGCATGCCGGTCTGGACCAAGGCCATGGCCCGCTGCAGTCGCCGGGCGCGCAAATAGCTTTGCGGCGGGCTGCCGGTCAGCTCCAGCAGCCGGGCATGGAAGCGTTGGGGGCTCAAAAAGAACAGCGCGGCCATGCGTGCCGTTGTCCAGGGGGCGTGCAGTTCAGCATCCAGCGCGGCATCCACGGCGGCGCGCGTGACGCTACGGCGCTGCAGGATCTGCGGGGCCTGCAGCAGGTCGGCTAGCGCCAGATCGGGGCGCAGCGGCGGCACGGCAAAGCGCCGCACCCGGTCCATGCCGGCTTGTGCGGGCGTGTCCATGACCCACATGCGGGTGTGGGCCGTGGCTACAAAGCCGTGCGCCACCCCGGCGGGCACGATCACCCCGCAGGCCGTGTCGGCAAAGCTGGCGCGGCCGCCAATCTCCAGCTCCATGCGGCCCTGCAGCGCAAACATGATCTGGGCGTGGTCGTGCGCGTGGGCCTGGTGCTCGCCGCTGTAACGGCGCACATCCCATTGGGCTTTAAAAAAAGACTCCATAGTTAACTCTAAATGCAAGTCCAAACTTATCAAAATACGGCATTTTGACGGTGAAAACGCGTACTTATGCCGGTTTTGCGTGATTTTGCTAGACAGCATGGGGCTGCTCCGGTAAAAATTAACCGGTTACAAATCAAGAGGGGGTTGCTGCGGCCTGTCGTGCAAGAGGGGTGAAGGGTCCTTGGATTTTGTAGTTCCACACAAAAACAAGATATGACCCGACACTCCGAACCTCTGGAAATCCCCTCCACACCCGCGCCGCCCCGGCGATTTTCTGTGCACTGGTGCTGGCAGGCGATGGGCATGCTCAAGCTGCGCATCCTGCTGGTGGCGGTGGGGTCGGCTCTGTTGTCAGGAGCGGCCTCCAGCTACTTTATGGCGCGCGAGAGCGAGCAGGTGGTGCGCAACAGCTTTAGCCAACAGCAGCAGGATTCTGTCTACCTGGTGGCCGATTTGGTGGACACCCGGCTGCGGCGCATGCAGTCCAACTTGCGCTTGCTGGCCGCCGACATTCCCTCCACGCAGCTGGCCCACCCGGCGGCCCTGGCGCAGTTGCTGCGCAACCACCCGCTGACGCTGGAGCAGTTTCTGGCGTTGCAAGTGGTGCTGCCCGACGGCAGCGTACTGGCATCGGCCAGCCATTCCCCGCAAGATGTGCCAGACCCGGGTTTCAGCCACCAGGCGGTGTTCCAAACCACCCTGCTCACCGGGGCCATTGGTATCTCAGAGCCGGTACGGAGCCAGCAGACCCAGGAGCCGGTGGTGGTGGTGACCGTGCCGGTACGCGGCCCAGACGGCCAGACCGTGGCGGTGCTGGCGGGCGCGGTGTCGCTGGGCTCGGCAGATTTGCTGCCTGCAGCCGTGTCCACGCTGGGTGATTTCTCGGCCGTGCTGGTCATCTACAGCCGGGCCGGTGTGATCCTGTCGCATCCCGATGCCCAGCACCGCATGCTGCGCGCGGCCGACGAGCCGGGCCTGGGTCCCTTGCTTGCCCAGCGGCAGAGCGGCGGATCGGTGGACCAGCCGCACTACCTGGTGGCCACGGCCGACGTGCCCGCTGCCGGTTGGACCGTAGCCCGCATCACCTCTGCCGACTACGCTCTGGCACCGCTGCGCCAGGTGCACGCCCGCTCCTGGTTGGTGGTGCTGGGCATCATGGGCATCTGCGCGGCTTTGTCTACGCTGTTGATTGCGAATATCACCCGGCCCATTACCCAGTTGCGTGACCGGGCGCAGCGGCTGCTGGGCGCGGGGCGGGCCGTGTCCGACGACTGGCCCCGGGCCCGCGGCGAGATCGGCCAACTGGTGCAGGTGTTTCGCCACGTGACGCTGGAGCGTGGCCGTGCCCAGGCCGCCCAGAGTGCGATGGTCGAGCAACTGATGGCGATTTTGAAGAACTCGCCGGTGGGTATCGTCATCACCCGCGACAGCCGGTTCGAGCTGGTCGGCAGCCACGCCAACTACCTGTTTGGCTACCCCGAGGGCGAGCTGCTGGGGCTGGATGCGGGGGTGATTTACCCCTCGCATGAGGCCTACCTGGCGGTGGGCGAACGTTACCGCGCGGCCTTCAAAACCCAGGGTTCGTTCGACGGCGACGTACAGATGCGGCGCAAGGACGGCAGCAGCCTGCTGGTGCGGATGCGGGGCCGGGGTGTGATCGACGGTGACCCCAGCGCCGGGGTGATCTGGATCCTGAACGACGTGACCGCCGCCCGCGCCCGCATCGACGAGTTGGCCTGGTCCGCCACCCACGACAGCCTGACCCATCTGGTCAACCGCCGCGATTTTGAGGCCCGGCTGGCCCACGCGGTGGAGCAGACACACCAGCCGCTGTCGCGCCAGACCGACTACCAAGGCTGTTGCGCCATGTTCATCGACCTGGACTACTTCAAGGCCATCAACGACGCGGCCGGCCATGCGGCAGGTGACGAAGTGCTACGCCAAATCGCCCGCCTGCTGGAGTCGCTGGTACGGCAAAGCGATACGGTGGCCCGTCTGGGCGGCGATGAATTCGCCATCCTGCTACCCGGCTGCACCCTGAAGCGGGCCCAGAAAATCGCCGAACAGGTGCGCGCCGGGGTCTTTGCCTGGCGCATGGACTGGCGTGAGCATGCTTTCCACTTGGGGGCCAGCATCGGCGTGGTCCAGCTCAGCCCCGAGCTACCCGAGGTCGCCGCCGTGCTGGAGGCCGCCGACAGCGCCTGCTACGAGGCCAAACGCAGCGGCCGCAACCGGGTGGTGACCTATGGCGAGCCGCTGGAAGTGGCGCTGCCACAATAGCGGTTTACTATTGATTGTGTAGCTTCCAGCGCAGGTGGTGTCTGCGCTGGAGCCCGATTTTTCTTAAAAATAGAACCCTACGCGCCCAGCGCCCACAGCACATTCTCCGCCGTGGCCGGAGCCGCCAGCTGCACCACCGCGCCATCGCTGCGCGCCGAGGCAATGGCCTCCTTCAGCGCCTCGAACACGCTGATGGCCAGCATAAACGGCGGTTCGCCCACGGCTTTGCTGCGGAACACGGTGTCCTCGCGGTTAGGCTGTTCCCACAGGTCCACTTTGAAGTGCGCCGGGATGTCGCCCGTAGCCGGGATCTTGTAGGTGCTGGGGGCGTGGGTACTCAAATACCCCTTGGCGTTCCACACCAGTTGCTCGGTGGTCAGCCAGCCCATGCCCTGGATGAATCCGCCCTCCACCTGGCCGATGTCGATGGCCGGGTTGATGCTGGTGCCTGCGTCGTACAGCACGTCGATCTTCAGCACGCGGCTCTCACCCGTCAGGGTGTCGATGGCCACCTCGGTGCAGGCCGCGCCGTAGGCAAAGTAGTAGAACGGGCGGCCCGTCAGCGTGGTTTTGTCGTAGTGGATTTTGGGCGTGCGGTAGAAGCCGTCGCTCCACAGCTGGATGCGGTTGGCGTAGGCCTGTTGCACCACGCTGGCAAACGGGCGGCTGGTGCTGGGGGTGGTGATTTGGCCGCCCTTGAACTGCACGGCCCCGGCGCCGCAGTTATCTAGCCCGGCCACAAATTGCGCCAGGTTGTCGCGCACGTTGCGGGCGGCGTACTGGGCGGCGCGGCCATTCAGGTCGGTGCCGCTGGAGGCCGCCGTGGCGGAGGCGTTGGGCACCTTGCTGGTGTCGGCGGCCGTGGCCAGCACGCTGGCAAAGGGCACGCCCAGCTCGTCGGCCACGATCTGCGCCACCTTGGTGTTCAGGCCCTGGCCCATCTCGGTGCCGCCGTGGTTGACCTGCACGCTGCCGTCGGTGTAGACGTGGACCAGCGCACCGGCCTGGTTGAACAGGGTGGCGGTGAACGAGATGCCGAACTTCACCGGCGTGATGCTGATGCCGCGCTTGATCACCGGGCTGCTGGCGTTCCATGCCTGAATCGCCTCCCGCCGCTGGTAGTAGGCCGAAGTTTGCTCTATTTTTGAGAGCATGGGGTGCAATATGTTGTCTTCCACCTCCATGCCGTAGTGGGTGAAGTTGCGGCTGGCGTTGGGGGTGTCGGCCGCGTCGTAGAGGTTGTGGCGGCGCACGGCCAGCGGGTCTAGTTTCAGCTGCCGGGCGATCTCGCTGAGGATGGTTTCGATCACGATCACGCCCTGCGGCCCGCCGAAACCGCGGAAGGCGGTGTGGCTCTGGGTGTGGGTTTTGACGCGGTACGAGGCGATGTCTACATCGGCCAGGAAGTAGGCGTTGTCGGCGTGGAAGACTGCGCGGTCGGCCACCGGGCCGCTCAGGTCGGCGCTGAAGCCGCAGTTGGCCAGCATGCTGAGCTGCAGGCCGCAAATAAGGCCCGCGTCGTTATAGCCCACGGTGTAGTCGTAGGCGAAGGGGTGGCGCTTGCCGGTGACCATGAAGTCGTCGTCCCGGTCAAACCGCAGCTTGACAGGGCGCTGCAATTTGTTCGCCGCCACCGCCGCCCACACGGCCAGGTGCCCGGCCTGGGTTTCCTTTCCGCCAAAGCCACCACCCATGCGCCGACACTCCACCGTGACGGCGTTGTTGCTCAAACCCAAGGCGTGTGCCACCCAGTGCTGCACTTCGCCCGGGTGCTGGGTGCTGGAGTGCACCAGCCACTGGCCTTGCTCTTGCGGCAGCACGTAGGCCACCTGGCCCTCCAGGTAAAAGTGCTCTTGCCCGCCCACTTCGAGCTGGCCGCTGAGGGTGTGCGGGGCGCTGGCCAGCGCCGCTGCGGCATCGCCCCGGCGCACAAACACCGGTGGCAGCACATAGCTTTGGGCGGCGTGGGCGGCGCGCACGTCCAGCAGGGCGGGCAGGGCCTCAATGTCTAGCTGCACGGCGCGGGCGGCTTCGCGGGCCTGCATCACCGTGTCGGCCACCACCAGGCCGATGACCTGGCCGATGTGCAGCACGGTGTCGATGGCAAACACCGGTTCGTCGTGGGCAAAGGCGGCCAACATCTTGTCGCCGGGGATGTCCTGGCTGAGGATGACCGCCTGCACCCCGGGCAGGGCGCGCGCGGCGCGGCTGTCCACGCCTTTGAGTGTGCCGTGGGCCACGGTGGACAGGATGGGCGCGGCATGCAGGGTGCCGCGCAGCTCGGGCAGGTCGTCGATGTAGTGCGCCGCGCCCGCTACTTGGGCGCGGGCGCTTTCGTGTGGCTGGCTGCTGCCGGCGGAGGCGGTCGACACAAGGAGTTTGTCAGGGGCGTTCATGCGCAGGCCTCCACATCGAAAGTGGCGAGGTTGATTTGGGTCTCACCCTGGCTTTCCAGCCAGAAGCGTTGCAACAAATTGCCCATGACTTCGCTGCGGTAAGCGGCGCTGGCCCGCATGTCGGAGATGGGCTGGAACTCGGCGCGCAAGGCCGCAGCCGCAGCGTGGGCGGTGGCCAGGCTCCAGGGCTGGCCGACCAACGCGGTCTGGGTCTGCACGGCCCGCACCGGGGTGGCGGCGACTCCGCCTACGCCGATGGAGGCGGCGGTGACGATGCCATCCACGGTCGTCAGGCTCAGTGCCAGGCAGATAGCCGAAATATCGTCGTCAAACCTTTTGGAGATTTTGTACACCCGCATGAACTCGGCACCCGCATGCGGCACCTTGATCCACGCCAAAACTTCGTCCGCCGCCATCACGTTTTGCCGGTAGCCGGTGTACAGCTTCTCCAGCGGCAGCTCGCGTTCCCCGCGCTGGCTGGCCAGCACCACCGTGGCCCCCAGCGCCATCAGCAGCGGCATGGAGTCGCCAATCGGTGATCCGTTGGCCACGTTGCCGCCCAGGGTGCCCGAGTTGCGTACCGGGAGCCCTGCAAAGCGGCTGGCAAAGCTGTGCAACTGCGGGCGGCTGGCGACCAGGGCGGTGTAGGCATCGTGCAAGGTGACGGCGGCCCCGATCTGCAGGTAGTCGGCGTGGGCAATGGTCTGGCGCAACTCGTCCACCTGGGTCACGTCGAGCACGCTGTCGAAGTGCTTGTGCATCTTGGTGACCCACAGGCCTACGTCGGTGCACCCGGCCACGATCTGGGCCTGGGGGTAAGCGGCACGGGCGGCGGTCAGCTCAGCCAAAGTGCGCGGCGATTTATAAGAAAAATCGGCACTTTGCGCAGGTGCAGTAAGCGCAAGTAGCTCTAATTGTTGTAGCACGGTGGCTTCGTCGATGCGCACGGCGGGCAAGTGCTCCATCGCCTGGGCGGCATCCAGAATCGGCCGGTAGCCGGTGCAGCGGCACAGGTTGCCCGACAAGGCCTCTTGCGCGTCCGTGCGGCTAATGGGCTGGCCCTGGCAGGTGCTGTTTTGGTACATGCCAAACAGGCTCATCACAAAGCCCGGCGTGCAGAAACCGCACTGCGAGCCGTGGCATTGCACCATGGCTTCTTGTGCGGGGTGCAGCGAGGACACGCCAATGCCGAGTGTGGGGGCTATATCTTCCACTGTCCACAGCGCCATGCCGTCGATGGAATGGGCCAGGCGGATGCAGCTGTTGATGGCGCGGTAGCGCAGCGTGCCGGGTTTATCGCTATGGGGCTCGGCCAGCACCACGGTGCAGGCACCGCAGTCGCCTTCGCCGCAGCCTTCCTTGGTGCCGCAGGCCCCGAGGTCTTCGCGCAGTACCTGCAGCAGCGTGCGGTCGGGCGGCACGTTGTGCAGCGTGGTGGTCTGGCCGCGCCGGAGGAAGCGCAAGGGTTGGGTCGTCATGGTGAGGGAGTCCTTATCGGCAATTCTTGTAAAGCCATGCATGCAATAGTCGCACCACCCATTTTGGTGCATTGCACCATCGTCGGCGTGTTTTTGCGGGTTAGGATACGCGGCGTTTACCCGCTGTGTACGGCCATTGTTCGCAATTTTCTACGGTTGGCACTGAGCTTGCTGGGGGACTCTGCGACGCAGCCGGGGTTTTGTGCGGGTTTGCTACTGAAAAAGTAGCTACTCACGCAGGCAGAATCTGCGCTAGAGCCTTTATTTTCATAAAAAGAGTCTTCCCGTATGGCACCACCCAGACTGCAACTGACGAACATCACCAAGCGCTATCCGGCGGTGGTAGCCAATAGCAACGTGTCGTTGACGGTGCAGCCCGGCGAGGCGCATGCGGTACTGGGTGAAAACGGCGCGGGCAAATCTACGCTGATGAAGATCATTTACGGATCGGTCAAGCCCGACGAAGGCACGGTGCTGTTCAACGGCCAGCCGGTGCATATCCGCAACCCGCAAGAAGCCCGGGCGCTGGGCATCAGCATGGTGTTCCAGCATTTCAGTTTGTTTGACACCCTGACCGTGGCCGAAAACGTCTGGCTGGGCCTGGACAAAAGCCTGAGCTTGGCCGAGGTGACCCAGCGCATCGTTGCCAAGGCCAGCGCCTACGGCCTGGACATCGACCCCAGCCGGCCGGTACACACCCTGGCGGTGGGCGAGATGCAGCGGGTGGAAATCATCCGCGCCCTGCTGACCAACCCCAAGCTGCTGATTTTGGACGAGCCCACTTCGGTGCTGACCCCGCAGGCGGTGGAAAAGCTGTTTGTGGTGCTGAACCAGCTGGTTTCTGAGGGCTGCAGCATTTTGTACATCAGCCACAAGCTGCACGAAATCCGCGCGCTGTGCACCGCCTGCACCGTGTTGCGCGGCGGCACCGTCACCGGGGTGTGCAACCCGGCCGAGGAATCCAATGCCTCGCTGAGCCGCCTGATGATCGGGGCCGAGCCGCCTGCGCTGCAGCACCGCGCGGTGCAAACCGGGGCCACGGTGCTCAAAGTGCAGGCCCTGCGGCTGGCGCGCGAAGACCAGTTTGGCGTGGAGCTGGAGGGCATTGACCTGCAGGTCAAGGCGGGCGAGGTGGTGGGCATTGCGGGTGTGTCGGGCAACGGCCAGCGCGAGCTGCTGTACGCACTGTCGGGCGAAGACACCCGCTGCGACGGCAACATGGTGCAGGTGGCGGGACAGCCCGCAGGCAAACTGGGGCCACAGCAGCGGCGCGCGCTGGGCCTGCATTTTGTGCCCGAAGAGCGGCTGGGCCGGGGCGCCGTGCCCACGCTGGGACTGGCGCACAACCTGATGCTGACGCGCACCGATGCCATCACCGCCAGCGGCTGGATCAAGCTGGGCGTGCTGCAAACCCAGGCGCAAAGCATCATCGACCGCTTCAAGGTCAAAACCGGCGGGCCGAACGCGGCCGCCAAGTCGCTGTCGGGCGGCAATTTGCAGAAATTTATCGTCGGCCGTGAGATCGACGCCAAGCCTAAGTTGCTGATCGTCTCGCAGCCCACCTGGGGCGTGGACGTGGGCGCGTCGGCGCAGATCCGCGGCGAGATCCTGGCCCTGCGCGATGCCGGCTGCGCGGTGCTGGTGGTCAGCGAAGAGCTGGACGAGTTGTTTGAAATATGCGACCGGCTGCACGTCATTGCCAAAGGGCGGCTGTCGCCCTCGGTGGCGCGCACCGATGCCACAGTGGCGCAGATTGGAGAATGGATGAGCGGTTTGTGGAACACCTCTGCAGTGACTTCGGAGGCGGCCCATGCTCAAGCTTGAAGCCCGCCCCCAGCCGTCCAAATTCTGGGGCTACGCCTCGCCCATCCTGGCGCTGCTGGTCACGGTGGTGGTTGGTGTGGCCTTGTTCATGGCGTTGGGCAAAGACCCGGTCAAGGGCTTGCAGGTGTTCTTTTGGGAGCCCATCAAGTCGCAGTACGCGCTGGGCGAGTTGATGGTCAAGGCTACGCCGCTGCTGATCATTGCGCTGGGCCTGGCGGTGTGCTTTCGCTCCAACGTGTGGAACATCGGGGCCGAGGGCCAGTATTTGATCGGGGCCATCTTTGCCAGCGGTGTGGCGCTGCTGGCCGACAAGGACACCACCGGCTGGATCGTGGTGCCGATTTTGCTGGCCGGGGTGCTGGGCGGCATGGTCTGGGGCGGCATCACCGCGCTGCTGCGCGACAAGTTCAACGCCAGCGAAATCCTGGTCAGCCTGATGCTGGTCTACGTGGCCGTGCTGGTGCTGAGCTACATGGTGGACGGCCCCTGGAAAGACCCGCTGGGGCATAACTTTCCGCAAACCAAGAATTTTGAGGCCATCACCCGCATCCCCCGGCTGTTCAAGGGCTCGCGGGTCAGCATCGGGCTGCTGATTGCGCTGGTCGGCGTGGCCGGTTTGTGGGTGTTTTTGTTCCGCACCCGGGCTGGGTTTGCCCAGCAGGTGGGCGGGCTGGCCCCGGCGGCGGCGCGCTACGCCGGGTTCTCGTCGCGCAAGGCCCTGTGGACGGCGCTGCTCATCTCGGGTGGCATGGCCGGCCTGGCCGGCGGTCTCGAGGTGGCCGGCCCGCTCGGCCAGCTCACGCCGCACGTCCCCGCGGGATACGGCTTCGCCGCGATCATCGTCGCCTTCGTCGGCCGGTTGCATCCGGTGGGCATCGTCTTCTCGGCGATCCTGATGAGCATGTTCTATATCGGCGGTGAACTGGCGCAGTCGCGCCTCGGCCTGCCGCAATCGCTCACCGGCGTGTTCCAGGGCCTGCTGCTGTTCACGCTGCTCGCCTGCGACACGCTGATCGCCTATCGCGTGCGCTGGAAGCCGGCACGCGGTGCCGTCGGGCCGACGACGGCCGCAGCGCCGCCGCTCGACGATGCGCCGCTCAGTCCGGTCGTCTCGACCACCAGCCTGCCTGCGCGAGAGGGCGTGTGATGGACCAGTTCGCGCGTCTCGTCGCCGCCACGCTGAACTCGGGCACGGTGCTCGCGTTCGCGGCGCTCGGCCTGCTCATCAACGAGCGCGCCGGCATCGTCAACCTCGG
>NZ_JBDTEM010000363.1:0-30512 GCF_039922535.1 Rhodoferax sp. | reverse complement strand
GCCTTTACCCAGGCCGACGGCTCCACCACCCGCCGCTTTGGTGGCACCGGGCTGGGCCTGACCATTAGCCGCCAACTGGTGGGCTTGATGGGCGGTGAGATTGGCTTGACCAGCACTTTGGGCGAGGGCAGCGAATTCTGGTTCACCGTGCCGGTGCAGCAGATACCCAGCACCGATTTTTCGTCGCCCGACATGGTCCGCATCGATGCCCTGTTTGCCGACGACAGCCAAATCGCCCTGCGCGCCGTGGTAGAGATTGCCCAGGGCCTGGGCTGGAATGTAAGCGCGGTGGATTCCGGCGAGGCGGTACTGGCGCAGGTGCAGGGCCGTAAAAGCGGCAAGCTGCCCAACGTGGTGGTATTGGACTGGAAAATGCTGGGCATGGATGGCCTGGCCACGGCCCAGGCCCTGCGCGACAGCGTGCCGCCCGATGAATGCCCCATTGTGATCATGGCCACCGCCTACTCGCTCACCAGCCTGGCCAGCCAGCCGGGCGCCGACCTGGTGGATGCGATTCTGAGCAAACCCGTTACCACCTCCACGCTCTACAACGCCGTCATGAACGCGCAGCGCAGGCGCGCCCATGCCGTGGGCATGCATCAGGTCTTGCCGCAGGCGGTCGGTCAGGACTTGGCGGGGGTGCGAGTGCTGGTGGTGGACGACAGTGAAATCAACCGCGAAGTGGCGCAACGCATCCTGCACCAGCAGGGGGCCGAGGTGCTGCTGGCCGAGGACGGCCAGGCGGCATTGGACTGGTTGCGGGCCCAACCCAACGGTGTGGATATCGTCCTGATGGACGTGCAGATGCCGGTGATGGACGGCATTGAGGCTACACGCCAATTGCGGCGCATGCCGCAGTTCAACGACCTGCCCATCGTGGCGCTGACCGCCGGGGCCTTCAAATCGCAGCAGGAAGCTGCGCAGGCCGTGGGCATGACCGACTTCATCAGCAAGCCCTTTGACGTGCCCTCTACGGTGGCGTTGATCCAGCAGCTACGGCGGCGCAAGTCGGGTGCGGCAGTACTGCCGCTGCCGATGCCCCCCGGTACGGTGCCTGCCGCCTCGGTAGAGACCGTACCGCTCCAAGACACCTCGGTGGTGGACGTCGCGCAGGGGCTGCAGATGTGGTCGAACCTGCAGGTCTACCGTGACTATCTGCGGCGTTTCTCCAGCGGCTATGGACATGCGGTGGCCGACATGCATGCCAGCCTGGCGGTAGACGACCGCCCCGCCGCTGCCGCGTTGGCCCACAAGCTAGCAGGTGTGGCCGCCAATATGGCCCTGCCTGCCACCCACCGCCTGGCCAGCGAGGCCGAAAGGGTGCTGTCCATGGGCTATGACCCGATACCGGTTCTGGCCCGTCTGGATGACGCGATACGACAAGCCGTGGGGGCGATCGCGCGCTTTGCGCCCCCTGCTGCGCAGCCCGATGGCTCTGACCCTCTGGCCCGCAGTGCGCAGTTGGATTCTCCTGCGACCCGTACCGCCATCGAGGCGCACTTGCAGGCTTTGCTGGCGGCCTTGGATACCGATAACCCCGCACCGGTTGAGGCCCTGCTGACCCTGTTGGCGCAGCATGTGTCTGAACAGGATCTGGCTGTGGTGCGGACCTGCGTGCGCGGGTTTGATTTTCGGGGGGCCGAGGACTGCAGCCGCCAGTTGGCCCAGCACTACGGCATTACGCTGAAGGAGTAAACCATGTACGTCCCGACTATTCTGGTCGTCGATGATGAGCCCGCCAATCTGGCCATCATGCGCGAGATCTTGCAGAAAACCTATGTGCTGGCGTTTGCCCGCAATGGCACCGAGACCCTGGCCGCCGTGGTCAAGCACCGCCCGGCTCTGGTGCTGCTGGATATCGGGCTGCCCGATACCAATGGCTACGACCTGTGCCGACAGATCAAGCAGCGCGATGCCACCCAGAGCGTGCAGGTGATTTTTGTGACCGGCTATGCCGACATGGCGCACGAGGCCGCGGGCTTTGCGGCAGGTGCAGTGGACTACATCACCAAACCGGTGTCTCCGCCCATCGTGCTAGCCCGTGTGGCGGCCCATTTGTCGCTGGTGCGGGCCACCGCGCTGGAGCAGAGCTACCGCGATGCGATCCTGATGCTGGGCCATGCCGGGCATTACAACGACACCGATACCGGTGCCCACATCTGGCGCATGGCCGCCTATGCCCGCGTGCTGGCCCAGGCCTGCGGCTGGGATGCCGCCAGCAGCACCCGGCTGGAGCTGGCGGCCCCCATGCACGACACCGGCAAGTTGGGCATCCCCCAGGCGATTTTGCGAAAACCGGGGCCGCTGGATGAACCCGAATGGGTGGTGATGCGTACCCACCCGCAAATTGGCCACGATATTCTGAGCAAGAGCGAGGCCCCGGTGTTCCAGCTGGCGGCCGAAGTCGCGCTGCGGCACCACGAGAAATGGGACGGCAGCGGCTACCCCGACGGCTTGCGCGGGCAAGACATCCCCAAGTCGGCGCGCATCGTGGCGCTGGCCGATGTGTTTGACGCCCTGAGCATGCGCCGACCCTACAAGGAGCCCTGGCCGATAGAGAAAATCCTGGCCTACATCCATGCCGGTGTCGAGGTGCACTTTGACCCCATGGTGGTCCACGCCTTTCTGGGCATCCTGCCCGAGCTGCTGGACATCCGTAAGCAGTGGGCGAAAGTCGAAGAAGAGCAGATGCAGGATGCTGAACGTCCGTCCTGAATTTGCCGCACCGCATCGGTGCAGTGGGTCGAAAAATATTGGCACAAAACTAGCTTAAACCCCAAGAAGCTGACCGTTTGGTTAGCTTTATAGTGGGTTTATATGATTCAACTCCTTCTCCATGGTGTCCATGCAAGCGCCTGAGCCCTTAGAGGCTCCGCTGGCGGTCGAGGTCCGCCGGGCCAACGTCATTTACCCCGCTGCCGACGCGCCGGTGCACGCGCTGCAAGACATCGACCTCACGGTGCAACCGGGCGAATTCATCTCGCTGATTGGGCCTTCGGGCTGCGGCAAGACCACGCTGTTGCGCGCCATTGCTGACCTGGAGCCCATCAGCTCCGGCACCATGCTGGTGAACGGGGTCAGCCCGCACGCGGCGCGCCTGGCCCGCTCCTACGGCTATGTGTTCCAGGCCCCGGCGCTGTTCCCCTGGCGCACGGTGCTGGGCAATGTGCTGCTGCCCCTGCACATCCAGGGCCGCAACAAGGCCCAGAGCCAGCGCATTGCCATGGACCAACTGGCGCGGGTGGGCTTGCAGGGTTTCGAGAAGAAATACCCCTGGCAGCTCTCCGGCGGCATGCAGCAGCGGGTGTCGATTGCCCGGGCGCTGGCGTTCGAGCCGCGCATTCTGATGATGGACGAACCCTTTGGCGCGCTGGACGAAATCACCCGCGACCGGCTCAACGAACAACTGCAGCAGCTCTGGCAGCGCGAGCGCCGCACGGTGGTGTTTGTGACCCACTCGATTGCCGAGGCGGTGTATTTGTCCACCCGCATCGTGGTGATGTCGCCGCGGCCGGGGCGCATCGTCAAAGTGATCGACTCCACCCTGCCGGACGAGCGCCACCTGGGCCTGCGCGACACCCCCGAATTCATGGCGCTGGCCCATGCCGTACGCGAGTCCCTGGCGGATGGCCACCATTAAGCGCAGCTCTGCTTTCGATAGCGGCTTGCCCATTGCCACTGTGCTGCTGGGCGTGTTATTGCTGTGGATTGCGGGCGCGGTGTGGCTGAACGCGCCAGGAGCCATCGAGCGCGTGCTCAGCCCCCGGGGCACGGCCTGGGGCTGGACGGAGCTGGTCCAAACCACGCTGTCCATGCAGCGCCCGGTGCTGCCGTCGCCGCAGCAGGTGGCGGTCGATTTCTGGTCCAGTTTGGTGGATTGGCCGGTCGATTCACCGCGCAACCTGCTGTACCACGTGGCCGTGACGGCGCAGTCCAGCCTGCTGGGCTTTGCCATGGGCACCGTGTTGGGCCTGCTGCTGTCGGCGGGCATCGTGCATTCGCGCACGCTGGACCGGGCGCTGATGCCTTGGATCGTGGCCTCGCAAACCATTCCTGTGCTGGCGATTGCGCCCATCGTGCTGGTGCTGCTGGGCAGCCTGGGCTTCTCGGGCGTGTGGCCCAAGGCGGTGATCGCCATGTACCTGTGCTTCTTCCCGGTCACGGTGGCCATGGTGCAAGGCCTGCGTTCGCCGCAGCAGATCGACACCGAGCTGCTGTACACCTATGCGGCTTCGCGCTGGCAGGCGTTCTGGCTGCTGCGCCTGCCAGCGGCCTTGCCGTTTTTGTTCCCGGCCTTGCGGGTCGGCATTGCGGCCAGTCTGGTGGGGGCCATGGTGGCCGAATTGCCCACCGGCGCGCAGGCGGGCCTGGGGGCCAAGCTGCTGCTGGGCTCGTACTACGGCAACACCGTGGCCATCTGGTCGGCGCTGCTGATGTCGGCCCTGCTGGGGCTGGCCCTGACCGCCGCCGTGCTGGGTGTGGAGCGGCTGGTGCTGCGCCGCTTTGGGGGCCGGGTATGAAGGCGCGCAGCCCAAGGGCGGTGCTGGGGCTGGTGGTTGCCAGCATGTTGCTTGCTGCGGTTTTTATAGCTGTTCCCGCAGGTGCATCCAGCGCTAGCGGCCTATTTTTACCTTTATTTTTGGCCGTGCTGGTGGTGGCCGTGTGGACGGTGCGGGCCTGCGCTGCGCTGGACGGACGGCCTGCCTACGGCTTGCTGACGGCGGGTTTGTTTGGGGTGTGGCTGCTGTACTTTTGGCAGCTGCTGGTCACGGCGTATGACGTGCCCCGGGTGCTGCTGCCGTCGCCGCTGCTGATCGTGCAGGCCATGGCCGAGGGCTGGCCGGTGCTGTGGGGCGACTTTGTGCAGACCGTGCTCAAGTCGGTGGTGACCGGCTGGGTGCTGGGCTGCGGCCTGGGCTTTGCCGTGGCGGTGGCGATTGACCGCCTGCCGTTCCTGCAGCGCGGCCTGCTGCCGATTGCCTCGCTGACCAGCACCGTGCCATTGGTCGGGGTGGCCCCCATTGCGGTGATGTGGTTTGGCTTTGACTGGCCATCCAAGGCGGCGGTGGTTGTGCTGATGACCTTCTTCCCCATGCTGGTGTCGACCCTGGCCGGTTTGAAAGCTGCAGGCAAGCTGGAGCGCGAGCTGATGTACAGCTACGCAGCAGGCTACGGCCAAACCCTGCTGGGGCTTCGCCTGCCCAGCGCCTTGCCGTTCATTTTTGGTGCGCTCAAGGTCAACGCCACGCTGGCGCTGATCGGGGCCATCGTGGCCGAGTTTTTTGGTTCGCCCACGGCTGGGCTGGGCTTTCGCATTTCCACCGAGGCGGCCAAGATGCACATGCCGCTGGTGTGGGGTGCGATTGTGGTGGCGGCCCTGACCGGCTCGCTGGCCTACGCCTTGCTGGTGCAGCTGGAGCGGCGCTTTGCGTTCTGGCACCCTTCCGTTCGTTCCCGGTAAGTTCCCCACCCTAGGAGTATTCGATGCAGAAATTATCCAAGTTGAGCCAATGCCTGCTGGCCGCCGCTTTCGCGTTGGGCAGCCTTGCCGCCCAGGCGCAAGAAAAAGTCACCGTGCAGCTCAAATGGGTGCCGCAAGCCCAGTTTGCGGGTTACTACGTGGCGGCCGCCAAGGGCTACTACAAAGCCGAAGGCCTGGACGTAACCATCAAACCCGGCGGCCCCGACATCTCGCCGGTGCAGGTGATTGCAGGCAACAACGCCGACGTGATCGTCAACTGGATGCCCGACGCGCTGGCCGCCCGCGAAGCCGGTGTGCCGCTGGTCAACATCGCCCAGGTGTTCAACCGCTCCGGCCTGATGCTGACCTGCAAAAAATCCAGCGGTGTCACCAGCCCCAAAGACCTGAAGGGCAAAACCCTGGGCGTATGGTTTGGCGGTAACGAATACCCGTTCCTGAACTGGATGGCCAAGCTGGGCCTGAAACCCGATGTGGACATCAAGGTGCTCAAGCAGGGCTTCAACGTCGATCCGCTGCTGCAAAACCAGGCCGCCTGCGTGTCCACCATGGTCTACAACGAGTACTGGCAGATCATCGACGCGGGTGTCAAAGAGAGCGACCTGGTCACCTTCTTTTACGAAGACCAGGGCGCGGCCTCGCTGGAAGACGGCCTGTACGTGATGGAGCCCAAGCTCAAAGACCCGGCTTTTGTGGCCCGCATGGGCAAGTTCCTCAAGGCTACGTTCAAAGGCTGGAACGACGCGGTAAAAAACCCCGAAGAGGCCGCCAAGATTGTGGTGTCCAACGACATGTCGGGTAGCGCCACCCTGGCCGTGCAAAAGCGCCAGATGGAAAACGTGGCTAAGCTCATCACCACCGCCAACACCCCCAAGATGGGCTACCTGGAGCCCGCTGCCTACGAGCGCACGGTGAAGGTGCTGATGTCGGGCGGCAGTGCACCGGTGATCAAGAAAGACCCCGGTGCCGCCGCCATGAGCCACATCGTGTGGGAAGCGGCCACCAAAAAGTGATCTCTACCACGCAAGCCCCGGCGGATGCCAAGGGCCAGATCCGCCAGGCCAATGAAGAGCGGATTCTGGCCGCAGCAGAGCGCGTCTTTGCAGGGGCCGGGTTCAGCGGAGCCACCATGGCCCAGATCGCCGATGAATCCGGCCTGCCCAAGGCCAATCTGCACTACTACTTTGGCAACAAGGACGGGCTGTACCGCGCGGTGCTGGCCCGTATTTTGGAAGACTGGCTGGCCCCCACCCACGGCATCACGCCCGATGCCGACCCGGCCCAGGCGATTGGCGGCTACATCCGCAGCAAGATGGCCATGTCGGCCGCCCGCCCGCACGCCTCCAAGGTCTGGGCCAACGAGCTGCTGCACGGCGCAGCCGTGGTCAAGCAGCTGCTGGCCACCGAGCTGCGCGGTACGGTGCGGGCCAAGGCCGCCGTCATCGACCAGTGGATTGCCGAGGGAAAAATGGCCCCGGTGGACAGCACTCACCTGTTTTTCACCCTGTGGGCGGCCACGCAAACCTATGCCGATTTTGACGTGCAGGTCAGCGCCGTGCTGGGCCGCGCCAAGCTGACCCGTGCCGACCAGGCCCGCGCCACCGAGCATGTGGTGGCCTTGCTGCTGCGCGGCTGCGGCCTGCAGCCATGACATACGTGGTGGCCGTGGGCGCGTCCAACATGGACATCGCAGGTCACAGCGCCCAGGCCGTGGTGGCGGGCGACTCTAACCCCGGTCACATCCGTTTCGCCCCGGGCGGCGTGGCCCGCAACGTGGCCGAGAACCTGGCCCGGCTGGGCCAGCCCACGCGGCTGGTCAGCGCCGTGGGCGACGACGCACCGGGGCACAGCCTGCGCCATGCCACGGCGGCGGCGGGTGTGGAACTGCAGGCCTGTTGGGTGCTGCCGGGAGAGGCCACCTCCAGCTATGTGTCGCTGCACGGCCCGGATGGCGACATGGCGCTGGCCGTCAACGACATGCGCATCGTGGACCGCATCACGCCCGAGCGGCTGGCCCCGTTAGCGGCCACGCTGGCCAGCGCACAGGCCCTGCTGCTGGACTGCAACTTATCCGAGTCGGCACTGGCCTGGCTGTGCACGCACAGCGGCAGCGCACCGATTTTTGTCGATCCGGTGTCCACCCACAAATGCCAGCGCATTGCGCCCTGGCTACACCGCGTACACCTGTTGAAACCCAACCGGCTCGAAGCCCAGGCTCTGACCGGTCTGCCGCTGCAAACCCCCGACCATGCACCCACTGTGGCTGCCTGGCTGCACCACAAGGGTGTGCAGCAGGTGGTGCTCAGCCTGGGCACGCAGGGCGTGTTCTGGAGCGAAACCGCTGGCCCGCAAGGCTGGCAGGCGGCTCCCACCGGCCTGGTGGCCAATACCACCGGCGCGGGCGATGCGTTGATGGCCGGTTTGTTGCATAGCACGGTGCAGGGCGTGGGCCTGGCACAGGCCGTGCGTTTCGCGTCGGCCTGCGCGGCCCTGACATTGGGCGTAGAGGCTGCCAACCACCCGGCACTGTCGGTGGCCTTGGTACAGCAATGGCTGACCGCCCATCCTGCCTAACCGATCCAAGAGACTCCGATGAAGCCCTTTCCTTTTCTCGACATCCACCCCGAAGTGGCTGCCGCCCTGGCCGCCAAACGCCCCGTAGTGGCGCTGGAGTCCACCATCATTGCCCATGGCATGCCCTACCCGCAAAACGTGGCCACAGCCTTGCAGGTGGAGGCCGAAGTGCGCGCCCACGGGGCGGTGCCCGCCACCATCGCCATCCTGGATGGCCGGCTCAAGGTGGGTTTGACGGCCGCTGAGATCGAGCAACTGGGCCTGGGCGGGCGCGAGGTGGTCAAGGTCAGCCGCCGTGATGTTGCCTTTATCGTGGCCGCCGGGCAAACCGGTGCCACCACCGTGGCTTCCACCATGCTGATCGCCGCGATGGCGGGCATCCGTGTGTTTGCCACCGGCGGCATTGGCGGCGTACACCGGGGGGCGGCCACCACGTTTGACGTGTCTGCCGACCTGCAAGAGCTGGCCCACACGCCGGTGGCGGTGGTGTGTGCTGGCATCAAGTCGATTCTGGACCTGCAACTCACGCTGGAGTACCTGGAAACCCATGGCGTGCCGGTGGTGGGCTACCAGAGCGACAACCTGCCTGCCTTCTACACCCGCGACAGCGGCTTCAAGGTGGACTACCGGCTCGACAGCGCCGTGCAGATTGCCCGCGCCATGCACGCCCAGTGGGCCTTGGGCATGCCGGGCGGCATGGTGGTGTCCAACCCCATCCCCGAGGCCTATGCCATGCCCCGCGCCAGCATCGACGCGGCGATTGAGCAGGCGCTGCAGGAAGCCCATGCCCAGGGCGTGGCGGGCAAGCAGTCCACCCCGTTCCTGCTGGCCCGGGTGAGCGAAATCACCGGCGGCAATAGCCTGGCCTCCAACATCCAGCTGGTGCTGAACAATGCCCGTCTGGCGGCGGCCATTGCCATCGCCTACCAGCAGTTAGAGGGCTGAAACAATGGTCCACCGCAGCCACTTTGACGCGCAGCGGGGCCTGTCCGCCGAGGCCTGCGCTGCCTACGCCCGCGACGGCGTGCTGGTGTTGGAAGACTTTGTGCCGCAGGCGCAGTGCCTGGCGCTGCAGCAGCGGGCCCGCCAGTTGGTGGCCGAACACGCGCCTCGGGCCCCCGGCACGGTGTTTTCCACCACCGATCAGCGTCATGCGCAGGATGCCTACTTTGCCGCCTCGGCGCGCGGTATCGGGGCGTTTTTTGAAGCCGGTGCTTTCGATGCGCAAGGCCAGCTGTGCGTGCCGCTGGAGCGGGCCATCAACAAGCTCGGCCATGCCCTGCACGACCTGGACCCGGTGTTCCACGCCTTCTCGCACGGGCCGCGCCTGCAGGCGGTGGCCGAAGCCCTGGGCCTGGTGGCGCCGCAACTGGTGCAGTCCATGTACATCTTCAAGCAGCCTGGTATTGGTGGCGAGGTCAACTGCCACCAGGATGCCACCTACCTGTACACCGCGCCGCAGTCGGTGGTCGGGTTTTGGTTTGCCATAGAAGACGCGCACCGGGGCAATGGCTGTCTGGGAGGTCTGCCGGGCGCGCACCGGCACGGGCTGAAAGAGGTGTTTCGCCGCCAGAGCGACGGGGCTTTGCGCCTGGAATCCTTGCAGGCAGCCATGCCTTGGGACATGGATAGCCTGGAATGGCTGGAAGTCCGCCAGGGCACGCTGATTATCTTTAACGGCCTGTTTCCGCACCTGTCGGAACCCAACCATTCTGCGCAGTCGCGCCACGCCTACACCTTGCACGCGGTCAGCGGGCAGGCCACCTACCCGGCCAGCAACTGGATACAGCCCAGTGGTGTGCCGTTCACCGGCTTTTGAAAGGAGGCCGTCCCCAGCAGCCCCACCCCCGTTTGTTCCGATGCACGTTTTAACTTCACCACGGATACCCCCCCATGAAAACCTTTTTTCAACGCAGTTTTTTGGCCGCCGCTCTTGTCACCACCTTGTCGGCTTGGGCCGAGCCCGCCATCATTTACGACCTGGGCGGCAAGTTCGACAAGTCGTTCAACCAGTCGGCCTACGACGGCATGGAGCGCTGGAAAAAGGAAACCGGCAAGAGCTATCTGGACTTTGAAGTGTCCAACGAAACCCAGCGCGAGCAGGCGGTACGCCGCATGGCCGAACGCGGAGCCAGCCCCATCATTGGCGTGGGCTTCAGCCAGGCATCGGCGATTGAAAAAGTGGCCAAAGACTTCCCCAAACTGCAGTTCGCCATCATCGACATGGTGATCGACCTGCCGAATGTGCAGTCTGTCGTGTTCAACGAGCACGAGGGCAGCTTCCTGGTCGGCATGCTGGCGGCGCAGGCCAGTAAAACTGGCAAGGTGGGCTTTGTGGGCGGCATGGACATTCCGCTGATCCGCAAGTTCCAGTGCGGCTATGAACAAGGCGCCAAATACGCCAACCCCAAGGTCGAAACCTTTGCCAACATGACCGGCACCACCGGTGCCGCCTGGAACGACCCTGGCCGGGGCGGCGAGCTCACCAAGGCCCAGTTTGCCAAGGGCGCAGATGTAGTGTTTGCTGCTGCGGGCGGCACCGGCACCGGGGTCTACCAGGCTGCCAAAGACGCGGGCAAACTGGCCATCGGCGTGGACAGCAACCAAAACTACCTGCAGCCCGGCACCATGCTGACCTCGATGGTCAAGCACGTCGATGTGGCCGTGGTCAACGTGCTCAAGAACTACAAGCCCGGCGTGAGCAGCCTGGGCCTGAAAGAAGACGGCGTGGGCTATGCCATGGATGCCAATAACGCCAAGCTGGTCACCGCCGACATGAAGGCCAAGGTGGACGCGGCCCGGGCCGACATCATCAGCGGCAAGATCAAGGTGGTCGATTACATGACCGCCAGCGCCTGCAAGTAACGCCCCACGCCGCCACACGACTCCGATGACGACCCCGATGCCTCCACCCTTGGCCGTGCACATGGACGCCATTTGCAAACGCTTTGGTGCCGTGCGCGCCAACGAGCAGGTGGAGCTAAAGGTGCAGGCAGGTACGGTGCATGGCATCGTGGGTGAAAACGGGGCGGGCAAAAGCACGCTGATGTCCATCCTGTACGGCTTTTACAGCGCCGACAGCGGCAGCATCGCGGTGCTGGGCCAGCCGGTGCGCATCCGCAATGCTTTCGATGCCATCGCGCTGGGCATCGGCATGGTGCACCAGCATTTCATGCTGGTGGATTCGCTCACCGCGCTGGACAACGTGATGCTGGGGGCCGAGCCGCATGTGCTGCTGCACAAGGCCGAAGCGGTGGTGCGCAGCGGGCTGGGGGGGCTGATGCAGTCCACCGGCCTGCAGGTGGACCTGGATGCCACGGTGGCCCAGTTGTCGGTGGGCGACCGCCAGCGGCTGGAAATCCTCAAGGCCCTGTACCGGGGGGCCAAGATATTGATTCTGGACGAGCCCACCGCCGTGCTCACCCCGCAAGAAACCGAGCAGCTGTTTGCTGTGCTGGCACGGCTGCGCACGCAGGGCACCACGGTTGTGCTGATCACCCACAAGCTCAAGGAAGTCATGCGCCTGTGCGACTTCGTCACCGTGATGCGCGCAGGGCGCGTGGTGCACGCTTGCCCGATTGCCGAAGCTTCGGTCGAGGTACTGGCCGAGGCCATGGTGGGTCGCAAGGTGCAGATGGGGCGCAGCGGCGATGCCCGTACCCAAACGGGTGCGGTGCGGCTGCAGGCGCAGGGCATTACCGTGCGCGATGCCTTGCAGGTGACCCGTTTGGCCGACTTTCACCTCAGCCTGCATGCGGGCGAAATCGTGGGCGTGGCCGGGGTGGCGGGCAATGGCCAAAGCGAGCTGCTGGAGGCGCTGGCGGGCCTGTGCACGCCCAGTGCGGGCACGCTGGTGCTGGGTGGCCAAAGCTTTACGCCCGCGCGCTGGCTAGACCCTGGCACTGCCCGTAGCCTGGGCCTGGCCCATGTGCCCGAAGACCGGCACGCGCGCGCCATGGTGATGGACTTTGCCGCCTGGGAGTCGGCCGTGCTGGGCTACGAAGGTCTGCCGCTCTACAGCCGCTGGGGCCGCATGCGCCACGCCGCCATGCGCGCGGCCACGGCGGCCATGATGGAGCGCTTTGACGTGCGCCCGCGCGACCCGTCTCTGCGCAGTTCGCAATTTTCGGGTGGCAACCAGCAAAAGCTGGTGCTGGCCCGCGAGATCGGCCAGGCCCCCAGCGTGCTGCTGGTGGGCCAGCCCACGCGCGGGGTCGATATTGGTGCGATTGAATTCATCTACGCCCAGTTGCGGGCGCTGCGCGATGCAGGCTGCGCCGTGCTGCTGGTGTCCAGCGAGCTGGACGAAATTTTGGCCCTGGCCGACCGCGTGCTGGTGCTGAACCAGGGCCGCGTCACCGGCGAACTCCCTATTGATGCCTGCAACGAGGCCCGACTGGGCTTGTTGATGGTCGAAACCCAAGAAGGACAAGCTGCATGAGCGCCCCGCACCCCTTGCCGCGCTGGGCCGATGTGCTGCTGCTGCCCGCCGTGAATTTATTGATCGCGCTGCTGGCCGCTGGGGTGGTGGTGGCGCTGGTAGGGCAAAGCCCGCGCGAGGTGATGGCGGCGCTGGTGCAGGGCGCTTTTGGCACGCCACGTGGCCTGAGCTACACCTTGTACTACGCCACCACCTTCATCTTCACCGGGCTGGCGGTGTCGGTGGCCTTCCACGGCGGGCTGTTCAACATCGGCGGCGAAGGCCAGGCGCTGATGGGCGGCCTGGGCACGGGGCTGGTGGCCCTGTGGCTGTCGCACAGCCTGTCGGCCTGGGTGCTGCTGCCGCTGATGCTGCTGGGCGGGGTGCTGTTTGGCGTGGTCTGGGCGGTGATTCCGGGGTACCTGCAGGCCTACCGCAGCAGCCACGTGGTCATCACCACCATCATGTTCAACTTTTTGGCCAGCAGCCTGTTGGCTTATTTGCTGGTAGGCCCGCTCAAGCCCGCAGGCAGCATGGCGGTGGAAAGTGCGGCCTTTGGCCCGGCGGCCAAGCTGCCCGGCATGCAGCAAGCCCTGGCGTGGGTGGGCGTGGAATGGCCTTCGTCGCCGCTGAACCTCAGCCTGCTGCTGGCGCTGGCCGCGGCGCTGGGCGTGTACCTGCTGCTGTGGCACAGCCGCGCCGGTTACCGCCTGCGCGCCATGGGCTCCAGCGAGAGCGCTGCCGCCTACGCGGGTATCCGCCCCCAGCACCAAATTGTGCTGGCCATGGCCTTGTCGGGCGGCTTGTCGGGCCTGGTGGGCATGAACGAAATTGCGGGTGTCAACGGCAAGCTGCTGCTCGATTTTGTGGGCGGCGCGGGCTTCACCGGTATTGCGGTGGCCTTGATGGGGCGCAACCACCCGCTGGGCATCGTGCTGGCCAGCGTGCTGTTTGGTGCGCTGTTCCAGGGCGGGGCCGAGGTCAGCTTTGAAGTGCGGGGTTTCAGCCGCGATATGGTGGTGATGCTGCAAGGCTTCATCGTGCTGTTTTCCGGGGCCATGGCCTACGTGATTGCGCCCTGGCTGGCGCGGGCTTTGGCCTTGTTCAAGAGCCCGGGAGCTCGCCATGGATAGTGCGTTGCTGGGCGAATTGCTGGCCTCCACCTTGCGGCTGGCCACGCCCTTGATTTTGTGTGCGCTGGCGGGGCTGCTGTCCGAGCGGGCCGGGGTGATCGACATCGGGCTAGAGGGCAAGATGCTGTTCGCCGCCTTCGTGGCCGGGGCCAGCGGTGCGGCTTTTGGTTCTACCACCGTGGCGTTGCTGCTGGCCATGGGCACCGCGGTGGCCTTGTCGTGGCTGCACGGCTTTGCCTGCGTCAGCCACCGGGGCGACCAGGTGGTGTCGGGGGTGGCGCTCAACATCATCGCCGCGGGCATGACGGTGGTGCTGGGCCTGGCCTGGTTCCAGCAGGGCGGGCAAACGCCGCCGGTGTCGACCGATGTGCGCCTGCATGCACTGTGGCCGGGTGCCGCGGCGGCCTGGCAGGGTGTACCTTGGGTGGGGCCCCTCATCGGTGCAGGCCTGCTGGGCCACAACATCTTGGTGTACCTGGCCTTGGCGCTGGTGGCGGGCGTGTGGTGGCTGGTGTACCGCACCCGCTTTGGCCTGCGCTTGCGGGCGGTGGGCGAGAACGCCCACATGGTGGACGCGGCCGGTGTGTCGGTGCTGCGCCTGCGCTACGCCGCACTTACGTTGAATGGCATGTTGTGCGGGTTGGCGGGCAGCTATCTGGTGCTGGCACAGGGCGCGGCGTTTGTACCGCACATGACGGCGGGGCGTGGCTTCATGGCCCTGGCGGCGATGATTTTTGGTAACTGGCGGCCGGTGCGTGCGCTGTGGGCCTGCCTGCTGTTTGGCTTTCTGGACGCTTCGGCCATTCTGCTGCAAGGCGTGAGCCTGCCTGGCATCGGCGAGGTGCCGGTGCAGGCCATCCAGGCGCTGCCGTACTTGCTCACCGTGGTGCTGTTGGCGGGCTTTATCGGCAAGGCAGCGGTGCCCAAGGCGTTGGGACAGCCCTACGTGAAAGAGCGCTAGGTTCGTGCTGCCACGCCGCGGTTTGGTGCAAAAAGCTGACTACTTCGTCAAGTATTTGGCATGGCATTTGCATAGCAGTAAATCCCACATTCTTATTTTTGGAACCCTCCATGCAATTCACCAAAATCCTGGCTGCCGTGGCCGCCACCGTCGCCCTGGTCCCTGCTGCACATGCCGATGACAACTGGTCGTTCAAGGATGTCAGCGTCCAACACCTGGACTGGACCCGCCACACAGAGAACCAGACAGGCAAGGGTCCGTTTGGCGTGAAACAAGACTTCACCTTACTGGAGCTGGAAGGCGGCATGGGCGGCAAGTGGGGCGATGTGTATGGCTTCTTTGACGTGGAAAACCCCGACAAAGATGCCCACAATGCCGGTAACTCCGCCATGGACCGCCGCTACGCGATGAAGGTCGTGGCCCATATCAATATGACCGAAGTCGGCGGTGTGCCGGTGCAGTTGTATGGCCATATCTACAACTTCATGGACGACGGCTTCCGCGACCAGAACAATGTGCTGGGCCTGAGCACCGCGTACAACAACGGTGGCTTCTGGATCAAGCCGTTCTTGGGTGCCCATTACGAAACCAAGACCGACCTCGGTACCCAGTACAACGGCATGATGGGCGGCTGGGTGTTCGGCTACAGCTTCAAGGCCATGGACCAGTCCTTCATGGTGACCAGCTGGCATGAAACCGAAATGGGCCGCAAGGACAGCTACCTGGTCATGGCCCGGGACGGCGGCGTCGTCACCTCCAACAAGACGGCGCAAAACGGTGCCCTGTCGTTCTGGTGGAACGCCACCCCCCATATCACCACCGGCGTGAGCTACCGCTACGCCAAGAACAAGCTGGGCTCGGCTACCTACCAAGACGCCTTCATCTATACCGTCCGCTACAATTTCTAAGTCCTCCCCGTTTGCTACTACTTTGGTAGCTGCTGGTGCAGGTGCTACCTTTGCTAGAGGTTGATTAGGCGTTAACTTTAGGTAACCGCCTGGTACCGTCCATCGCCGCAGATTCATTAAAATCGGGCGATGACAAAAACCACCACGATTGCCACCCACAGTGGCACATTCCACGCCGACGACGTTTTTGGCGTGGGCGTTTTGATGGGGGTTTTCCCATCGCACACGCTGCTGCGTACCCGCGACAAGGCGCTGATCGCAACCGCCGACTTCGTGGTCGATGTCGGCGGCACCTGGGATGCGGCTACCGGCCGTTTTGACCACCACCAACGCGGCTTTGAAGGCGCGCGCCCAGAGCGCCTGGTCGATGGCCACACCGTGCCCGGCGTGGGCTACGCCAGCGCCGGCCTGGTGTGGTCGGCCTTCGGTTCTGCGTATGTCAGCGCCTGGGCGGCCCGCCACGACCAAACGCTGGACGACGCGGCGATGGCCAGCATCGTCAACACCATCGACCACTCGCTGGTGCAGTACCTCGACATTGTTGACACCGGGCAGGGCGACGTGGCCCCCGGCATCTTCGGCCTGTCGTCGCTGGTCGCGCAGCTCAACACCCACTGGCTGGAAGAGCAGGGCTTGGACCTGGCGGCCAAAGCCCAACTCCTGGAAACCCGCTTCCGTGAGGCCATCGCCATCACGCGCAAATTTCTGGACCACGCCATCGGCAAAAAAGTGGCGCAGATCCGCGCCATGGACACCGTGCGCCAGGCCCCGCGTCTGCTGGGCGGCAAGCTGCTGCACCTGCGCGAGGGCGGCATGCCCTGGACCCGCGTGGTGGTCGATGAAATGCCCGAGGTGATGTTTGTCATCTACCCCGATTCCGACGGCAACCAGTACCAAATCAAGACCGTGCCGGTAGAGCCCGGCTCGTTCGACACCCGCATGGATTTGCCCGCCAGCTGGGCCGGTCTGCGCGACCAGGAACTGGCGGCGGTGACCGGTGTGGAAGACAGCGTGTTCTGCCACCTCAACCTGTTCATCGGCGGGGCCCGCAGCTTTGACGGCGCTTTGAGACTGGCCGAACTGGCACTGGCCGAACCCGCCTGATGGACCGCCCCAGCCCGCCCACGCCCCTGCAGCAAGTCCGCTCGGCCGTCAAAGCCAACCTGCTGCCGGGCATGGTGCTGTGGGCGGGTTTGGTGGCGCTCACCCTGGCCTATGCCTGGAGCCCCGCTGTGCAGGCAGGCTTGTCGCACTGGGGCGCGGTGAAGCTGGCCTGGGGCCACCCGTTCTCGTTTGCCACCTACGCGATGTTTGCCGTGCTGGTGCCTGAGCTGCTGGGCATTGCCGTGCTGCGGCAGCGGGTGCGCAGCACACTGCTGGCCGACATGGCTTACGCCACGCTGGTGTTTGGCTCCATCGGCATCACCGTGGACCTGTTTTACGCGCTGCAGGTCAGCCTGTTTGGCGAGGGCAATGACGGTGCCACCATCGCCAAAAAGATGCTGCTGGACCAGTTTGTGTATTCGCCCATGACCAACTTTGCCGTCATCGCCCTGTTTGCCTGGCGCGAAGACGGCTTTCGCGCCAGCGCCTGGCAGCGCATCTTCTCGGCCGACTTTTTGAGCAGCCGCTACCTGCCGCTGCTGGTGGCCTTGTGGTGCGTGTGGATTCCGGGCGTGGTCGCCATCTACCTCATGCCCACCGCGCTGCAGTTCCCCGTGGCCTCGCTCATCCTGAGCTTTTGGGTGCTGATCTTCAAGTTCATGCGCAAAGTCTGAATGCTATTGAATAAATAGCTGCTGCTGAAGGCGCTACCTGCGCTGGAGGCTGATTTTTATAAAAATCTACGGCCGTAGCGCTTGGATGAAGTCGATAAACGCGCGCAGCGGCGCAGGCAGTTGGCGGCGGCTGGGGTAGTACAGATACGGGCCGGAGAAGCTGGGCCACCAGCTTGGCAGCACCGGCTCCAACGCGCCGCTGTCGAGGTACGGACGCAGCCAGTCTTCAAACAAGTAAATGACCCCGCTACCGGCCACCGCGGCCTCCACGGCCAACTCAATTGCACCGCCGACCCTGACGATCAGCGGTCCGCTGGTCTCCACCTTGATGGTTTCGCCATCCCGCTCGAACTCCCAGGCAGGCATGGCCCCGCTGGCGAACTTGCCGCGCAGGCAGGCGTGGCCCAGCAGCTCGCGCGGATGCGCGGGCCGGCCACGCCGGTCTAGGTAGGCGGGGGCGGCTGCTGCGGCAAAACGCTGCTTGCGCGGGCCAATGGGGATGGCCACCATGTCCTGTTCCAGCCGCTCCTCGTAGCGGATGCCCGCATCGCAGCCCGCCGCCAGCATGTCCACAAAGCTTTCTTCGGCGATCACCTCCAACACGATGTCGGGGTAGGCGGCCAGAAAAGGCGGCACGATGCGGGGCAGCACCAGGCGCGCCGCACTCAGCGGCACATTCAGCCGCAGCGTACCGGCCGGCCGGTCGCGAAACCCATTGGCCACGTCCAGCGCGGCCTCAACCTCTACCAGCGCCGGGCCCAGGCGTTCGAGCAGGCGGGCTCCGGCTTCGGTCAGCGCGACACTGCGCGTGTTGCGGTTCAGCAGCCGCACGCCCAGCCGGGTCTCCAAGCGGCGCACGGCTTCGCTGAGGCTGGATGCGCTCCCGCCACTGGCCCCCTTGGCAATGGCCGCGCCGCGAAAACCGCCTGCGCGTGCCACCGCCACGAATGCCGTCAGGTCGCCTAAGTTTGTTGCCATTGTTCGCCTTCTCGCACAACCTGTGCTGATTCAACCTACTTATCGTACGCGCTGTTCTTCCCTACATTCACGGCTCACCACTGGAGAATGAACATGATCGACATCAACAAAGCCGGAACCTACACCCTCGGAAGCCGCCGCGTGAAGCGCCTGGGCTACGGTGCCATGCAACTCGCCGGCCCCGGCGTATTCGGACCACCGAAAGACCGCTCTGCCGCCATCGCCGTGCTGCGCGAGGCCGTGGAAAGCGGTGTGAACCACATCGACACCAGCGACTTCTACGGCCCGCACATTACCAACCAGATCCTCCGCGAGGCGCTGCACCCCTACCGCGACGGCCTCACCATCGTCACCAAGATTGGTGCCCTGCGCGGCGCGGACGGATCGTGGAACCCGGCCTTCTCGCGTGAGCAACTGACCCAGGCGGTCCACGACAATCTGCGTCATCTGGGCCTGGAGGTGCTCGACGTGGTCAACCTGCGCAGCATGTTCAGCATCCATGGTCCGGCCGAAGGCTCTCTGGAAGAACCGCTTACCGTGCTAGCCGGGCTGCAGCAGCAGGGCCTGGTGCGCGGCATCGGCTTGAGCAATGTCACGCCCACGCAAATTGCGCAAGGGCGTAGCATTTGTTCTATCGTGTGCGTGCAGAACCTGTACAACCTGGCGCACCGGGCCGATGACGCGCTGATCGTCGATTTGGCCCGTGAAGGCATCGCCTACGTGCCGTTTTTTCCACTCGGTGGTTTCACACCGCTGCAGTCGGCCAGGTTATCCGAAGTTGCCACAGAACTCGGTGCCACACCCATGCAGGTGGCACTCGCCTGGCTGCTCCAGCGCTCCCCCAACATCCTGCTGATTCCCGGCACGTCGTCGGTGGGCCATCTGCGCGAAAACCTGGCTGCCGCCCAACTCACGCTGCCAAGCAGCACCGTTGCTGTGCTGGACCAGATCGTGGGCGAACACAAGCCCGCCTGATCTGGCGCTGGAGCCCTTGCGCAGTGCGCAGGGGGCTTAAACTTTTGCCATGACCATCGATTCCATCCCGTCCCCTGAGAAACCCAATGCCCGCACCGAGGCCGCGTTGGCCCGCCTGCACAAGGCCATGCGCGACATTGAGGCCGAGATCGCGGCGCACCAAGGCATCTACCCTTTCAACTTTGGCCGCGTCACCCAGTCCGAGTTATGCCGCCGTGCGGATGTGAAAAAAGCCACGCTGCAAAACCCGCTGCACAAGGACACGACGCGGGTGGAGATCATGGCGTGGCTGGACACCATCAGCGCCCAGCTGGCGCAGACCCGTGACGGCACGCGGGAGCGGGTGACCGAGGTGGCGGATGGCCTTGCTGTGGAAGTCCAGCGTTTGACGCAAACGCTGCAGGCTGCAGAGCAGCGCATCGTGCAACTGGAGGCAGACAATGCAGCGCTGTGCAGCCGACTGGCGGCCCGCTGATTCCGTTCCACTGCGGTACGAAATGACTGCCTGTCAATTACTGCTGCGGGCTTTAATGAGGCAACCGTCGCCACGGCAACGGATGTAGACTGGATTTTTACCTTTGTGAGGGCCTAGGCCATGTACCCACTGACCAGTCTAGTTTTTGTGGTGTCGGCGCTAAGCCTGGGGGCCACTGCCCAAGCCAGCACGGCCCATCTGGATGGCAATGCGTTGTTCAGCGCCAACTGCGCTGTCTGCCATGGCGATAGTGGCAAAGGCGGTCAGGGCGATGTGAAGGGTCCCCCCCTCGCGGGTGATGCCAGTACGTGGCCTTTGAAGATATTCCAGCGGGCAGTGCTCCAGGGTATAGACGACCACGGCAAACTTATGGACAAGACCATGCCGCATTGGAAGGATGCAAGCTTCCAGTCTGATAAGGGCAAGCCTCCTACGCCCCTGGAAGTCGCCGCCATCCAGCGCTATCTGAAGGCGGTGAAATAGCGCTGTTTTAAGCGGGGGGCAGCAGCTCAAGACAATGCCATCGCGGTCCGGTCCACCACCCTTCGCAGCACAAAGCTGGAATGCACGCCGGTCACGCCTTCAATGCGCGTCAGCTTGTTGAGCAGCAAATCTTGGTAGTGGTCCATATCGCGCACCACCACCTTGATCTGGTAGTCGGCATCCTGCCCGGTGATCAGCAGGCACTCCAGTACCTCCGGCAGCACGGTGATCGATCCCTCAAAGTTGGCGAACCGCTCCGGCGTGTGGCGGTCCATGGAGATGTGCACCAGGGCCATCAACGACAGCCCCAGCTTTTTGGCATCCAGCAAGGCCCGGTAGCCGAGGATCAGGCCGGACTCTTCCAACGCCCGCACCCGGCGCAGGCAGGGCGAGGGCGACAAACCAATGCGGTCTGCCAGCTCCTGGTTGTTGACGCGGCCATCGACCTGCAGAATCTCCAGAATTTGCCTGTCATACCGGTCTAAATCCATGTGTATGCCTTGAGGTCTATAAATATTGGCAGATTATGCCAATAAACAAGAATTAAGCGGCAAAAACGCAATATTCTGCCCGCGGCTTGCACCTACACTGAAATCTCTGCAACACACAGACCCCAGCCACCCTGGCCACAAGCCAGCAGCGCACCCACCGGCCCCACAAAGGCAGTGGCACATGAACAAAATCCCCGGAGCGCACCAACGCTCCGGGGATTTTTTTTAGCTCTCGATTCGCCCTGGGTAGCATCCGTGATGGACGTTACCCAGGGCTGAATGCGTTACGCCAGGTCGAAACGGTCCAGGTTCATCACCTTGGTCCAGGCCGCCACAAAGTCCGCCACCAGCTTCTGCTGACCGCCCGCGCTGGCATAGACCTCTGCGTAAGCGCGCAGCACCGCGTTGGAGCCAAAGATCAAATCATTGCGGGTGCCGGTGTACTTCACCGCACCGCTCTTGCGGTCCCGGCCTTCGAACACTTCACCTGCACCGTCCACAGCTTTCCACTCGGTACCCATGTCCAGCAGTTGGACGAAGAAGGCATTGCTGAGCACGCCCACCTGGTCGCTGAACACGCCGTGCTGGCTGCCGTCGGCATTGGCACCCAGCACGCGCAGGCCGCCGACCAGCGCGGTCAACTCGGGCGCGGTCAGGGTCAGCAACTGGGCTCTGTCGATCAGCAGCGCTTCGGTGGCGGCACCGATAGGGCCTTTTTTGTAATTGCGGAAACCATCGGCCAGCGGCTCCATCACGGCGAAGGATTCAACATCGGTCTGCGCTTGCGCGGCATCGACACGGCCCGGCGCAAACGGCACCGCTACGGCTACGCCCGCTGCGGCGGCGGCCTGCTCCACGCCAACGCTGCCCGCCAGCACGATCACATCGGCCAGTGAGGCTTTGCCCGATGCCTGCTGGATTTCGACCAGCTTGGGCAGCGCCTGCACGGCGATGCGGTTGACTTCCCAGTCCTTCTGCGGGGCCAGCGCCAGGCGCGCACCGTTGGCACCACCGCGCTTGTCGCCACCGCGGAAGGTGGAGGCCGAAGCCCAGGCCACCGACACCAGTTGGCTGACCGACAGGCCCGAGGCTGCGATCTTGGCCTTGAGTTCGGCAATGTCTGCCGCTGTTGGCGCGTGGGTTGCAGCGGGCAGCGGGTCTTGCCAGATCAGGTCTTCTTTGGGCACCTCGGGGCCGAGGTAGCGGGCCTTCGGGCCCATGTCGCGGTGGGTCAGCTTGTACCAGGCACGGGCAAAGGCTTCTGCAAAGGCCTGTGGGTCTTCATGGAAGCGTTTGGAGATCTTGCCGAATTCGGGGTCAAAGCGCAGCGTCAGGTCGGTCGTCAGCATCGTCGGCTTCTGGAACTTGCCCGGTACATGCGCGTCGGGGATGATCTCGGGCGCGTTGGTGGCCTCCCACTGCTTGGCACCGGCGGGCGAATGGGTCAGC
The DNA here is from genome assembly GCF_039922535.1 of Rhodoferax sp. Lineage (GTDB taxonomy): Bacteria > Pseudomonadota > Gammaproteobacteria > Burkholderiales > Burkholderiaceae_C > Rhodoferax_B. Next base: position 8,408 of record NZ_JBDTEM010000363.1, on the reverse strand, counting down.
TCCCACTCGAACTTGAACAGGTTCTCGAAGAAGTTGTTGCCCCACTGTGCCGGGGTGGTGGTCCAGGTAACTTCCAGGCCGCTGGAGACGGTGTCTTTGCCATGGCCGCTGCCAAAGTTGCTGTGCCAGCCCAGGCCTTGCGCTTCGATGCCCGCGCCTTCGGGCTCTGGGCCCTTGTGCGATTCGGGGGCTGCGCCGTGGGTCTTGCCGAAGGTGTGGCCACCGGCGATCAGGGCGACGATCTCTTCGTCGTCCATCGCCATGCGGTAGAAGGTGACGCGGATGTCCTTGGCGGCCGCCATGTAGTCGCCGCTGGCGTTGGGGCCTTCGGGGTTCACGTAGATCAGGCCCATGTGGGTGGCGGCCAGGTTGTTGTCCAGATCACGGTCGCCGCTAAAGCGTTTGTCGGTGGCCAGCCAGGTGGTCTCGGCGCCCCAGTTCACGTCCATATCGGGTTCCCACACGTCTTCGCGGCCACCGGCAAAGCCGAAGGTGCGAAAGCCCATGGATTCCAGCGCCACGTTGCCGGTGAGGATGAACAAGTCGGCCCACGAAATCTGCTGGCCGTACTTTTGCTTGATCGGCCACAGCAGGCGGCGCGACTTGTCGATGTTGACGTTGTCGGGCCAAGAATTGAGTGGCGCAAAACGCTGCTGGCCCCGGCCACCACCGCCCCGGCCGTCCTGGATGCGGTAGGTGCCCGCACTGTGCCAGGCCATACGGATGAACTGCGGGCCGTAATGGCCGAAGTCGGCGGGCCACCAGTCTTGGCTGTCGGTCATCAGTTTGACCAGATCCGCCTTGAGCGCCTTGTAGTCCAGCTTCTTGAATTCTTCGGCGTAATTGAAGGCCTCGCCCAGTGGGTTGGATTTGCTGGAGTGCTGGTTGAGCAAATCCACCCGCACTTGCTTGGGCCACCACTCCTTGTTGGTGGTGCCGCCGCCGGCAGCATGGTGGAACGGACATTTGGCTTCGGTGGACATGGGGAGCTCCTTGGTGTTGTCGTTGGGTTCGCTGGATGGACAGGGTCATCGTGCCGCAGTGGTCAGGCCGAAATATGCGCTTGTTGACCGCTTTTCAGATGTTCGGCACGATCAAGCATGGTAATTAATTACTATGAGTATCCGTATTCAATAAAATTTATGTATCGGATAGGGTTTTTCAAAGATGGCCTTGGGTGGGCGGCTATGCCGTCTATCGCTGGCAGGGTAAATTTGACGAAAGTAAGGATTAATCCTTACAATTGACGTCTCCAATGGAAAGGAAACTCAGCCATGCTCGCTATCCACGAAGTCGCCACCATCACATCCAAGGGCCAGATCACCTTGCCAAAATCCATTCGCCAGGTACTCGGCGTGAACTTTGGCGGCAAGGTGGCGTTCGACATGCTGGGCCCGCAAGTCATCGTGACGCGTGTGGATGACGAGCCCCACACGGACCCCGCTATCGAAGGGTTCTTGGCGCTGCTGGAAAAAGGCATTGCCTCGGGTCAGCAGCTCTCCACGCTCCCCCAAGGGCTGGCGCAGGCTATGTTGGAGCTTATCCAACAGCCTGTCGATCTGGGTGCAGACATTGACGGTGATGTGGCGCTGTGATCCAGCGCCATGGCTGGAACTTGCTATTCCACGACTGTCTGATTGCGCAACTCCAGAAACTGCAAGCCGCCGCGCAACGTGCACAAGCCCAGGACCCAACAGGGTTTACATCGAACGCCAATTTCAAACTTTTCCTAGCCCTGTCGCAGCTCATGTTGGAGACCGTGCCAAGCGACCCTAATCGTGAAGAGTACCGCCAAGGCAACACGATGGGCCCCGCATTCAGGCATTGGCGGCGGGCCAAGATCGGGCGGCGGTTTCGCTTGTTTTTTAGGTTTGACTTCAAAACCAAGGTCATTATCTTTGCCTGGGTGAACGACGAGAACACCTTGCGATCCTCCGGCAGCAAGAGCGACCCATATGCCGTGTTTCAGAAAATGCTACAGCGCGGAGACCCTCCGGACGACTGGACGGCGTTAGTGGCTGCGACCAAGGAGGATTGGGCGTAGTGGGTCACCTGTACCGACGCATAAAGCAAAAAAGCTCCACATTTGCTACCAAATAAGGAGCTTCCAGCGCAGGTGATACCTGCGCCAGAGGCCTATTTCGTTTAAATATTTGCGGCGTTCACGTCCCCGCCCGCTCCAACATCGCATGCAGCAGCACATTGCACCCGGCCGTAATGTGCTCCGGCTTGGCATCCTCGATCTCGTTGTGGCTGATGCCGTCTTTGCAGGGGATGAAGATCATGCCGCTGGACGTTAGCTTGGCCATGTAGACCGCGTCGTGGCCGGCGCCGGAGACGGCGGGCATGTTGGAATAACCCAGGTTCTTGGCAGCGCGGGCCACGGCGTCTACACAGTCGGGGTGGAAGCCGATGGCGTTGTAGCTGGAGACCATTTCGATCTTCACATCCACGCCATGTTCCCGGCCCACCTTGGCAGCAAAGGCTTTGACTTCTTCGACCATCTGGTCCACCAAGGCGTCGGTGCTGTTGCGCAGGTCGATGCTGAACTTCACGCTGCCGGGGATCACGTTGCGGCTATTCGGGAACACCTGCACCATGCCCACCGTGCCACGGCCATGCGGCGCGTGGCGGTGGGCTGCGGCCACCACGTCTTGCATGATGTGGGTAGCGGCCAGCAGAGCGTCTTTGCGCAGGCCCATGGGGGTGGGGCCGGCGTGGGCTTCCATGCCGGTGACGGTGCAGTCGAACCAGCGTATGCCCAGTACACCGCTGACCACACCGATGGTCACGTCGTTATCTTCCAGCACCGGGCCTTGCTCGATATGGGTTTCAAAGTAGGCACCAATCGGGTGGTCACCCGGCTCCTGGTCGCCGATGTAGCCGATGCGTTCCAGCTCGCTGTGCACGCTCTTGCCTTCGGTGTCCACCGCCGCGTAGGCATGCTCCAGCGTGAAGGCCTTGGCGAACACGCCCGAGCCCATCATCACCGGCACAAAGCGCGAACCTTCTTCGTTGGTCCAGAAGGCGACCTCGATGGGTGCCTCGGTCTCAATCCCGTGGTCGTTTAGCGTGCGCACGACTTCAATGCCGGCCAGCACACCGTAGTTGCCGTCGAACTTGCCCCCCGTCGGCTGGGTATCGATGTGGCTGCCGGTCATGATCGGTGGCAGGCTGTTGTTGCGGCCTGGGCGGCGCATGAAACCGTTGCCGATCTTGTCGATGGTGACGCTCATGCCGGCCTCGCGCGCCCAGCGCGTGACCAGGTCGCGGCCTTGTTTGTCCAGCTCGGTGAGGGCCAGGCGGCAGACGCCGCCTTTGGGCGTGGCGCCGATCTGGGCCAGCTCCATCAGCGATGCCCACAGCCGGTCGCCGTTGATGCGCAGGGCCTGGATTTTTTCGGAGAGAGGTGCGAGTGCGGTGTCCATATTCGGCTCCAATTTAGCGGCTGACAGGGTGGGGCGCGTGCAGCGCGGTCTTCTTCGCCAGCGCATCGAACTGCGGGCCGAACGGTGGGCGTTTCACGTACTTGCCCACGCCACGCTCGGCGCGCAAGTCGCCATTGGCGTAGACCACTTTGCCTTGGCTCAGCGTATGGCTGGGGATGCCGGTGACGGTGCGGCCTTCGAAGATGTTGAAGTCGCCGAGCGATCTCTGCGTCTTGGCGGAAAGCGTCTTGGTGCCCGCTGGGTCCCACACCACCAGGTCGGCATCGGCACCGGCCACCACGCAGCCTTTGCGCGGGTAGATGTTGAACAGCTTGGCGGCGTTGGCCGAGGTGATGGCGACGAATTCGCTGGGTGTGAGACGGCCGCTGTTGACACCTTCGTCCCAGATCACGGCCAGGCGTTCTTCCACGCCGCCGCAGCCGTTGGGGATTTTGCTGAAGTCGTCTTTGCCGGCGGCTTTTTGCGCGGCGCAGAAGGTGCAGTGGTCGGTTGCGGTGGTGTGCAGGTGGCCGGCTTGCAGGCCGTGCCACAGCGCGTCCTGGTTGGTCTTGTTGCGGAAGGGTGGGCTCATCACGTGGCCGGCGGCGTAGGCGAAGTCGGGGTGGCGGTAGACGCTGTCGTCCACCGTCAAATGGCCGGCCAGCACTTCGCCGTAAACACGTTGACCCGCAGCGCGGGCGCGGGCAATCGCCTCGGCCGATTCGGCGCAGGACACATGCACCACGTAGATCGGCACGTTCAGCACATTGGCGATGGCGATGGCGCGCTGGGCGGCCTCGGCCTCCACGGCGGGCGGGCGCGACAGCGGGTGGCCTTCGGGGCCGAAGATGCCCTTGGTCTTCATGTCGGCTTGCAGCAGGTAGACCAGCTCGCCGTTCTCGGCATGCACCGTCGGCATGGCACCGAGTTCCAGCGAGCGCTTGAAGCTGTTCACCAGGGTTTCGTCGTCGCACATGATGGCGTTCTTGTAGGCCATGAAGTGCTTGAAGCTGTTCACGCCTTCGTCTTGCACCAGCGTGCCCATGTCGCGGTGCACGCTCTCGTCCCACCAAGTGACGGCGACGTGGAAGCTGTAGTCGGCGGCGGACTTTTCGGCCCATTCGCGCCAGGTGCGGTAGGCGTCCATCAGCGGCTGCTTAGGCGCAGGGATCACAAAGTCGATGATGGTGGTGGTGCCACCGGCCAGGCCGGCTGCCGTGCCGCTGTAGAAGTCGTCCATGGTCACCGTGCCCATGAATGGCAGCTGCATATGGGTGTGCGGGTCGATGCCGCCGGGCATGACGTACTGGCCGCCTGCGTCCACCACCTCGGCCCCCGGTGGGGTGACCAGGTTCTCACCCACGGCGGCGATCTTGCCGTCTACACACAAAACATCGGCGCGGAATGCGCGGTCGGCGTTCACCACGGTGCCGCCTCGGATCAAAACATTGCTCATGGGTGCTCCTAATTAAATAGCTGCTTGCGCAGGTGTTACATGCGCTAGAGGCCGATTTCTCTTAAATTCAAGCCCGCATGGGGTTGTTGGCGTGGGTCGTCCAGTCTGCATGTCTATCGCTCACGATGACGCCGGTGCGTAAGTCTTTTTCGCCGGGCTTCAAATCACGCAGGCTGATGGTATTGGGCACGGGGCAGACGGTAACGCACAGGTTGCAGCCCACGCATTCGTCTTCCATCACCTCGAAGTGGCGCACGCCATCTTTCATCTTGGTGATGGCTTGGTGCGAGGTGTCTTCGCAGGCGATGTGGCAGCGGCCGCAGGAGATGCACGAGTCCTGGTTGATGACGGCCTTGCTGACGTGGTTCAGGTTCAGGTTCTTCCATTCCTTCACCGTGGGCAGGGCCGCACCACGGAAGTCGTCCAGGCTCTTGAAGCCCTTGCTGTCCATGTAGTCCGACAGGCCAGACGCCATCTCCTGCACGATCTTGAAGCCGAACACCATGGCGGCGGTACAGACCTGCACTGTGCCCGCGCCCAGCGCGATGAAGTCCAGCGCGTCGCGCCAGTTGCCCACGCCGCCGATGCCGCTGATGGGCAGGCCACGGGTTTCGGCATCGCGGCCGATCTCGGCCACCATGTTCAGCGCGATGGGTTTCACCGCCGGGCCGCAGTAGCCGCCGTGCGAGCCCAGGCCGCCGGTGGTGGGCGACATCATCAATGTGTCTGGGTCCACGCCGATGATGGAGTTGATGGTGTTGATGAGCGACACCGCATCCGCACCGCCGCGCTTGGCGGCGCGGGCCGGCAGGCGCACGTCGGTGATGTTGGGCGTGAGCTTCACGATCACCGGCAGCTTGGAATACTGCTTGCACCAGGCTGTGACCATTTCGATGTATTCAGGCACCTGGCCCACGGCCGCGCCCATGCCGCGTTCGCTCATGCCGTGCGGGCAGCCGAAGTTCAGCTCGATGGCGTCGGCGCCGGTGTCTTCCACGCGCGGCAATATCGCCTTCCACGACTCTTCTACGCAGGGCACCATCAGCGAGACGATCATGGCGCGGTCGGGCCACAGGCGTTTCACCTCGGTGATCTCGCGCAGGTTCAGTTCCAGATCGCGGTCGGTGATGAGTTCGATGTTGTTGAAGCCCAGCATGCGCCGGTCGTTCGACAGCAGTGCGCCGTAGCGCGGGCCGTTGACGTTGACCACGGGCGGCCCGGCCTCGCCCAGCGTCTTCCAGACCACACCGCCCCAACCGGCTTCAAAAGCGCGGTTCACGTTGTAGGCCTTGTCGGTCGGCGGCGCAGAAGCCAGCCAGAACGGGTTCGGGGTCTTGATCCCGGCAAAGACGGTAGACAGATCAGCCATGGGTGGCCTCCAAGTTCAGTTCCTTGTGCATGCTTTCAGCGGCGCGTTTGCCGTGCTCGACGGCTTCTACGGTGAGGTCGCGGCCACCGGCGCGGCAGTCGCCACCGGCCCACACGCCCTTCAAGTTGGTTTTGCCGTCTTCGGCGGTGACGATGCGGCCGCCCTGCAGGGTCAGGCCGATGGCTTGCAGCGGGTTGTCGTCCAGCTTTTGGCCGATGGCTTTGAACACCATGTCGGCGGGCCAGGTCAGCTCGCGGCCGGTGGGCTGCATTTGGCCGTTGACCAGCGCCTGCTGGGCAAAGCGCACGCCGGTGGCATGGCCGTTGGCGCCGAGAATCTCTACCGGGGCCATCCACTGGTGCAGCACCACGCCGTTGGTCTGCGCCCACTCTTGCTCGGCAGCCGATGCACCCATGGTTTCCACGCCACGGCGGTAGACCATATGTACCACCTTGGCACCCAGCAACTTGGCTTGCACGGCCGCGTCCACAGCCGTCATGCCGCCGCCAATGACGACCACGTTGTGGCCGATGGGCAGCTGGCTCACATGCTCGATCTGGCGCAGCTCGGCGATGAAGTCCACCGCGTTGCGCACCCCGGCCAGGTCTTCGCCGGGTACGCCTAGCGCCTGCACCTTGGACAGGCCCAGGCCCAGAAAGACGGCGTCAAACTCGGCTTGCAGCTTGTCCAGCGAGGCCGCGCCTTCAAAGCGCCAGCCGTTCTGGATGCTGATGCCGCCAATGTCCAGCAGCCACTGCACTTCCTTTTGCGCGAAGTCGTCGGTGGTTTTGTAGCTGGCCAGACCGTATTCGTTCAGGCCGCCAGCTTTGGGTTGGGCGTCAAAAATCACCACGTCGTTGCCCAGCCGCGCCAGGCGGTGCGCGCAGGCCAGGCCGGCCGGGCCGGAGCCGACCACGGCGATGCGCTTGCCGGTGGGGGCTTCGCGGGTGAACAGCTGGGGCTTGCTGCTGGCCATCAGTGCGTCCACCGCGTGGCGCTGCAGGCGGCCGATCTGGATCGGCGTGTCGGTCTGGGTATTGCGCACGCAGGACTGCTCGCACAGCACTTCGGTGGGGCAGACGCGGGCACACATGCCGCCCAGCGGGTTGGCTTCCAGAATCGTGCGGGCCGCGCCGCGTAGATTGCCATCGGAAATGCTTTTGATGAAGCTGGGCACGTCGATGTCGGTCGGGCAGGCGGTCTGGCAGGGCGCGTCGAAGCAGTACAGGCAGCGCTCGGATTCGAGCATGGCCTGGGATGCGTTCATGGGCGGGGTTGCGTCGGCAAAGTGCTGTGCGTATTGCGCGGCGCTGAGGCGGCCGGCGCGGATGTCCGGCGCGGCGGTGGAGGAAGTCTCTGGCACGGTAACTCCTGTGGCTAAGGGTTCCAGACGGGGCGTACTGCACCAATGTGCGGCACGCCATGCCCGGAATTGGCTGGGGGCGTCCAAATCCTGACCAAATGGTCAAGAAGTGCAGACGATATTGCAAAACCCGTGCCAGCTGCATAGGGAATCTACCGGGGAGACAAACCCGGTCTTGTGTGGTCCAGCGCACAGACAATCCGGCCCGGCTGCACATAGACTAGGGCAATGGACTTTTTTACCGCTGTATTTCGCCCCTTCGCCCTGTTCGATAGCTTCTGGACTCTGCCCGAGGCAGACACAGGGGCAATCCGAGGCTCGCGCGCCTACGTCTGCCAGTGCGGCCGGCCGGTGTTCTTTCGCAACAGCGAATGTCTGGTCTGCCACACGCCGCTGGGCTTTTTGACCAGCACGTCGCGCCTGGAACCCCTGGCCGCCGTTCCCGACCAGCCCGATCTGTGGACGCTGTGGAAGTCCCCCGACGGCCCGCGCTACCGGCGCTGCGGGAACCTGCACGCCATTGGCTGCAACTGGCTGCTGGCCGGCGATGCCAACCCCGGCGCGGTGTGCCTGGCCTGCAGCCTGAACCGTACCGTGTCCGACCCCTCCGTGCCCGAAAACCTGGCCGCTTGGCGGGCACTGGAAATCGCCAAGCGCCACTTGGTGGCGCAACTGATGGTGATGGGTCTGCCGGTAGAGCCGCGCCAGCCCCACCACCCCAAGCAGCTGGGTCTGGCGTTCGACTTTTTGCGCCCCGAGCCCGACAAGCCGGTGCTGACCGGCCACGACCAC
>NZ_JBDTEM010000362.1:0-2331 GCF_039922535.1 Rhodoferax sp. | reverse complement strand
CGGCGGCACTGTTGGCAAAGCTGAAGATGGCCAGTTGGCGGTCGCGTTCGACATGCGATTGGCCGGCCTCTAGCGTCAGCCCCCAGTGGTCGTTCAAGCTGATGTCGGCACGCAGCTGGGCGTTGCGGGTGTCGGTCTCAAACGTGGACCAATCGGGGCCGACCAGTTTCGTCGCGTCTACCGCGTGCGGCAGGGTGATGACACCGTTCACCGCCGTGGGCAGGGCCACGCCCACCTGCTCGGTGGTCTTGCGGTGGTCGTATTCGAGGTCGGCTTTCAGGGTCAGGCGGCTGTTGACGCGCCAGTCGAAGGCGGCGGACGCAAAGCCCCGGTTGCCATTGCCCACGCCATCCAGGTACGCGCCCTGCGCGCCGCCTGCGGCGTTGACGCGCAGGCCAAACTGCTGCGCGTCGCCCAAGCGGCGGCCCACATCTACCGTAGTCAAGGCGGTGCCGTACTGGTCTACCACCAGGCCGAGCGAGGTCACCGGTTGGGCCGTGGCGCGCTTGGTTACCAGGTTGACGATGCCTGCGGGCGTGGTGAAGCCGTAGTACAGCGCCGATGCGCCCTTGAGCACCTCCACGCGCTCTTTGTTCTCCATCGGGATTTGCCCAAAGTTGAGCACCGGCATGGAGCCGTTGAGGCGGTAGTTGGTGCGGTTCTCCACCCCGATACCGCGGATCACCAACTGGTCCCAGGTTTCGCCGCCGTTTTGCTGGCGCGTGACGCCCGCGGTGTTGCGCACCGCGTCGTACAAACCGGCGGCACCCTGCAGCTCCAACACCTCGCGGGTGACGACGTTGACGGTGGAGGGCACGTCCATGATGTCGGCGCCGCGGAAGCTGCCCGCCTCTACCGTCGTGGGCACAAAGCCCTTGGCCGTAGTGGCCTGCACCGTGACCGCCGACAGGCGGGGCGCAGCGATTGGCGCTACCGGTTGGGCCGCCGCTGGGGCCACTTCTTGAGTCACCTCTTGGGCAACTTCTTGGGCATGGACACCCTGCGCACCGTAGGCGACGGACAAGACAAAGGGAAGATGGCGCAGTCGGAAAGCTTGGGTCATGGTTCGGGTGTGAGAACTAGGGGTAAATCAGCGTAAACCCTAGATTCTAATGGTGTAAATGCAAACTATTTGCATTTACACCAACACCGAATAAGAACGTCTACCGGTGGCGGCCCGGCTCAGGCGTAGGTGTCGACGTTTTCGCCCAAGCCGGGCGCACGGCGGGGCGTGTCCTTGGCCGTCTGGGCATCTTTGGCGGCTTGCGCCTCTTGCTGCTGGCTGAGCTGTTGCTGCTGCTGTTCACGCTGGATGGCGGCGATCTGCGCCTCGACCATCTGGATCTGGGCCTGCAGCAGTTTGACCCGCTCCTCTTTGGCTTTGGGCTCCATGTCTTGCCCGGCCACGTTTTTCAACTGCTCGGTCAGCTGGCGTACCTGCTTCATCAGCGCCGCGATCTGTTTGCTGCCCTGAGAGCCTTGCACGCTGGACGATGGTGAGAATGAAACTTGCATTCCCTACTTATCGGCAAATGCCGGGAGGTCTTTACATAGCGCTACAAAATAACCCACGCCCAAAACGCCAATGGGGCTGGATAGACTTTGAAAAAAAGTCCGTCCAGTCCCATCGGTAACGTGAAACAACTTGCATGGCTCGCGGTGCGTTGCACCCGAGTCCATGCAAGTTAGAACCTGTTTACAGGCTTAGCGCGATGCCGACATCAGCTTGTCACGCGCTTCGTCATACGCACGCTTGGGCACGGGCACGGCGTTGGGGTTGCCCAGGTCGGCCATGTGGACACGGTAGGTTTCGCGGGCGGTGAAGGCGGCAATGGCAGCCACCACGGTCACGCCCAGCGTGATGCAACCCACGGTGAACGGAATGTCCATGGCACCGGGAGGCGCTACGTAGGCAAACAGCGCAGGCAACAAGGCGGTGACCAGGGTGCCCAGGTTCTGCGAGATGGCCATGCCCGAGACCCGGGTGCGGGTGGGGAACATCTCGGGGTAGAAGCTGGGAAACACGGCGTTGTAGCCTTGGTAGACGATGCCCCACATCAGGATAGACATGCAAATCGCCAAGGGCACACTGTGGATGCTGATGGCATACAGATACACGAAGGACAGCAGGCCCGAAACAATGGAGCCGATGATGATGGGCGGCTTGCGGCCAATCTTGTCCGACAGATTGCCCACATACGGGATCACGATCACCGCCACGATGTTGCCCAGCACGGGAATCCACAGGTAGATGTCTTTCTCGAAGCCGATGCCGTAGCCGGGCTGCACCGCGTAGGCCGCGCCAAAGATGGTGGTGACCACTGGAATCAC
>NZ_JBDTEM010000361.1:0-7766 GCF_039922535.1 Rhodoferax sp. | reverse complement strand
ATTTTGGGCAAGCCGGTTATGGAATACCTGATCGAGCATTTGGCAAACTATGGCATCAAAGAAATCATGGTTAACGTGGCTTACAACCACTACAAGATTGAACAGTACTTTGGTGATGGTCACCGGTGGGGCGTGCAGATTGGTTACGCCTATGAGGGCGTGCGCGAACATGGCGACGTAATTCCCAAGCCCTTTGGTTCGGCCGGCGGCATGCGCCGTATCCAGGACTTCAGCGGCTTCTTTGACGAACCAACGCTGGTGTTGTGTGGTGATGCGCTGATCGATCTGGACATTGGTGCGGCGCTGCACGAACACAAGTCTAAGGGTGCGATTGCCAGCGTGGTGACACTGGATGTGCCGCGCGAGGAAGTCTCCAACTATGGGATTGTGGTGGCCAATGCGGAAGGTCAAATTCAGTCCTTCCAGGAAAAGCCAAAGCCAGAAGATGCCCAGTCCACACTGGCCAGTACAGGTATCTACATTTTCGAGCCTGAAGCCATTGACATGATTCCGGCGGGCAAGGTGTACGACATCGGCTCCGAGCTGTTCCCGCAACTGGTGGCCCAGAAGCTGCCTTTTTTCGCGCAAAAGCGATTCTTCAACTGGATCGATATTGGCCGAGTGAGCGACTACTGGGCCGTGTTGCAGCGCGTCTTGCGCGGCGAAGTTGCACAAATGAATATTCCAGGACGGGAAGTGAAGCCCGGCATTTGGGTGGGGCTCAACACATCTATTGCCTGGGAACAATGCAACATCCAAGGGCCGATCTACATCGGCTCTAGCGTCAAAATTGAGCCCGGTGCGACCATCATTGGCCCCTGCTGGATCGGCCACGGCAGCCACATTCGCTCGGGTGCCAAGGTGACGCGCAGCATCTTGTTTGAGTACACCCGCATCGCTGCCGACATGCACTTCAACGAAATGATCGTGTCGCCCAACTATTGCGTGGACCGTGAGGGAGAAACCTTATACCGCGGTGATGAAACTGCCCAATTGCGTTGGGGCGACGCCCGGGCCTGATGTTGCGCAGCCCCAGGCCGCCTACTACGTGCCACTATAGATGGACTGCCAAAGTGAAGCTTTAATGCCTTTTAGGCTACCGGCCCTTATATAGCTTGCAGAAACAGCTATTTAAAAAATAGCATTAGTTACCAAGCTCCAGACGTTAAAAAGCCACCTCGCGGTGGCTTTTTTGTGGGTGCTGGAACCGATTAGTTCAGCGCGGTCTTCTTGCCGTCTTTGTAGACGGACAGAGTGATCGATGGGTTCTTCAGTTCGCCATTAGGTTCGAAGCTGATGGTGGTGGTCACGCCCTTGTAGTTGGTCTTCAGGATTTCAGGGGTGTAGACCTTGGGGTCGGTGGAGTTGGCACGCTTCATAGCGTCGACCAGCACCATCGTGGCATCGTAGGTGTAGGGGCTGTAGATCTGGAACTGGCCAGGGAATTTAGCGTCATAACGTTTCTTCCATTCCACGCCGCCTGGCATCTTGACCAGGGAAGCGCCGCCTTCAGCACACACAACGTTGTCCAGCGTCTTGGCACCGGCAGCCAGCTTGGCCACTTCGTTGGTGCACAGGCCGTCACCACCAAAGTACTTGACGTTGGTCATGCCGAGTTGTTCCATCTGGCGCAGCATCGGGCCCGCTTGGGGGTCCATACCGCCGAAGAAGATGGCATCCGGTGCTTTGGACTTGATGGAGGTCAAGATCGCCATGAAGTCGGTGGCCTTGTCGGTGGTGAACTGTTCGTCCACAACTGTCATGCCCTTGGCCATGGCGGTCTTCTTGAACACTTCGGCAACACCTTGGCCGTAAGCGGTACGGTCGTCAATGATGGCGACTTTCTTCAGCTTCAGGGCATCGGTGGCGTAGAAGGCCAGTCCTGCTCCCAGCGAGTTGTCATTGGCGATGATACGGAAGGTGGTTTTGTAACCAGGCTTGGTCAGGTTGGGGTTGGTTGCCGCACCTGTGATGTGGGGAATACCGCAGTCGTTGTAGACCTTGGATGCAGGAATGGTGGTACCCGAATTCAAGTGACCCACCACGCCGTTGACCTTGGCATCGCACAGCTTTTGTGCAGCAGCCGTACCTTGCTTCGGATCGGCAGCGTCGTCTTCGGCCACCAGCTCAAACTTGATCTTCTTGCCACCAATCACGATGTTCTGGGTGTTCAAGTCATCCACGGCCATACGGGCACCGTTTTCGTTGTCTTTGCCGTAATGGGCTTGCGCACCAGACATAGGGGCTACATGGCCGATTTTCACGACCTGCACGTCCTGGGCGGAAGCCATACCTGCTACAGCAGTAATGGCAGCAGCTACAGTCAATTTCAACTTCATTTGCATAAAAACTCCAATGTACAAAATGGCTGGATAGCGATAACACAGTGAATGGGTAAATCCACGGGCCGAACCATACCGCAATTTTTAGGCCTGACACATAGGGAACACACGGACAACTGTTTTTGCACCCATTTGAGGCATACAAAAACGGTCTTTTTGAACGGTCTACAGCACCCGTGTTGCCAGCTCGTCGGCTACTGCATCGGACACCGATTGGCGCACCACAAACTCGATTTCTTCGCGCAAACGCGGCACCAATGACTGGGTTTGCTGCAGCACCATGGCGGCGACCGCTTCGCGCAAACGGCGCTCCAGCGACAGGTCGATGCGCTGCATCACGCGGTGGATGATTTGGTCTTCCAGAGCCTCGGAACTCATGAATCCCAAAGGTGTCGCGGGTGCGACAGGCACCGAATTGGGCTGCACCACTTCGGTGAGTGTGGGCACAAAACGCGGGGGTTGGCGTGGGGCGTCAAAGGTCATGCGGGCTCTTTCAGCTCTAAATCTTTGCGTTGGACCGCGTAGCCGCGGCCCGCGTAGTGCTTCCAGCGCTGGCGGGCCAGGACGCGGTCCTCTTCCTCCAGCGTGACCACCTCGATCAGCCTTTCAAAGCGCTCAAACCCTGCGGGCACCGTGTCGCCCAACTGCAGCAAGACCTGCTGGTGCGGGGCCTCCAGCGCCGACTCCAGCAGCAGCACAGGCGACGCGGCCAGCACCGCGGCATCAGAAGTGGCCAAGGTGTGGGCCACAAAGTCGGTGGCGGTAAAACTCCACAAGGCCGCATCCAGCGCCTGCAGCACCTCGGCAGAGCCGACCACCACCACCCGCCCGGCCTGGCGGCTGGCCTTGCGCAGCAAACGGCAGGCGTAGGCGATTTTGTCGGGCGCGTTGAAGTGAAACTCTACGTGGGTCATGTGCAAGCAACCCGGCTTACTTGGCCGACACTTTGCCAGGTGTTTTGCGCGGCGTTTTGGCGGTGGCAGCCACTTTGCGCGCAGCAACTGCAGGGACGGTCGCTTTACGCTTTGCTACCGATTTAGTAGCTGCCTGCGCAGGTAGTATCTGCGCTGGAGGCTGATTTAATACATAGTCCAGCAACAGTGCCACAGGCCGACCGGTGGCGCCCTTGGCCGCCCCACTCTTCCAGGCCGTGCCGGCAATATCCAAGTGCGCCCACGGCATTTTGGCGGTGAACTTTTGCAAGAACTTGGCGGCGGTGATGGCCCCGCCTGCGCGCCCGGCCACGTTGGCCATGTCGGCAAAGTTGGACTTCAGGCCTTCGCCGTATTCGTCGTCCAGCGGCAGACGCCAGCAAGGGTCCAGCGACGATTCACCCGCAGCGTGCAAGGCGGCAGCCAGCGAATCATCCGCCGAGAACATGCCGCTGCGAACACCACCCAAGGCCACCACGCAGGCACCGGTGAGGGTGGCGATGTCGATCACGGCGCGGGGCTTGAAGCGCGCGGCGTAGGTCAGCGCGTCGCACAGCACCAGGCGGCCTTCGGCGTCGGTGTTGAGGTTTTCGATGGTCTGGCCGCTCATGCTGGTGACCACGTCGCCGGGTTTGACCGCGCCGCCGTCGGGCATGTTTTCGCAGGCCGGGATCAGGCCGACCACGTTGATGGCGGGCTTCAAGTCGCCCAGCGCGCGGAACACACCCAGCACGCTGGCGGCACCGCACATGTCAAACTTCATTTCGTCCATCTCAGCAGAAGGCTTGATGGAAATGCCGCCGGTGTCAAAGGTGATGCCCTTGCCGACCAGCACCGTGGGAGCCACAGTCTTGGCTGCGCCGGTGTAGTGCAGCACGATGAAGCGCAGCGGCTCCTTGGAGCCCTGGGCCACCGACATAAAGGAACCCATGCCCAGCGCCGCAACCTCTTTGGGGCCCAGCACTTCGCACTGGATTTTGGGGAAACGCGCCAGCGCCTTGGCCGCCGTGCCCAGCATCGTGGGGGTGGCGTGGTTGCCGGGGCGGTTGGCCCATTCTTTGGCCAGCTCGACACCGGCTACCGTGGCCATGCCCAGGGCCAGCTCGGCTTTGGCTGCGGCGGCATCGGGGGCGCACAGCCAGACATTGGCTAACACGCGGCCTTCGGGTTTGGATTTGGTGGTGGTGTAGACGTAGGTGGCCTCGGCCACCGCCTGCACGACCGCACGCACGGACTTCTGGGCAGCGGCACCGGCAAAGCTGATGAGTATCTTGTGGACGGCCTTGGCTTTGGCGGCCGCTACCCCAGTGGCCACCGCCTGGCGCACGTGGCGCACCGAGCCATCGCCCACGCCCACCAGCAGCACCCGCGTGGCGGTGGCCGCGGCCGGGCGGTACATTTGCAGCAACTTGCCCGGCTTGGGTTCCAAATCCCCGGAACTACGGGCCTGTGCAATCAACTGAGACAATGCGTCCTTGCCGGGTGCAAAGGCTTCGGACACCAGCACAATCAAGGCATCGCATTTCTCGGCGGCGCAGGCGGCCAGGTCCAAGGATTTCAGTTCAAAGTTCATAATTTAGTCGTGTTGTCGTGTCGGTTGGGCCAGATGTGGCCAGTCACTCGATAGCTTGCAATCCGTTAACGATGTTATTCCATTCTTCTATTCGCAAAGAGCTGGCGCGCGGTTTCGGCGCTACGCTGGTCGCCCTGGTCACGATTGTGATGACCATGATGCTGATCCGCACCCTGGGCCAGGCCGCCAAGGGCGCGGTTAACCCATCCGAGGTGATGATGGTGCTGGGCTACACCGTCCTTGGGTATTTGCCCACCATCCTGACCTTGAGCCTGTTTGTGGCCATCGTCAGTACCCTCTCGCGCATGTACAGCGACAGCGAAATGGTGATCTGGTTCGCCAGTGGCCAAGGGCTGGTCGGGCTGCTGCGCCCGCTGTTCCGCTTTGCCTGGCCTATTTTGTTGGCGGTGGCCGCGTTTGCCCTGGTAGTCTGGCCCTGGTCCAACCAGCAAATCCAAGACATGAAAGACCGCTACGAGCAACGCAGCGACCTGGAGCGCATCGCGCCAGGGCAGTTCCAAGAGTCTGCCAACGGCAACCGGGTATTTTTTATCGACAAAGACTCACCCGACAAACGCAGTGGCAACAACATCTTTATCTCGTCCATCGGCCACGGCAAGGAAACCGTCACCTCGGCCCGCAGCGCCAAGATCGATCGCATTAACGAGCAACCGTTTTTGATACTCAGCAACGGCCAGCGGCTGGAGTCCAACCTGGGCGAGCCCGACCTCAAGGTCAGTGAATTCAAAGAGTACGGCACCCGCATTGGTGGCAATGCCATGGGCGCACTGGATGCCCCACCCTCGCGCGCACGCTCCAGCCTGGACCTGGTACGTGAGCCCAATGCGCTCAACCTGGGCGAACTGGCCTGGCGGCTCAGCCTGTCATTCGCGGCGCTGAATTTTGTGGTGATCGCGCTGGCCCTGTCAGGCGGCAACCCGCGCTCTGGCCGGGGCGGCAACATACTTTTTGCGCTGTTTGCCTTTGTGGCGTATTACAACCTGCTGAATCTGGGCCAGAGCTGGATTGCCAACGGTGCCGTGCCGTTTGGCAGCTTCATGCTGGGCTTGCACGGCGGCGTATTTGTGCTGGCCCTGGCCTGGCTGTTGGCGCGGCATAGCCACCTTTCCTGGCGCAACCTGTTGCCGCGCAACCGTACCGGAGCCGCAGCATGAGGACCATCCGCCAACTTTTGTACAGAGAAATTTTGGTCGCCGTGGGTTTTGTGACCCTGGGTTTTCTGGCGCTGTTTTTCTTTTTTGACTTTGTAGACGAGCTGCGTTGGGTGGGTAAAACCGGTGAAAACGGCTACCAGCTCACCCACGCGCTGCTGGTGGTGGCGCTGATGGTGCCCAGCCATTTGTACGAGCTGCTGCCCATCACCGTGCTGATCGGCACCATCTTTGTGATGGCCCGGCTGGCGCAAAGCTCGGAATACACCATTTTGCGCACCAGCGGCCTGGGCCCCTGGCGGGCTTTGCACACCCTCTTGCTGCTGGGGTTGGCGTTTGTGGTGTTGACCTTTGCAATTGGCGACTACCTGGCCCCGGTGTCCGACCGCGCCGCGCAGCTCATCAAAGCCCGCTACCAAGGTGGTATCACCATCGGCCAAACGGGTGCCTGGCTCAAAGAAAAGCAAGACGACCATTCGTTTGCCACCAACGTCAGTTCCCTGGGTGCCAAGGGACGCATGCAAGGCGTACGGATTTTCGAGTTTGACCATAACGGCCTGCTGGTGTCGCTGATGCACGCCGAGTCCGCCGACGTGGCCAGCGGCGGTGCCTGGACGCTCACCAACGTAGAGCGCAGCAGCTTCCACACCCAGGACACGCAGGCCACCGACACCGCCAGCGTCGAGCGCAGCCACCTGCCCAGCTACCGCTGGCCGACCGAGATCAGCACCGAGATGGTCTCCACCGCGCTGCTCAAGCCCGACCGCATGGCCACGCTGGACCTGTTCCAGTACATCCGCCACTTGAATGCCAACGGCCAGTCGGCCCAGCGCTACGAAATCGAGTTCTGGCGCAAGGTGTTCTATCCGTTGAGCTGCCTGGTGATGGTGGTGCTGGCCCTGCCCTTTGCCTACCTGCACTTTCGCGCCGGGGGCATTACCACCTATGTGTTTGGCGGCGTGATGGCCGGCATCAGCTTCTTTTTGCTGAACAACGTGTTTGGCTACATCGGCAACCTGCAAAACTGGCAGCCCTGGCTGACCGCCGCCGCGCCGGGGCTGATTTACTCCATGCTTTCGCTGGCCGCGTTTGGCTGGCTGGTCCTTAGACGCTAACCATCTCTATGAAAAATCGCGGTGTTATTTTGTTTGCCCACGGCTCGCGGGATCCCTTGTGGCGCTTGCCGATGGAAGCCGTGGCCGCCCAAGTTGCGGCAACAGAACCGCAAGTGCAGGTTGCCTGCGCTTTCCTGGAGCTCACCCAACCCGATCTGCCCAGCGCCGCCGCACAGCTGGTGGCCCAGGGCGCGCAACAGCTCACTGTGGTTCCCATGTTCTTGGGCGTAGGCCGCCACGTGCGCGAAGACCTGCCGCTGCTAATGGCCGATTTGCGCCAGCAGCACCCCGGCGTAGACATCGTTTTGCAGGCGGCAGTGGGCGAAAATCCGCAACTCGTCGCGCTACTGGCCAAGATCGCGCTGGAGCCTTCTGCATAGATGATTCAGGCATAATGAATTTCAAAATTAGCTGAAATTCGATATGAACCTACACCAATTCCGCTTTGTCCAAGAAGCCGCTCGGCGTGGCCTCAACCTGACCGAGGCCGCCAAAGCCCTGCACACCTCCCAACCCGGTGTCTCCAAAGCCATCATCGAGCTGGAAGAAGAACTGGGTGTAGAAATTTTTGCCCGCCACGGCAAGCGCCTGAAACGCATCACCGAACCCGGCCAGCACGTGCTCAGCAGCAT
>NZ_JBDTEM010000360.1:0-5635 GCF_039922535.1 Rhodoferax sp. | reverse complement strand
GTGGGCGATGCCGAGTTCATGCAGCAGGTGGCCCCCGTACTGCAGTCGCTGGCCAAGCTGAGCGAAGTCAAGCTGTTTGACGATGAAGCCGCCTGGCAAGCCGCTGCGCAAGCTGCCCCCACCGTGGTGGCGGGCGACGCGCGCCTGTGCTTGCACATGGCAATCGACGTAGACGCCGAAAAAGCCCGCTTGGGCAAGGAAGCCGCGCGTTTAGAAGGCGAGATCGCCAAGGCGACAAACAAGCTGAGCAACGAAGCCTTTGTGGCCAAAGCCCCGCCCGCCGTGATCGCCCTGGAACGTGGCCGCATCACCGACTTTGGTGCCACGTTGGAACGGCTGAAAGAGCAATTGGCGCGCCTGGGGTAAGCATTCGCAATGTGACGTTGATCCGTCACAGTCTGCCACTAGCATGGACTGCTTTAACCACGGAGCGTCCATGCTTGCCTTTCCCACGCGCACCCTTTTATGCACCGCCATGGCTTTGGGCCTGGGCGCTTGCAGCAGCTTGCCCGGTGGCAACACCAGCACCTTGAACGGCCAACCCCCGCTGGTGATTGCGCACCGGGGTGCATCGGGCTACCTGCCGGAAGAAACCAAAGAAGCCTACATCCGCGCCATCGAGCTGGGTGCCGACGTGATCGAGATGGACATCATCGTCACCAAAGACCGCCAACTCATCGCCCGCCACGACCCGAACCTGGCCATCAGCACCGATGTGGCCAAGCACCCCGAATTCGCGGCACGCAAGAAGACCCTGCAGATCGACGGCGAAACCCAGACCGGCTGGTTCAGTGACGACTTCACGCTGGCCGAAATCAAAACCCTGGGGGCGATCTCCACCGACGCAGAGCGCCCGCAGCAGTTCAACGGCCAGTTCAAAGTCATCACCTTCCAGGAGGTGATTGATCTCGCCAAAGCGCAGTCCATTGCCACGGGCCGCAGCATCGCTATCTACCCGGAAACCAAGAACCCCAGCTACTTCGCGGCGCTGGGCATACCGATGGAAGACGAGTTTGTGGCCACCATCGTCAAGGCCGGCTGGAACAGCAAAACCGCCCCCATCTTCGTCCAGTCCTTCGAGCCCAGCAGCTTGCAGTACATGCGGACCAAAGGCCTGCAGACCAAGGTGGTGCAGTTGATTGACGGCGACAGCGTAGACCTGCGCACCGGCAACGTCACGTTCAAAGCCCCCAGCGATCGCCCCTTCGACTGGACCATGGTGGGTGACAAGCGCAACTTCGATGCCATGTTGACCCCTGCGGGCCTGGCAGAAATAAAAACCTATGCCGACGGCATTGGCCCCTGGAAGCGCTACATCATCAGCGTCAAAGGCAGCATCGGAGCCGACGGCAGGCCCATGGATGTGAATGGCGACGGCAAAATCAACGACGCGGACGCTACGTCGATGGCACCGACCAATTTGGTAGCCGATGCGCACAAAGCCGGGCTGTTTGTGCACCCCTTTACCTTCCGCAACGAGTCACGCCGCCTGGCGATGGACTACCAGAAGGACGGCACGAACGAGTACACAGCCATCTACAAAACCGGTGTGGACGGCGTGTTCACCGACTTCACCGACACCGCACTGGCGGCCCGTAAGGCATACCTCGGAAACTAAAAGCCAACGGCGCTGCCACTACGGGCAGCTTCAATTACCGGCGGCGCAGGACGTGGATGTAGTCCGCGCCTGCGGTTTGCTGGTCCACCAGCTCGTTGCCGGTTTGCTTGGCAAACGCCTGGAAATCGCGCACCGAGCCCGGGTCGGTAGACACCACCTTGAGCAACTGGCCGCTTTGCATGTCGGTCAGCGCCTTTTTGGCCTTCAAGATGGGCAACGGGCAGTTCAGGCCGCGGGTGTCGATTTCTTTGTCTGTCTGCATGGGGCTGTTGTCCTTGGATATCCTAGGGTGGATTTCGATTTTAGTTCTTAACATTTTCAACCGGGTTGGGCAGCATGGGCTCCATGAACTGCGGCTCAAACCCGCGCCCGCGTAGAAAATCAGCCATTGCATAACCGGTCCCGGCGGGCCAGCACCTCACATCGGCCAGGTCGTACAGCCGATAGTCCACCAGTTCGGGCGACAAACGCACCTCGCCATGGGCGACCGCGTGGTAGACGATCAACACCTGGTTCATGCGCTGAAAGTCGTACACGCCCACCAGCTTCAGCTCTGAGGTTTGCAGGTTGGTTTCTTCCAGAATCTCACGGGCCATGCCCTCTTGCGGGGTTTCGCCTGCCTCCATGAAGCCGGTGATCAGCGCGTACATCGCGTTGGTCCAGGCCGCGTTGCGCGCCAACAAGATTTGTCCACCGTATTCCACGATCGCGCCCAGCACCGGCGTGGGGTTGTTCCAATAGGTGAAGTCGCATGCCGGGCAGCGCAGCCGCTCTTGGGGGCCGCCGTCTTCCAATTGGCTGATCAAGGCCAGCGGTGTGGCGCACTGGGGGCAGAATTTGAAGGCAGAGGGCATGGATGGGAGTGGTCGCCGTTGCTATAACAAAAAGAGCTGCTTGCGCAGGTGGAATCTGCGCCAGAGCCCTATTTTTTATAAATTTTTACGCGGGGAAAACGCCGGTGGACAAATACCGGTCACCCCGGTCGCAGACGATGAACACCACCGTGGCGTTGGTCTCGCGCTCGGCGATCTGCTGCGCCACCCAGCAGGCTCCGGCGGCGGAGATGCCCGCAAAAATGCCCTCTTCGCGCGCCATGCGGCGGCACATTTCCTCGGCATCGTCCTGGCTCACATAGGCTAGTTCGTCCACGTGCGTGGGGTCGTAAATCTTGGGCAGGTAGGCCTGCGGCCATTTGCGGATACCGGGGATGCGCGAGCCCTCGCTGGGCTGGGCGCCGATGATGCGGATGGCGGGATTCTTTTCTTTCAGGAACCTGGACACGCCGGTGATGGTGCCGGTGGTGCCCATGGCGCTGACGAAATGGGTGATCTGGCCCTGCGTGTCGGCCCAGATTTCCGGGCCAGTGTTCTCGTAGTGGGCACGCGGGTTGTCGGCATTGGCAAACTGGTCCAGCACCCGGCCCTTGCCTTCGCGCTGCATCTGGTCGGCCAGGTCGCGGGCGTATTCCATACCGCCACTTTTGGGCGTGAGGATCAGCTCGGCACCCAAGGCCTTCATGGTCTGGGCGCGCTCGATGGACAGGTCCTCCGGCATGATCAGCACCATGCGGTAGCCCTTGACGGCAGCGGCCATGGCCAGCGCAATGCCGGTGTTGCCCGAGGTGGCCTCGATCAGGGTGTCGCCCACCTTGATTTCACCGCGCTCCTGCGCCCGCTGGATCATCGACAGCGCGGGCCTATCCTTCACCGAACCGGCCGGATTGTTGCCCTCCAGCTTGCCCAGCACCACGTTGCCGCGCTCGGCGTTAGCGGCTGCGCCAATGCGCTGCAACGCCACCATCGGGGTTTTTCCGATGACATCTTCAATTGTTGGATATTTCATACCCTGCACTGTGCCATAATATTGGTCTTGCTTCTGCATTGCCCGGGTGGTGAAATTGGTAGACGCAGGGGACTCAAAATCCCCCGCCGCAAGGCGTGCCGGTTCGATTCCGGCCTCGGGCACCACACACCAAAAACCCCTTAACTCCAACGAGTTAAGGGGTTTTTTTTTAGCTGTCAGGCCGTGAAGTACAGTAAATTCTGAAAATTCGGGAATCAAAGGAATCCAGTATGAACTTGCAGCCCCTGACCCAGCGTTTTGTTCTGCACTTTGGCGAAATGGGTAGCCGCTGGGGCATCAACCGCACGGTTGGCCAGATCTATGCCCTGCTGTTTGTGTCGGCCAAGCCGCTCAATGCCGATGAAATTGCCGAAGCCCTGGCATTTTCGCGCTCCAACGTCAGCATGGGGCTCAAAGAGCTGGCCTCGTGGAACCTGGTGCGGCTGCACCACCTGCCTAACGACAGGCGCGAATACTTCCATGCACCTGAAGACGTGTGGGCCATCTTTCGCACCCTGGCCGCCGAGCGGCGCAAACGCGAGATCGACCCCACCCTGTCGATGCTGCGCGATGCCCTGCTGGAAGAACCCACGGCGGATGAAGATGTGCACGCCCAGGCCCGCATGAAGGAGATGCACGACCTGATCGAGCTGGGCACTTCCTGGCTGGACGAGGTGCAGAAGATGGATTCAGCCTCTCTGGCCCGGCTGATGAAGATGGGCTCCCAGGTGCAAAAACTCATCCAGGTCACAGACCGGGTGAAACAGGTCTTCAAGTCCGAAAAAACCCCCTGATATTTATCCGTGCGGTGGTTTATCGAGCTTGTCATGCCGCGTGGCGGCATCGTCCATCAGCTCGTACCACATGGCATTGAGCACCGCAAAGGTTGCAGCCAGGGGCAGGCCCAGCAGCCAAGAGAAGTACCACATATTTAGAATCCTTTTAGTTAATGGTGTGCGCAACGGCCTTCAGTACGCGTGGCCACGGTTGTCGCGAATGGCATCGGCATCCACCTTGCCCCACATCACCTTGTAGACCCAACTGGTATAGGCCACGATCAGCGGAATAAAAATCGCGGTGACCACCAGCATGATGAACAGCGTCAGATGGCTGGAAGATGCGTCCCATACCATCAGGCTGGAGCGCGGATCGAGCGAAGAGGGCAGGATGAACGGGAACATCGACACGCCCACGCTCAAAATGATGCAGGCAATCGACAGCCCGCTGGCCAGCAAAGCCAGCCCACCACGACGCACCCGCAAGCAAACCAGGGCCAGCAAAGATCCGGCCACCCCCAGCGCAGGCACCAACCACAACACCGGTTGGGCGGCGTAGTTGGCAAACCAGGCACCGGCTTGCAAGGCCACGGTTTTCAGCAGTGGATTTGACGGCCCGTTCACCGGCAAGGCGCTGGTGACCTGGTAGCCCACCACCCAGCCCCACATCACCCAGCCCGCCAAGGCATACAGCACCACGCTGGCGATGGCGGCCACACTGCCGATGCCCCGCGCCCGCTCGGCCACCGGGCCCGA
Organism: Rhodoferax sp.; assembly: GCF_039922535.1. Taxonomy (GTDB): domain Bacteria; phylum Pseudomonadota; class Gammaproteobacteria; order Burkholderiales; family Burkholderiaceae_C; genus Rhodoferax_B. Next base: position 643 of record NZ_JBDTEM010000360.1, on the reverse strand, counting down.
GGTTTTTAATACCAGCCAGGCACTGCCATGCAACACCAGCATGGCTACCGCGACCAGGCCACACAGCAGCGCAAACGGGTTGAGCAGGCCGAAGAACGTGCCTTCGTAAAAGATGTGCATGTCGTTGGAGAAACGGAAGGGTACGCCTTGCAGCACATTGCCGATGGCCACGCCGAAGATCAGCGAAGGTACAAAACCGCTAAAGCACAGCACGGCATCCCAGCGGGCGCGCCAACCCGGTTCTTCACGCTTGCTGCGGAACTTGAAGGCCACGGGCCGCAAGATCAAGGCCAGCAAAATCGCAAACATGGCCAGGTAAAAGCCCGAAAACGACACCGCATACAGCGGCGGCCAGGCGGCAAAAATAGCGCCTCCGCCCAGAATCAGCCAGACTTGGTTGCCCTCCCACACCGGGCCCACGCTGTTGATTATGACGCGGCGCTCCAGATCGTCGCGCCCGGCAAACGGCAGCAGCATGCCCACGCCGAGGTCAAAGCCATCGGTGACGGCAAAGCCGATCAGCAAAATACCCAGCAGCAGCCACCAGACTAGGCGCAGGGTTTCATACGAAAGCAGTTGATGCAAGACCATGTTGGTGTTCCTCAGTTCAAATAGCAGCGGTACGGGGGTTGCGCACCGGAGG
>NZ_JBDTEM010000359.1:0-17772 GCF_039922535.1 Rhodoferax sp. | reverse complement strand
TGCTGGTGGGCTCCGGTCATGGGCGGCCGATCACACAGCACCCACAAGCGCCAGGACGCGACCGCTTGCAACAGGTTTTGCAGCGGGGCGCACACGCCCGCCAGGCTGGCACGCAGGTCGGCGGCGTTGGCGCTGTGGTCCCAGTGCTCCAGGCTGGTGTGCGGGTGGGAGAGCTGGCCATGCACGATGGCCACGACATTGAGCCAATCGCCGCCACACACGGGGTACTGCACCACATGCAGATTCGGGCCGAGCCACGCGGTGACCTGCTGGGAGCGCAGGCCGTGGGGCAGATCGGCCTGGCGCACCAGGGCGCGGTAAGCCAGGTGGCCGGTGCTGCGCGGCGGTCCGTCGTGCAGCAGCCATTGGCGCACGGGGCTCCACAGGCCGTCGGCACCTACCAGCGCATCGCCGTGGATTTCTTCCGCCGCGCTGCCGCGCACCGACACGCCCGAGGCGGTCTGGCTGAAATGCTGCAGAGCGTGGTCGAGTTGCAACTGGGCGCTGGTTTGCTGTACGGCGGACTGCAGCAGTGCCAGCAGATCGGCCCGGTGCAGTGTGGCGTAGGGGGCTCCGTAGCGTTGCTGCATGGCATCGCCCAGCGCCAGATTGCCCAGCGTGCGGCCCGTCAACGCATCGCGTACCTGCAGATGCTGCGGAAAGGCGGCCACTGCAGCCAGTGCATCCTGCAAACCCCAATGGTGTAGCAGCCGAGTGACGTTGGGGCCAATCTGGATGCCTGCGCCCACTTCGCTGAGGGCGACAGCACGCTCGAACACGCGCACGCCGCACCCGGCCCGTGCGCACGCCAAAGCCGCTGCCATACCGCCAATGCCGGCGCCCGCGATAAGTAACTGTTGAACCATGGGGTGATTTTGCAGTGCCTGCTTGTACCCGCCAGTAGATTTACGGTACCGAGCCGAGGGTCTGTTCCAGGGAGTCGCCCCTAGCTTTGTTGCGGTATTGGCATGCCCGACGCATAGGTACAAGAGCTGTCTTAAGCCGTGAATGGGATCAAAAAGTGCTTTTAATGTGGGCTCCAGTGCCCCATACCTGCCTCAAAAAAAGCCCATAATGCACCAGCAAAATTTATCCACAGAGCAGTGGGCTTGAGCGCATTAAAAATCCTGCAAGTGCGCTTTATATTCAAACTATCTTTCATTGGACCAACCCATATTCGATGCTTTTTTTTAAACATCTCAACGCCAAACTGGGGTTAATCGGCCGGTATCAGAGTTATCGCAGCATATAGGTGGCAGGCTTGATAAAAATATTTAACCATTACCTGCACAGACGCACATTGCAGCAGGTTTTTTTTGATCTAGGGCTGGTGATTCTGGCCGTTTTGGCTGTAGTGATCTGGAGGGGTGAGGATTTCACTTCGGTGGTGTCTTTGCTGGGTCATGCTAGTTTGCTGTCGCTAGGCATGCTGGTGATCAATTCGGCTTTAGGCTTCTACCAGCGTATCCATAACCGGTCGTTGAACCAATCACGCGCGCGTGCCGTCCTCTCTCTGGTGCTGGCATTGCCGCTGACGTACGTTGTTTTTTCGCTGTTCCCCCAAAGCTCCACCAGCCGCGAGACGCTGGCGATGGCGGCCATGGCAGGCTTTGTGGTGGTCATATTGCACCGGGTGTATGTGGTCCATTCGATGCCGCAATCCATGATGCGCCACCGTGTGCTGGTGTTTGGCACTGGGCCTCGCGCGGCACTGGTGGGGAAAACACTTAAAAACGAAGACCCCCATGTGGATGTGGTGGGTTACTACGCCAGCCCGAACGAGTCCGAGTCCGAGGTGTCCGCCTGGGGAATTTTGTCCAAGCACAAGTCTTTGACCGATACGGCTTTGGAGCTGGAAGTAGATGAAATCGTCGTCGCACTGGTAGAGCGCCGTGGTGGCAGTATGCCTTTGCGCGAATTACTGGATTGCAAGCTGCACGGCGTGCGGGTGGTCGATGTGGCTACGCATTTTGAAAAAACCAAAGGGCAAATCCGCCTGGATTCGGTGAATGCCGGGTGGTTGATTTTTGGCGACGGTTTTAGCCAGGGTGGCCTACGCACCGCCGTCAAACGCTTGTTTGATATCTGTAGCGCTGTGGTGCTGATTCTGCTTAGCCTGCCCATCATGCTCGTCACCATGTTGTTGGTGGTGCTGGAAAGTCCAGGACCGGTTTTTTACCGGCAGGAGCGGGTGGGTTTTAATGGCCGACTGTTCAATGTGGTGAAGTTTCGCAGCATGCGTGCCGATGCCGAAAAGGATGGAACACCGCGCTGGGCTGCTGCCCAGGATGACCGGGTCACCAAGGTTGGCAAGTTCATCCGCAAGGTGCGCATTGACGAATTGCCGCAGTTGTTTTGTGTCCTCAACGGGGACATGAGCATGGTCGGGCCGCGGCCCGAGCGGCCTTATTTTGTGGACCAGTTGACGCGCCAAATTCCTTACTATGCGGTGCGCCAAAGCGTTAAGCCTGGGGTCACGGGCTGGGCGCAAGTGCGTTACCACTACGGGGCGACGCTGGAAGATTCGGCAGAAAAACTCCAATACGACCTGTATTACGTCAAAAACCATTCGCTGTTTTTAGACATCATCATCTTGTTTGAAACTGTCGGCGTTGTGCTGATGGCCAAGGGCGCACGCTGAAGTGCGCCATGTGCTTGTGCCGGAAGCTGTGTATAGCCCATGGATAAACAAACATTCGCCTTGACGGTGGTGGGCTATGTGTTGGTGGCTTTGGTGTATGGCGGGTTCGCACTAAGGTTATTGGCCATGGGGGCCGCGCGCGCGCCCAGGAATACATCCGCTCTCTACCTTCTTTTCGCGGTTGTTTTTTCCGCCTTGTGGGGTGGGTGCCAGCTCATGTCTGTGGTCAGTCCATGGTGGCGCTTATTGGCCAATCTGGCCGATATATTGCGCTATGGCTGCTGGTTTGGGTTCATGCTGGTCTTGTGCCGCTCTGGTCGCGACGGAAAGCTGCCTTCGGGAATGGCCTGGCTGCCTTTGGTGGCCGTAGTTCTGCTGGGCTTGGGCTTGGTGACGCAGATACTGGCACCGTTTGGCGTGGTCGCTTTCGGCGACTTGGGTGAAATGGCCTTAATGTGGGCTATGGCTTTACCTGTGTTAGCCCTGGTTCTGTTGGAGCAGATTTACCGCAACGTGACGGAAGATTCTCGGTGGAACGTCAAGCCTTTGAGCTTGGGGCTGGCGGGCCTGTTCTTGTTTGATCTGTATCTATATTCGCAAGCGGTGTTGTTCAAGCGGCTGGATAGCGATGCATTGAGCGTGCGGGGTGCCGTGCATGCCTTAATGGTGTTGTTACTGCTGCTGTCCACTACCCGCCGTCGCGACTGGATTTCCAGTATCCGGGTGTCCCAAAAAGCGGCCTTCCATTCCGCAACGCTCTTGGTGGCCGGTGCGTATTTGATCTTCATTTCTGCCGTGGGTTACTACGTGCGGTACTTTGGCGGTGAATGGGGGCGGGCCTTGCAGGTGGGGGTGGTGTTTTCGGCCTTGATTGCGCTTATGGTGCTGGCCTTGTCAGGCTCTTTCCGGGCCAAGCTACGGGTTTTGGTGGGCAAGCATTTTTTCCGTTACCGGTACGACTACCGTGAAGAGTGGCTCAAGTTCACCCAGACGCTGTCCAGCAACCATGCGCCGCAGGATACGGGCCAACAGGTGGTGCGGGCGCTGGCGGACATGTTGGACAGTCCAGGCGGCGGCTTGTGGATGAAAGGTACCAGCGAATCGGTGTTTCGCCAGACGGCCCACTGGAATCTGGTGGCCACCGCTGCCAAGGAGGACGCGGAATCCTCGTTTTGCAAGTTTTTGGCAAGCAGCGGGTGGGTGATCAATTTGGAGGAATACCGGTCCTTTTCTAAGCGCTACGGCGACCTCACGCTGCCTTTGTGGCTGCAGGATGTGACGCAGGCCTGGTTGATCGTGCCACTGACGGCAGGCGGTGAGTTGATTGGCTTTGTCGTTTTGGCCCGCGCCCGTACCAATATCGACGTGAACTGGGAAGTGAACGATTTGCTCAAAACGGCCGGTCGCCAGGCGGCGAGTTATTTGGCGCAGATGCGGGCCACCGAGGCCTTGTTGGAAGTTCGCAAGTTTGATGCCTTTAACCGCATGTCCGCCTTTGTGGTTCATGATCTTAAAAACATCGTGACGCAACTGTCGCTGATGCTTAAAAACGCCAAGCGCCTGCATGCCAACCCAGAGTTTCAGCAGGACATGCTGATGACGGTAGAAAATTCGTTAGACAGAATGCGTCAGCTCATGCTGCAATTGCGCGAAGGGGCAACACCTCCTGGCACGGCAGTGGGGGTGGATCTGGGAACCATCGTGCAACGGATTTCTCTAGTGGCAGCCAAACGTGGCCGCCAGTTCGAGGTGACGCTGGTAGATAGGGTTGTTACGCGCGGCCATGAAGAGCGCCTTGAGCGGATCATCGGGCACATTGTGCAAAATGCCTTTGATGCGACCGATCCCTCGGGGCGTGTATGGCTCAACCTCGACCGTTTCAATGGGCACGCCCGTGTAGAGATTGGCGACACTGGGCAAGGCATGAGCGAAGAATTTGTCCAGGAACGCCTTTTCAAACCGTTTCAAACTACCAAGCAAGCCGGTATGGGCATCGGTGCCTACGAAAGCTTTCAATACGTGCAGGAATTAGGGGGCAAGATTTTGGTGAATAGTGTGCTGAATGAAGGAACGCTGGTGACGCTTTTATTGCCTTTGTTTGAGGTCCACCAGGGCTCAGATCTCCACGTATTGGGGGCCTCATGAGTTCTGATACTGCGCGTTCGCTTTTGATCGTGGAAGATGATTTGGCTTTGCAAAAGCAAATCAAATGGTCGGTCGATAAATTTGACTCGGTCACCGCGCAGGACCGTGATAGCGCCATGGTGCAGCTGCGCCGACACAGCCCGGCCGTTGTCACCATGGATCTGGGCCTACCACCCGATGCTGACGGAGTTGCAGAGGGTTTTCGTTTGCTGGAGCAAATCCTCACGGTGGAGCCGGATACCAAAGTCATTGTGCTGACGGGCCAGAACGACCAAGCCAATGCATTGCGGGCCGTGGCCTTGGGTGCCTATGACTTTTTTGCCAAACCTTTTGAACCTGATCTGCTGAATCTGACGATCGAACGTGCCTTCAGGATGTTTGAGCTGCAAAAGGAAAACCGGCGGCTACAGTCCATGTACCAGCCAGACGCTTTGACGGGCTTGATCACCCGTGATCCTGAGATGCTGCGCGTATGCCGGACCATTGAAAAAGTCGCGAACACCACGGCTACTGTGATGCTTCTGGGCGAGAGTGGAACTGGTAAAGAGGTTCTGGCGCGGGGTCTCCACCAAGCATCTTCGCGTAAAAATGAGAAGTTTGTGGCGATCAATTGCGCGGCCATCCCTGAAAATCTATTGGAAAGCGAGTTGTTTGGGTACGAAAAGGGCGCATTCACCGGGGCGGCTAAAACAACGCTGGGAAAGATAGAGCTGGCTAATGGCGGTACCCTGATGCTGGACGAAATTGGTGATTTACCTTTTTCGCTGCAAGCCAAGTTACTTCGGTTTATCCAGGAGCGCACGATCGAGCGTGTAGGCGGGCGTCAGGAGATTCCGGTAGACGTACGGATTGTCTGTGCCACCCACCAAGACTTGAAAGCACTCAGCAAAGAAAGCCGGTTTCGCGAAGACTTGTACTACCGCTTAGCAGAAATCGTGATCAATATTCCGCCTTTACGGGCACGCAGAGGTGATGCCGCATTGCTGGCTTTTGCATTTGTGAGGCGTTTTGCGCGAGAGCAAAACAGAGGTTCTTTGAATCTCAGCGAAGAAAGTGTGCGTCTGATTGAGCACCATAACTGGCCAGGAAATATCCGTGAGCTAGAAAATTGCATTAAACGGGCAGTTATTATGTCTGATAGTAATCATATTCTGCCTGAAGATATTGGCTTGGATTCGCCATCATCAGAAATGGCAGAAAAATCATTGGACTTAAGAGCGGTCAGAGATGCCGCAGAAAAAAATGCCATTATCGCTGCCCTGGGGCGTGTGAATGGAAATATCGTCAAGGCGGCAGAATTGTTGGGAGTAAGCCGCCCAACGCTGTATGATTTAATGCACCGCCTTGGTTTAAAGTAATCCATTTTTGCTTTGAAAAACAAATGAAAAAATATATTTTTGCACGTAATCTGATTCCTGTATTTATGGCTGTAGGGGTTTTGTCGGCTTGTGGCGATGAGAAACCAGAGGTTCTGATTGCGGCCGCTAAAACAAGTTTGGCAAAAAATGACCAAAAAACGGCCATTATCCAAATTAAAAATGCACTACAAGCTGATCCAAATCTTCCGGAAGCCCGTTTTTTGCTAGGTACGGCATTGTTGAATAGTGGTGATCCGGCGGCAGCAGAAATAGAGTTTGATAAATCTCGCCGCTTAAAATATTCAGATGATCTGCTCGTGCCACAGATAGTGCGGTCCTTGCTCTTGCAAGGAAAGTTTAAAAAAATTACCGATGATTTTTCAAAAATAGAATTGCAATCGAATGCCTCAAAAGCTGGTTTGCAAATATCTTTAAGTAAAGCTTACGCAGGCCAGAATATGGCGGATTTGTCACAAGCTGCACTCACTTCTGCGCTCTCTTATGAGCCAGAGAATGCCGATGCACTCATTATGAAGGCTCGTAATTTTGCAGCCAAAGGTGACTTTCCTGCAGCGTTGTCATTGATCGATGCTGTGATTTCTAAAAATCCAGAAAATCCGGAGGCTTTGAGAACAAAAGGTGATATTCTTTTGTATGGAAAAAAAGATCTGGATGCGGCATTGCTGCCGTATAAGAAATCGATCGAAGTAAAAAGTAATTTTCTGCAAGGCTATGCTGGAGTATTGACCATACTATTCCAGCAAAATAAATTGGAAGATGCTCAAAAGGAATTGGATGCTTTGAAGAAAATTGCGGATAGAAGTCCGCAAACAAAATATTTTGAAGTTCAATTGGCATACCAGAAGAAGGATCTTATAGGCGCGAGAGCATTGGCTCAGCAACTTCTAAAAATGTCTTCAGATAATCCGGTTGGACTGCAGTCAGCTGGATTGATCGAATTTCAATTAAATTCTTTTATCCAGGCGGAAATTTACCTCAGTAAGGCCATTTCTTTAAATTCTGGTTTGTCAGTGGCTCGTAGATTGTTGGTCATGACTTATTTGCGTATGGGTCAACCTGACAAGGCGCTCGCCACTTTGAATCCTGGATTGGTTCAGGAGCCAGTGGATACAGCCTTGTATTCGATTGCTGGCGAGGTTTTTCTGCAAAATGGGGATGTTAAAAAGGCCGGTGAATATTTTTCAAAGGCATCCAAGCTGGATCCTAAAGACGGAAGAAAACGTACGTCAGTGGCGTTGGTTCATTTAATCAGTGGTGATACGGCATCTGCTTTTAATGAGTTGGACGATATCGCGTCTTCGGACCAGGGCATATCGGCAAATCTCGCGCTCATCAGCGCCCATTTGCGCCGACAAGAGTTTGATAAAGCGCTTAAATCTATTGATGACATGGAGAAGAAGCAGCCCGATAATCCTTTGGTCTTTAATTTACGTGGAAAAATTCAGGTATCAAAAAATGATTATGTGAATGCCCGAAAGAATTTTGAAAAAGCTGTTGCAATAAATCCTACCTATTTACCAGCTATTGCAAGCCTCGCTGCTTTGGATGTTTTTGAAAAAAAACCTGAAGATGCCAAGAAGAGATTTGAAAATGTACTGACGAAAGAACCTAAAAACAACCAGGCTCTATTGGGTTTGGCTGAGTTAAAGGCCCGCACAGGAGGTACCAAGGAAGAGATCGCGGAGTCCATTAACCGGGCTATCACTGCAAATCCATCAGAAGTCATGCCGCGTATTTTGTTGATAAACTTTTATCTGCGTAATAAAGATAATAAATCTGCATTTTCTGCAGCCCAAAATGCGATGACCGTATTGCCGGATAGCCTGGAGGTACTGGACGCACTAGGGCGTACGCAGCTTGCTACAGGCGATACCAACCAGGCTATCTCTTCTTACACAAAGCTTGTTAGTTTGCAACCGCAGTCCGTTCAACCACTGATGCGACTTGCCAGTGCCAATTTGGCGGCAAAAGATACGTCTGCGGCGGAACAAAATCTTAATAAAGCTTTGGAATTGAAGCCTGATCTACTGGAGGCGCAGACAGATCTAATTATGTTGGGTATTTCTTCTGAGAAATACACAAATGCTATTGACATTACACGTTCTATACAAAAACAAAGGCCTAAAGAAATTGTGGGTTATATTTTAGAGGGTGATGTGAATGTCGCACAAAAGAAATGGGATGATGCATTAGCGGCTTATCGTCTGGGCCTGAAGCAGACGAATTCGCTCGAACCAGCATCTAAAATCTATTCTGTTTTAAATGTTCAAAATAACAAGGCTGATGCAGATAAATTTGCGACGTCTTGGATGAAGGAACACCCTAAGGATGTTGCATTTATTTCATATATGGCCGATGCGGCATTAATCAAGAAAGACTTTTCAGGGGCTGAAAAATTATATGGAAATATAATTCAAATTCAACCTGAAAATGCGGTTGCCTACAATAATTTGGCTTGGGTGGCGGGCCAGCTGAAAAAAGACAGTGCCATTGCTTACTCAGAGAAAGCCATGAAGTTGGCACCGAATCAGCCAGCATTTATGGATACCTTGGCTAGCTTATTGGCCGAAAAAGGTGATTATGTCAAATCTATCGATTTGCAAAATAAGGCAATTGCATTGCAGCCGGAAAATTCTTTGTTTAAATTAAATTTGGCAAAAATTTATATAAAATCTGGCGACAAAACTAAGGCGAAAACTTTGTTGACCGAATTGGCTAAATTGGGTGATAAATTTACATCACAAGCTGAAGTCGATGCAGCATTGAAAAGTTTGTAAAATTATGCCAACTACAGAGCGGGCTAATGGATAAAATTTATATTCAATGGATATGTCTGTTGGGCGTATTTTTTGCGCCTTTTCATTTGGCACGCGCGGATCTCGTGGATACGATTGCCAAAGTAAAGCCCTCAATTATTATTGTGGGTTACTACAAAAATACCAATAGCCCTCGATTTACCTTGCGTGGGTCGGGTTTTGTGGCTGTAGGCGGTAATTTGGGTATCACTAATTCCCATGTTTTGTTCAGTCCATCTGAAGACGGTACTGGCTCCGATCTGGTGGTGCAGGTGCGCGGCCCTAAAGGTGAGTGGCAGATGCGGCAAGCCTCGGTGCTAGAGCAGGACCGCGTGCACGACTTGGCATTGCTGCGGTTTACCGGGGAACCCGTGCCGTTTCTGGCTTTGCGTGACTCCAATACTGTGCGTGAAGGTCAATCGGTCGCCTTGATGGGTTTCCCGATTGGTGGTGCGCTGGGGTTTTCGCCGGTGACGCACCGCGCCATGGTCTCGTCCATCACTCCCATTGTTCTGCCTGCGGCCACAGGGCAGTTGTTAACCGAAAAGTCGATTCGCAGTATTCGCGATGGCAGTTTCGATATTTTCCAACTGGACGGTACCGCTTACCCCGGCAACAGCGGCGGACCCTTGTTTGATGCCGAGTCCGGCGAAGTGGTGGGCATTGTGAACATGGTATTTGTGAAAAGCACCAAAGAGTCGGCTATCAGCCAACCCTCCGGTATCACCTACGCCATTCCCTCCAATTTCATACAGCAGTTGGTGCAGCGACAAAAGGCCAACTAAGGCCTTTGCCTTTCGGCCTTTCGGCTTTACTGCATGAAGCCCATGCGGCCCTTGTGCTGGCTGGCTTTGGGTAGGTCTTCTACCCGCACGGTATCGCGGCCATCCAGCCGGGCATTGCCAAAACCGGTCATTAACGCCCGGCGCATTTCACGCGGAGCCAGTTCGGCCAGGGCATCTTGTAAGTCACTGTGTGGATCGGGCGCAAAGCGTTCGCCCCAGCCATGTTCGGCCCGGATGGATTGGTAGAGATTGCGGGCAATTTGGCGCGCGGCTTCGGGGGAGGGCGGCTCAATTTCAAACACGTTCATGCGGTTCAAAATTGGCTCGGGGATGCTCCGCGGGTCGTTTGCCGTGGTGATCCAGATCACTTGGCTGGCATCGATGGCAACTTCGGCAAACTCGTCCATGAAGTTCTGGGCTGTGTCGTGCTCCAGCAAGCTGTAGAGGGCTCCCAGCGGGTCGTACTGGGCATCGGCACTGGCTTTGTCGATCTCGTCTACCACGATAACCGGGTTGGCGTATTCACCGTCGATCAGCGCTTCAAACACCTTGCCGGGTTTAGCACCTTTCCATTGTGACGATGAGCCCGACAGCAGCCAACCTGCGGTCATCGAACTCATAGGCACCAGGTTCATACCGGTCCCCAGCAGATCGGCCAGTTTCTTGGCGAAATGGGTTTTGCCGATACCGGGCAGACCTAGCAGCAGGATGGGTGTGACTTCCAGGCCGTCACGGCTGTCCTGGCTCAGGGCGACGTGGCGTTTCACATCGTCCAGCACTTCGGTGAAGTTGGGCAGGGCCTGGTAGAGGGCCGACATTTCGGGAATACCCGAGGGCTTGACCTGGAAGCGGTCGGGGCCGCGCTCCAGCATGCGCTCGTAGGTGCTGCGCAGGTTTTCGTGTTCTCGGTTGGGGAGCTTGGCCAGTTTGCGCTCCACATCGTGGGTGTGGAATACGCTGCGCACATTGGCAACGGGCAGTTGAAACTGCGATGCATGCGGAACAAGACTGCGGGATTCCATCAAAGACTCCTTGGTTGCTGGCACGGCTTCATTTCAGCATAAGCCGTGCCAGCGCACCATGGCCGGAGGTGTGGAATAGTGCCGCTTACCGGGCCTATTTGTCAGCGGTGGACCTGGCACCACAGCCGACTGCGCACAAAAGCGTGCACGCAGACCTGGATATCAGGCCGGTGTAGAGCCCAGCACTTGGTGCAGTTCACCGGATTCGTACATTTCCATCATGATGTCCGAGCCGCCAACGAACTCGCCCTTGACATAGAGCTGTGGGATGGTGGGCCACTGGCTGTATTCCTTGATGCCCTGGCGGACTTCGTCGTCTTCCAGCACGTTCACGGTTTTGACGGTCTTGGTGTCCACGCCGCAGGCTTTGAGCAGCTGGATGGCGCGGCCGGAGAAGCCGCACTGGGGGAAGCTGGCGTTGCCCTTCATAAACAGCACCACGTCGTTGGATTTGACCAGTGCATCAATGCGTTGTTGTGTGTCGCTCATCAAAAGACTCCTTGAAAATCAAACCACTATTATTTCACTTAGCCCGCCGTGGCAGGAGGCGGGTAGTGTTGTGTTCCCGTTTGGGCTAAGGGTGCACAGTTTTTAAAACGCTACTATTTTCGTAGCTTCTAGCGCAAGTGGAATATGCTCCAGAAGCCTAAAACGTGCTTAACTTACCTGGCCGCCCGTACAGCGTGCGATACCTGCCAGGTCGGGTCGGGATTGCACCTGCTTGAAGCCTGCCTGCTCCAGCAGCGCCGCCACTGCCGTCGCCTGGTCGTAGCCGTGTTCCAGCAGCAACCAACCTTGGGGCCGCAGATGGGCCGGGGCCTGGGCGATGATCTGGCGGATATCGTCCAGTCCATCGGGGCCTGCGGTCAGCGCGCTGCGCGGCTCGAAGGCCAGCGCGGGCAGGTGCGGGTCTGCATCGGTGATGTAGGGCGGGTTGGAAACAACCACATCGAACCTGCCTGCCACTTGGGCCAGCCACCCGCTGTGGACGAAGGCCACAGGCAGTGCCAACCGGGCTGCGTTGGCCTGGGCCACGGTGAGCGCATCGGTGCTGTTGTCCACTGCGGTAACCTGCGCGTCGGGCCGGGCTTTCTGCAGGGCCAGAGCGATGGCTCCACTGCCGGTGCCGAGGTCGATCACCTGCGGGGCGCTTTTACCGACCAAGAGTTCCAGCGCCCATTCGACCAGCGTTTCGGTATCGGGTCGGGGGTCGAGTACCCGCGCATCAACGTGCAGCGTCAGGCCGAAGAACTCGCGCTGGCCGGTGATGTAGGCCACGGGTTCACCGGCACGCCGACGGGTGCAGGCGGTGCCAAAGGCGGCGGCTTGCACAGGTTTCAAGGCATCTTGGCCGTGGGCCAGCAGCCAGGCGGCATCCAGCGGGTTCTTGCCCAGGGCGTGCAGCAGCAGCATGCGTGCATCCAGCTTGTCGATGCCGTGTTTTTGTGCGCCCAGCAGGGCCATTTGCAGGGTGCTGACCTCGTCGCTGTACACCGATATTTGGCGGGCTGCCACCCGGGCCACTTTTCCCAGCCCTGGATGGTCGGGGCGGGGCGCCATGCGTTTGCTGGCTTTTTCCTTCGCCTCCTTGAGGGACTTGCTGGACACCTGGGCGTAGCCGCCTTTGGGCTTGGGGCCCTTGTTGATGGAACGTGCCATGGTTTATGCGCCTAATCCTAGTTCTGCGAGTTGTTCGGCCTCTTGCGCGGCGCGCAGGGCGTTCAGGCCGTCGGACAAGTCGCCCTCCATCACGGACAAGAGCTTGTACAGCGTGAGGTTGATGCGGTGGTCGGTCCAGCGGCCCTGGGGGAAGTTGTAGGTGCGGATGCGGTCGCTGCGGTCGCCGCTGCCGATCAAGCCCTTGCGCTCGGCGGCATCTTTGGCGGCGCGCTCGGAGCGGTCTTTTTCGTGGATGCGGGCGGTCAGAACTTTCAGCGCCTGGGCCTTGTTGCTGTGCTGGCTGCGGCCATCTTGGCATTCGGCCACGATGCCGGTAGGAATGTGGGTGATGCGCACCGCCGAATCGGTCTTGTTGATGTGCTGGCCACCGGCTCCGCTGGCGCGGTAAGTGTCGATGCGCAGGTCGGCCGGGTTGATTTTGATGGCCTCGTGCTCGTCCGGTTCGGCCAGCACCGCTACCGTACAGGCGCTGGTGTGGATGCGGCCCTGGGTTTCGGTGGCGGGCACGCGCTGCACGCGGTGGCCACCGGACTCGAACTTGAGCTGGCCGTACACGCTGTCGCCCTCGATGCGCAGCACCACTTCTTTGTAGCCGCCGAGCTCGCTTTGCGATTCGCCCATGATTTCGGTCTTCCAGCCCTGGCGCTCGGCGTAGCGGGTGTACATGCGCAGCAGGTCACCCGCGAACAAAGCCGATTCGTCGCCACCCGTGCCCGCGCGGATTTCCAAGAAGGCGTTGCGTGCGTCGTCGGGGTCTTTGGGCAGCAGCATGCGTTGCAGTTCGGCTTCCAACTGCAGCAGTTCGGCCTCGGCGGATGCGATTTCTTCCTCGGCCATGTCCGCCATCTCGGGGTCGGACTTCATTTCATGGGCGGCGGCCAGGTCGGCTTCGCGCTGGTTGTAGCGGGTAAAACGGCTGGCCACGTGGCCGACCTCGGTGTGCTCGCGCGACAACAGCAAAAACTGCTTCATATCGCCCATGATGTCTTCGCGGGACAGCAAAAAGTCGAGTTCGGCAAGGCGAAAGACGTAGCGCTCAAGCTGTTGGCGTAGAAAGGTATGCATAAAAAGACTTCAAAAGGGAGAACGGCCCCAGAGCAGGGCGGGCAAGGCGGTAGCGGAGGGCAGCAGCAGCGCCGCTAACGCTCTTTGCGCAAAAACAGTTTGTGGATGGCCTGCACCGTATGGTCCCGCGTGTCGGCATCACCTGCGCGCAGCTCCGCCATGGCGCCGTGCAGCATTTTTTGCGTCAGGCCTCGGCTCAGCATCTCCAGCACAGCTTCGACGTCGTCGCCCTTGGCCAGCAGGCGGCGGGCGCGGGCCAGTTCGGTAGCGCGCCATTCGTCGGCCTGGGCGTTCAGCTGCTGGATCAGCGGTACCACGCCATGCACCGGGTCGCGCTGGTCCATCCAGTGCAAAAAGCTTTGCACGCCCGCATCGATGATGACCTCTGCCTGTGCCACTGCTGCCTGGCGGTTTGCCTGGCCGCTTTGCACCACGTGGGCCAGGTCGTCCACGGTGTACAGGTACACGTCTTCCAAGGCTTTGACTTCGGGTTCGATATCGCGCGGCACGGCCAGATCGACCATGAACATGGGCCGGTGCTTGCGCAGCTTCAGGGCCCGCTCTACCGCGCCCAGACCGATGATGGGCAGGGTGCTGGCGGTGCAGCTCACCACGGCATCGAACTCGTGCAGGCGGCTGGGCAGATCGGCTAGGCGCATCACCTCGCCGCCAAAACGGGTGGCGAGCTTTTCGCCGCGCTCCAGGGTGCGGTTGGCGATGGCGATGGATTTGGGGTTTTTGGCGGCAAAGTGGGTGGCGGCCAGCTCGATCATCTCGCCCGCGCCCACAAACAGCACGCGCACCTGGCTAAGGTCTTCAAACAACTGGCCGGCCAGGCGCACGGCGGCGGCGGCCATACTGATGGAATGCGCGCCGATTTCGGTGGACGTGCGCACCTCTTTGGCTACGGCGAATGAGCGTTGGAACAGCTGGTTCAGCGTGCTGCCCAGGGCGCCGGCCTGCTCGGCCGCGCGGATCGCGTCTTTCATCTGGCCCAGAATTTGCGGTTCGCCCAGCACCATCGAGTCCAGCCCGCTAGCCACCCGGAAGGCGTGGCGGGCCACCGGGCCGTCTTGCAAGGTGTAGGCATGGGAGCGCAGCAGGGCGGGCGAGACACCGCCGGTGTGGGCCAGCCAGTCCACCGTGTGCTCCAGCGCCTGCTGGTCGCCCGCGCAATAGACTTCGGTGCGGTTGCAGGTAGAGATGATGGCGGCCTCGGGGCCTTGCAGCGCGGCACGCAGGCCGTGCAGCGTGGGCGCGATTTGGTCCAAGGCGAACGCAAACCGACCGCGCAAATCCAAAGGTGCGGTGGTGTGGTTAATGCCTAATGCCCAAACTGCCATGTGGTCTCAAGTTACTTGTATGCCTTGCAACGGCTTCGCCGTCGAAGCCGTGCAAGCGTGGATTATAAAATTTGTGCGGGGCTAAATTCCCTGCGCGCCGCCAAAGCCTCAAAATTGCCGCTATGGGACCTATCGATTCATTTTTTCATCTGCTGAATTTTGCCGCACCGGCGCTGGTAGTGGGCGTGCTGGTGGCGCTGGCCGCCCGTATTTTTATGAAAAATAGGCCTTCGGCGCAGCGCTTACCTGCACAGGCAGCTATTAATTTTGTAGTGTGCCTGCTGGTGTTGTTCGGCGGGCTGTGGTTCTTTGGGCACGACGGCAAGATGGCCACCTACGCTGCGCTGGTGCTGGCCTGCGCCACCAGCCAGTGGTGGTTGAGCCGTTAGATCGTGAACACGTTCTTAGCTCGCTAGCAGCGGGCCGAAGCGTGACAGGCCGCTGGGTGCCAGTGACACCTGGTTGCGGCCCGCGCGTTTGGCATCAAACAGCGCGTGGTCGGCGGCTTGCACCAATGCATCCAAGGTCATGGGTTCCGCTTCGGCCATGCCCGCCGCGCCCACGCTGATGGTGACGCGCACGGCATCTGTGGCGGCATAGAGCTGGGCCGAAAAAGCCACCGCCTCGCGCATGCGCTCGGCGAACTGGCGGGCCTGCTCCAGCGGCGTGTTGGGCAACAGCACTACAAATTCTTCTCCACCCCAGCGGGCCAGCAGGTCGGTGGTACGCAGGCACTGGGCGCAGCGCCGGGCCACTTCCACCAGCACCTTGTCGCCCGCGCTGTGCCCGTGTGAGTCGTTGACGCGCTTGAAATGGTCGATATCCAGAATCAGCAAAGCCAGCGGCCACTGGTGGCGTACGGCCAGGTCGATGGCGTGGTGTGCCGTGTGGACGAAGTGGCGGCGGTTGGCCAGGCCGGTCAGGCTGTCGGTGATGGACTGCATATGGGCTACATGCCGAGCCTGTTCCAGCGCCACAATCAGCGAAAAAATCGCCCACCCGGTCAGCGCCGTCATGGGTAGCGGCACCACCAGCGAGATGTAAAACGCCTCGCCCATGGTGTCATAGCCCAGCGCGCGGATGTAGGCATAGGTCAGTACCAGTGACAGCAGCGACACCGCCGCACTCATCACCAGCGTGGTGCGCCACACGCCCCAACGCGCTACGGTGCGAGAAAAGCGCTGGCGCAGCGGTGTCAGCGCTGGATCAACAGAGCGGGGGGCAGAGCGGCTGGGCATGGTTTGCCAATGCTAGCAAGAAGTGCGCGCGCCCAGGGATTGCCGTTAAACCGCCGGGGCGAATAGATCAATTCGGTCGGTGATGACACCATCGGTGCCCAGTACGGCTAGGCGCTGCGCCGACGCCGCGTCGTTCACCGTGTAGCTGGCGCTGCGCAGCCCGGCGGCTTTGACTTGGGCCACGGTCTCCGCCGTCCACAGCGTGTGGTCGCAGACGATGGCAATGCAGCCCAGGCGCTGCGCGGTTTGCAGCCAGCCGTCCCACAAGGTTTCCAGCAGCAGGCCCCGGGGCAGGTTGGGTTGGGTTGCCTGGGCCCCTTCCAGCGACGCAACGCTGAACGATGTCAGCAGCGGCGGCACGGCCTGGCCTTGCCAGAGGCGGGCGGCGGCATCGGCCACTTTCTCGCCGGTCAGGCGGTCTGCGCCGGGCGAGGGTTTGATTTCGATGTTGAGAAACAGGCCGTTGCGTTGGCAAAACGCGGCGATGTTGTCCAGCGTGGGCATCGGCTCGCCCGCCTGGCTGCGCGAATGCCAGCTGCCTGCATCCAGCCGGGCCAGCGCGCTCCAGGGCTGCTCTCCCGCGATCCCGGTACCGGTGCTGGTGCGCTCCAGTGTGTCGTCGTGCAGCAAGAAGGGCACGCCGTCAGCGCTGAGCTTCACGTCACACTCAAACATGCGGTAGCCGTGCTGTGCACCCAGCCGGAAGGCGGCAAGGGTGTTTTCAGGGGCCAGTTTGCCCGCGCCGCGGTGGGCAATCCAGCGGGGGTAGGGCCAGTTTTGGGCAGTGACTTGCATTGATGTTTATGACTTAGAAGTGAAATTACGCAGACTCTCGTGACGGCCAGAGCGATTGCTTCCAAAGATACCGTGGAACCGGCTTTGCCGGGCCACTGGTATCGCCCCCTGCAAGGGGGTTGGCGAAGACACGCAGTGCGAAGTCTGGGGGTGAGCCACTACTTTATGCGTTTACCAGTATCGCTATTAAACCAGTGCAGCCGGTCGGCACGCGGCGTGGCGTGGATGGTGCTGCCGATGGCCGGGGCGGGCGTACTTTCATCGGTGCGGATGATCAGCAGTTCCTCGCCCAGCCGGGCATAAATCAGACGCTCGGCACCTAGCATTTCGGTGGTTTCGACGACCAAACCCCAGCCGGTTTCGCCCAGGTGCAGGTGCTCGGGGCGAATGCCCAAGATGGCGTTGGCCGGGCCGCCCAGGGCGGTATTGGGCGCGGTTTTCAGCAGGTTCATCGGCGGGCTACCGATAAAGCTGGCCACAAAGGTGCTGGCGGGCTGGGTGTAGACCTGTTCGGGTGTGCCGAATTGCTCCATCACGCCGCCATTCATCACCACCATGCGCTGCGCCAGCGTCATGGCCTCGACCTGGTCGTGGGTGACAAACAGGCTGGTGATGCCGAGTTCGCGGTGCAGCTTCTGGATCTCCAGCCGGGTCTGGGCGCGCAGCTTGGCGTCCAGGTTGCTCAGGGGCTCATCGAACAAAAACACCTGCGGCTGGCGCACGATGGCACGGCCCATGGCCACACGCTGGCGCTGGCCGCCCGAGAGTTCGCGCGGCTTGCGGGTCAGGTACTGGCCCAACTCCAGGATCTTGGCGGCTTTGTCAACCCGGGTTTTGATCTCGTCCACCGGCACCTTGGCGATCTTCAGGCCGTAGGCCATGTT
>NZ_JBDTEM010000358.1:0-10180 GCF_039922535.1 Rhodoferax sp. | reverse complement strand
GCGCCAGCGTCAGCAGGGCCGTGGGGTCTTCCAGAACTTCCGCAGGGACCTCGAAGTATTTCTTCACCTGCACGCGCCGGGCCTTGGTGTTGTAGGCAAAGCACTGGCTGCCCATCTGTTCGTACTGCGGGCGGGTAGCGTCGCTCACCGCGAAGTACAGCGTGTTGCCCATCAGCATCGCAAACTGGGTGTCGCAAGACACCAGGCCAATGCCGCCAAAAAAGGGCTTGCTTTGCAACTGCTCCATGCCGACCAGTTGCTCGACGATGAACGCCACAAAGCTGGAGCTGCCGGCACTCATGGTGCAGTTTTGCCTTTGACGATGGCCGCCACTTCCTGCCCCAGCTCCAACACCGCCATGGCGTAGTAGCTGCTCCAGTTGTAGCGGGTGATGGCGTAGAAGTTTTCGGTGCCTGCCACGTACTGCGGTGGGTCGCCACCGTTTTGCAGCTCCACCAGTGCCAGCGGGCCGGTGTGTTGCAGGGCGGGGCCGTCGAGCTGTGCACCCAGAGCCTGGAAGCGGGCGACGCTGAAGGTGGGCAGGATGTCGGGGGCCAGCAGGGCGTCCATGTCGGCATTCGGTGCCAGCTGTACCGGGTAGGTGGCGGGCATCCCGGGCTGCCAGTTGAAGGCCTTGAAGTAGCTGGCTACCGAGCCAATCGCGTCGGCCGGGCTGCTGAACAGATCGACCCGGCTGTCGCCGTCAAAGTCCACCGCATAGTTGACCCAACTGGTCGGCATGAACTGGGGCAGGCCCATGGCCCCGGCGTAGCTGCCGCGCAGGCTCAAGGGGTCGATACCGGCACGCTGGGTCAGGCTCAGGAACTGCTCCAGTTCGCCCTTGAAGTAGGCGCTGCGCTCCTTGGCGCGCGGGTGGCTGGCGGGGAAGTCAAAGGCTAGCGTGGCCAGTGCGTCGAGTACCCGGAAGTTGCCCATGTTCTTGCCGTAAATGGTTTCTACGCCAATGATGCCGACGATGATTTCGGCGGGTACGCCATATTCCTTTTCGGCGCGCTCCAACGTGGCGTGGTTGGCCTGCCAGAAGCGCACGCCGGCGGCAATGCGCACCGGGTCGATGAAGCGGCTGCGGTAGACCTTCCAGTTTTTCACCGTGCCCGTGGGCGCGGGGGCCATCAGGCGCGGCACGCTGGGGATGAACCGGGCTTGCGCCAGTATCTGGTGCACCCAGATCGGGTCCAGGCCGCGGCGCTCGGCGATGTCGTCGGCGATGGCCATCACATCCTCGCGGCTGGCATACAGCGGGCCGCTGGGTGTGGCGCTGGTACCAGGCTTGTTTTTTAGGGTTTTTAGGCTCTTGGCGCAGACGGGAAGAGCGCAGGCAGTTATTAAAACGAGAGCAATCGGGAGAAGTTTGTGCATGGGAGTGGAAAGGTGACCGCCCAAGTCTAGCGCGGCCACACTAGCCGCTTGAATGCCCGCCGCAGCGCTGCCAGGCTGTCGGCGTTTCCAGTCTTGTGCGGCGCATAACGCAGGGCCTCCATTTGCAGCAGCCAGTCGCGCAGGGCGGGTTGGCCCAGTACCAGCGCAGCCATCTGCCGGGGTGCCGCGTTGGTGGGCACCGTGATACCGGTTTTGGCCAATTTGCGCCTTGCCTGGTCCAGCAGGCGCAGCCAGGGGTCGTGCTGGCGGCGTTCCCACTGGGCCCAGGCAGCACCGCCCAGGCTGGCCAGCACCAGCAGGGCGGCCAGTACCTTGCCCAGGTCTTCCCATTCGGGGCTGTTAAAACCGATGTTTTTCAGCAGGTTGAGCTGCTTGCTCTCGCTGTAGTTCAGCACCCACTGGTTCCAGCCGTTGTTGACTGCGTCCCAGGCGGCGCGCAGGCGGCGGGCGGTGTCGGGGCTGACGGTGGCCAGGGTGTTGGCAATCGCCCCGCGCGGGGCTTGCAGCCGGGTAAAGCTGCCCACACGGCCTGGTGACACCGTGCCCGTGGGGTCCACACGGGTCCAGCCTTGACCAGATATCCACACCTCGGCCCAGGCATGGGCATCGCTTTGGCGCACCACCCAGAAGCCGTCCATGCTGTTGAGTTCGCCGCCCTGGTAGCCGGTGACGATGCGCGCCGGTACATCCAGCGCCCGCATCAGGATCACGAAGGACGAGGCGATGTGTTCGCAGAAACCCTCTTTGCGGTCAAACCAGAATTCGTCTGCCGTGTCGCGCCCGTACAGGCCGGGGTCTAGCGTGTAGCTGTAGCCGCCGGTGCGCAGTCGGGTCAGCACGGTTTGCACCAGCGCTGCAGCGTCGGCAGTGGGCTGGGCGCGCCGCAGGTCGGCCGCCAGTTGCAGCGTGCGCGGGTTGAAGCCTGCGGGCAGATCGACAAAGCTTTGCAGGCTGATGTTGGCGCGCTGTGGCCCATAGCGGAACTGCGAATAGCTTTGCGCCTGGTAGCGCAGCAGGTCGGTGGTGGGGCGGCTGGCCAGCCATTGCAGGTCGGGTGTCATCACCGCGCCCAGGCCGTCGGGCAGGGTGGGGGCCTGGGGGGTGGCATCCAAGGTGAGTAGCCAGGGGCGGTTGTTGGGTTCCAGCGTCACCTGGTACTGCAGCGGCGGGCCAGATACCTGCACATCGCTGGCCCCGCTGCGGCTGAAGTCGCTGTAGCGCGGCTGCCAGGTGCGGCCGTCAAACAGCGACAGCACCGGGCCGCGAAAGTACAGATCGCGTTGCGCGGGCGGCGGGCCGTCAAATTTCACCCGCATGGCAATGCCGTCGTCCAGCGCCAGGCTGGCCATGGTGCCCACCTGCATTTGGTTAGACAGGCCGCTGCGTCCGGCCATGGCATCGCTGGGCACACCCCACAGTGGGGCCATGCGCGGAAACAGCACAAACAGCACCGCCATGATGGGCGCGCCCAGCAGCGCCATGCCGCCGGCAATACGGGCTGCCTCGCGCAGCGGGGCCTTGTTTTCTACCGGCATATGGGCATTGACCAGCGCCGTCAACAGCCCCAGCAGCGCCACCAGCATGGCAAAGGCGGTCAACAGCGACTGCGAGAAAAAGAAGTTGCTGAGCATGGTGAAAAAGCCCAGAAAAAACACCACAAACGCATCCCGCCGGGCCCGCAGCTCCAGGGTCTTCAACGCCAGCAGCACCACGATCAGCGTCACCCCGGCATCGCGCCCCAAAAGCGTTTTGTGCGTGGCCAGCGTGGCCGCCAGCGCCGCTCCCAGCAGCACCGCCAGCCACCAGCGCGAAGGCAGTGGCTTGGACTTCCACGCCAGCCAGCCGCGCCAAACCAGCACCCCCGCTGTGGCCATGGCGCACCACACGGGCAGGTTGCCCACCTGCGGCAGCACCACCCAGGCGATGACGGCCAGCAGGAACAGCGTGTCGCGGCTGTCGCGGGGTAGGGTTGTGAAAGGATTGCGCCAGCGCATAAGGTGTTTGCTATGGAATAAGTAGCTGCTTGTGCAGGTGGAATATGCGCTAGAGGCCGATTTGGCATAAAGCTAGCGCTTCCAGACAGCGCCGCTTGTGCGCCTCGCCCGCACCGGGCGCCAGGTCTTGCGCGGGCAGGCGCAGCCCGTAGTCCAGCCCCAACTGGTCGGCCAGCAGCACCCAGGCACACAGGCGCGAGAGTTTGGCCTCTGCGCCCAGCGACCCGGCCTGGGCGTAGTCCAGCCACAGCTCGTGCCGCTGGGCTTGCTGGCTGTCGCGGCTGACCAGTTCATCGGCTTTGGCGGCTTTTTTCCAGACCACCAGCTTCAGCGGGTCGCCGCGCCGGTAGGGGCGCACGCCGTCGAATTCACCGCTGGCGTGGGGCGCACTGTGGCTGGCCCCACCGGCACGCGGCTGGCCGGGCGGCAGCGGCGGCGGGTGGGCCTCGGGCCGGGGGTAGACCAGCAACTGGGCGGCAGGCCGCCAGTAGGTCCAAACGCGGAAGGTGCCCAGCGGAAAACGTGTCTCGGCCGTGATGGCGGGCAGGTGCTGCAGGCCGCGCTGGCTGGGGGTAAAGGCGATTTGCACCCGGCTGCTGCCTTGTGCGGGCACGTCTGTCCAGGCCCAGTGGCCACTGCCCAACAAAGCCAGGCCGATGCCGTGTCGCGTGGTTTTGCGCGTGCTGCTGATTTGTATGGCAATCGGGGCGCTAGCACCCATGTACTGTGCGTCGGGTGCTATCAAATGCAGAGTCAGGCCGCGCAGCGTGGCGTGGCCCACGTGCATGCCTACCACAGCGCAACCGGCCAGTAAAAAGGTCAGCACATAGCCCAGATTCAGCTGGTAGTTGATGCTGGCCACCAGCAACACCAGCAGCGTGGCCGCCAGCATCCAGCCGGGGCCGGTGGGCAGGATGTAGACGTTGCGCTGGGTCAGCAGCGTGGTGTCGGTCAAGTGGATGCGCGCCTGCCACCAGCGCTGGAAGCGGGCGCGCAGCATGTTCACGGCAGCGGCGTGCCTGCAATCATGGCCTGCACTTGTGCCACTGCGCCGCGCCCGGCATCGCCCACCGGCACCAGGCGGTGCGCCACGGTTTGCGCCAGGATGGCCTGCACATCGTCGGGGGCCACATAGTCGCGGCCACTCAGCAGGGCCTGGGCTTTGGCGGCGCGCACCACCGCAATGCCGGCGCGCGGACTCAGGCCCTGCAAAAACCAGCGCCCCGAGCGCGTGGCGGCCACCAGGTCTTGCACGTAGTCGAGCAGCGGGTCGGCGGCGTGGACTTGCAGCACCTGCTGCTGGAGCTGTTGCAGCTCCGCCGGACTGAGTAGGCTGGGCAAGTGCTCCACCAGGTCGCGCCGGTCTTGCCCGGCCAGCAACTGGCGCTCCGAGGCGCGGTCGGGGTAGCCCAGCGAGATGCGCATCAAAAATCGGTCCAGCTGCGACTCGGGCAGGGCGAAGGTGCCGAGCTGGTCCAGCGGGTTTTGCGTGGCGATGACAAAGAACGGCGAGGGCAGGGGGCGGGTCGCGCCTTCCACGGTGACCTGCTTTTCTTCCATGGCCTCCAGCAGCGCGCTCTGGGTTTTGGGGCTGGCGCGGTTGATTTCGTCGGCCAGCAGAATTTGCGCAAACAGCGGGCCGGGGTGGAACACAAAGCTTTCTTTGCCGCGCTCGTAAATCGACACGCCGGTCAGGTCGCTGGGCATCAGGTCGGCGGTGAACTGCACGCGCGAGAACTGCAAGCCAAAAGTGCGGGCCAGCGCATGCGCCAGCGTGGTTTTGCCCACACCGGGCACGTCTTCGATCAGCAGGTGTCCCCCAGCCAACAGGCAGGCCACGCAGTCCTGCACCTGTAAGGATTTCCCGACTATCACCGTGTTAAGCTGATTTAGCAGTTCGTTGAGTTTGTTTTTTACGTCCATTCTGAGACGTTAACCGAAATACAAAGACCCATTCCCGTGAACAAGACTGGCTACTTCACCCACCCCGCCTGCCGCAAACACGAAATGGGCGCAGGCCACCCCGAATGCCCGGCGCGGCTGGACGCGATTGACGACCGTTTGCTGATCAGCGGCGTGGGTGATGCGCTGGAGCACATCCAAGCCGCACCCGCTGCCTTGGCCGACATCGAACTGGCGCACAGCCGCCAACTGATCGCCACCCTGCGCGGCCTGACCGACACACTGCGCGAAGACATTAACGCCGGTGGCCCGACCCACGCGCAGGTCGACCCCGACACCAGCCTCAACATCTACACCTGGGATGCCGCACTGGCCGCCGCCGGGGCCACGCTGGCCGCCACCGACGCGGTCATGGCGGGCGAGCTGGAAAACGCTTTTTGCGCCGTGCGCCCGCCCGGCCACCATGCGGGGCGCGACACGGCCAGCGGCTTTTGCTTTTTCAACAACGTGGCGATTGCCGCCAAGTACGCGCTGGAGCGCCACGGCCTGCAGCGGGTGGCGATTGTGGACTTTGACGTGCACCACGGCAACGGTACCGAGAACATCGTCGCGGGGGACGAGCGCATCCTGATGGTCAGCTTCTTCCAGCACCCGTTTTACCCCGAGGGCGGGGCGCTGTCGGATGCCCCCAACCTGGTCAACATCCCTGTGCCCGCCTATACAAAGGGGATGGAGGTGCGCGAACTGGTCGAAATGGCCTGGATCCCACGCCTGGAAGCCCACCGGCCCGAGATGATTTTTATCAGCGCCGGATTCGACGCGCACCGCGAAGACGACATGGGCCAGATGGGCCTGGTCGAGCAAGACTATGCGTGGATCACGATGCGCATCAAGGACATCGCCCGCCGCTTCGCCAAGGGCCGCATCGTCAGCAGCCTGGAGGGCGGCTACGACCTGAGCGCGCTGGGCCGCAGCGTGGAAGCCCACATCCGGGTGCTGGCCGATTTGTAACTTTGTGCACATGCTACTTAATTTGTAGCTGCCTGCGCAGGTAGCACCTGCGCGGGAACCTTTTTTGGTTTGTTTTCTCCAACGTCTCCATGAATTCTATTTCCCCTTCTTCTCCCTCCAATACCGCCCCCATCACCGATTTAGACAGCTGGATTGCCGCGCTGTTACGCCCCACCGCCCTGGTGGAACTGGCCTCTTTGGGCGTGTGCATGCTGTTGGCCTGGACCCTGGTGTGGCTGCTGCGCCGGGCGGTGGGCACACCGGACGAAAAGTCCATCCTGTTCGGCCGCCGCATCGTCGATGGCGTGATGTTCCCGCTGCTGCTGCTGGGCCTGGGCCTGCTGGACGAATTGCTACTGCAACAGTGGATTCCGCTGGCGCTGTTCAAGATTGCCATGCCGGTGCTGGTGTCGCTGGCGGTGATACGCACCGGGGTCAAGGTGCTGCAGGTGGCGTTCCACAATGCCCCCGTGGTGCGGCTGCTGGAGCGCACCATTTCCTGGGTGGCCTGGCTGGCCATGGTGTTGTGGGTGAGCGGCCTGCTGCCGGTGCTGCTGGACGAGCTGGACCAGTTCAAATGGAAGGTCGGCGGCTCCACGCTGTCGGCCCGCAACCTGGTGGAGGGCGCGCTCACCGCCGGCGCGGTGTTGATCTTCACGCTGTGGATTTCTGCGGCCATCGAGGCGCGGCTGCTTAAGTCGGCCACCGGCAGTGCGCTGTCGCTGCGCAAAGCCATCAGCAATGCCACGCGGGCTTTGCTGATGTTTGTGGGCTTGCTGGTGGCCTTGTCATCGGTGGGGATTGACCTGACGGCGCTGTCGGTGCTGGGCGGCGCGGTGGGGGTGGGTATTGGCTTTGGCCTGCAGAAGCTGGCGGCCAACTATGTAAGCGGCTTTGTGATTTTGGCCGAGCGCAGCATCCGCATTGGCGACTTTGTGAAGGTGGACAACTTTGAAGGCCGGGTCACCGACATCAACGCCCGCTACACCGTGGTCAGCGCCCCCAATGGCCGTGAATCCATTGTGCCCAACGAGATGCTGCTGATCCAGCGGGTCGAAAATTTGTCGCTCAACAGCAGCCGGATTTCGCAGAACACCGAGGTGTCCGTCGGCTACGACAGCGATGTGGATCTGGTGATGCGCCTGCTAGTGGACGCGGCATTGGAGGAAGACCGCGTGCTGCGCGACCCGGCCCCGTTCGCCACCTTGACCGAGTTTGGTGCCGATGGACTGGGCTTCAATCTGGGGTATTCCATCAACGACCCGGAAAACGGCCAGGGCAATCTGCGCTCGGCCATCAATCTGCGCATTCTGAAGGCCTTGCGCGCCCACCAGATCGACGTGCCGTACCCGCAGCGCGTGGTGCATACGCGGGCGGTGCCGGCGAATGGGGCAGATCAGGGCGCCGCGGTGGTGTCGGCATCTGCCTCGTAAACCAGCAGGTCGCCGGGCTGGCACTGCAGGATGCTGCAGATCTTCTCCAGGGTATCGAAGCGCACGCCCTTAACCTTGCCCTGTTTGAGCAGGGACAGGTTGGCTTCGGTCATTCCCACCAGTTCGGCCAGCACCTTGGATTTGAGCTTGCGACGCGCCAGCATTACGTCGAGTTGCACCACGATAGGCATCGGCTTGCCTTAAACGAAAGCCGCGTTTTCTTCGGCCAAGGCCTGACCCTGGCCGATGATGGCGGCCATCAGCCACACCACACCGGCAAACAGTAGGGTGAAGATGTGGTCCGAGCCCAGCGCGATCGCCAGGTGCCGCATGCCCGGCGGGTTGTTCAACGTCAGCAGCACCGACAGGGCGGGCACCAGCAGCATGCCCGCCACTACCGAGGCCATAACCCACGCAGCAAAGTGGCGCAGGCCCTGCACCGCTTGTGGGGTAAAGACATGGCCCCGGGCAAATCCCTGAAAGCATTGGCGCGCCGTCCATAGGCCGCGCAGCAGCAAGCCAACTGGCACACAGGTCAGTAGCGCACCCGCCACCCGCTGCAGTGGCGTGAGTGCGCCCTGTATCGCGCCGGGTGCCAAGTGGGCCTGGGAGGCCAGGGTGCTGACATCGGCCAGTGCCCAGCAGGCCAACACGGCCAGAGGCAGCGCCCAGACCAACAGACCACAAGCGGCCGCCAGGATGTGGCTGGTACGGCGCAAGGCCAAAACGTCGGCTGGAGGGTTTGCGGCAGCGTGGTGCATGGTGGATTCCTGAAGCTAAGGGTTATTTTAATTTGACAAATAATTTCTGTAAAACAATAATTTATCAATATCCACTAGCAATACAACACAATGCCAAGTTTTTGGAAAACGGCGGTCTATGCCAGTCTGTTGCTCGGATTGGCGGCCTGCTCCGGCATTCCTATCCGCTCCATGGCGCGCCTGACCCAGCTGCCCGACCAGCTGCTGCACGCCAGCCCGGCAGAGATCCTATTTGCCGTGCAGGTGGATACCCGTTTGCTGCCCACGGTGAACGGTACGCCCAGCTTCAATATCGACATCCAGCCCGCCGTTGCCGGGGCTTTTGAGCCGGTGCAGCGCAAGCTGCCCATGGAGCTGAACGTCACGGCAACCCCGGCCATGGGGCTGGAGCCCGCGCCCACCGGGCGGCGTTGGATGTTGTACCGGTTCAGCCCTGCGTCGCAGTCAGAGTTGTCGCGTATTCAAGCCAATTTCTTGCGCCTGCAGGCACAGCGCCGCAGCGGCACGGGCGGCAGCTTGGCGGTGGGGATTGCGCAGGACGGGGTGGTGGCCACTGACGCGTCGCTGGACAACACGCGCTGGGAGAGCTGGCTGCAGACCTCGGCCCAGGAGGGTTTCTATCGGCTGTGGTCGGGCAGCTTGGGTGAACTCAAGGCACAAGAGCGCGCTGCCCGAGCTGCCCCGACCACACCTAAAAAAGGAGGCTGAGTTATGCAACCACGAACAGTTTTGCTGGGTGCTGCACTGGTGTTTTTGCTGGCAGGATGCTCCACCGAGGCTTGGTACAACGGCATGCAGCAAAGCGCGCAAGAGGCCTGTCGCACGCAGCGCAATGGTGCGGGGGCTGGGTGTACATCTCGGCGCTATACAAAGCCTTACCCCGAGTTTGAAAAGGAGCGCGGTGGGCTGAAACCTTAGCTGTCGCCTGGATGACGGTAGCGCGCATATCGCCGTCTATAATTTAAAACGAACGGTCGTGCTTTTTAACGGAGTACCCACGGTGATCTGGGCGTTGGCCCAAGACGGGACCTGCTGCGGCATAAAATCAGCGGGCTTAGGTATACGTCAATTCAATAACTCTAAGGAGTGCAGTGATGAAGGTCTTGGTAGCAGTGAAACGGGTGGTGGACTACAACGTCAAAGTCCGCGTTAAAACCGACGGAACGGGCGTAGACATCGCCAACGTCAAAATGAGCATGAACCCTTTTGACGAAATCGCGGTGGAAGAAGCCGTGCGTTTGAAGGAAAAGGGCGTGGTCACCGAAATCATCGCCGTTTCCTGCGGCGTCACCCAGTGCACGGAAACCCTGCGTACCGCCATGGCCATCGGTGCCGACCGCGCCATCCTGGTCGAAACCAGCGAAGAACTGCAGCCCCTGGCGGTGGCCAAGCTGCTCAAAGCCCTGGTCGACAAAGAACAACCCGGCCTCATCATCCTGGGCAAGCAGGCCATCGACGATGACTGCAACCAGACCGGCCAAATGCTCGCCGCCCTGGCCGACCTGCCGCAAGCCACCTTTGCCAGCAAGATCGAAGTTGCCGACGGCAAAGCCAGCGTCACCCGCGAAGTCGATGGCGGCCTGGAAACTATCAGCGTGTCGTTGCCCGCCGTGGTCACCACCGATTTGCGTTTAAACGAGCCCCGTTACGTCACCTTGCCCAACATCATGAAGGCTAA
>NZ_JBDTEM010000357.1:0-10331 GCF_039922535.1 Rhodoferax sp. | reverse complement strand
ACCTTCTTCGCAGCCTTCACCAGCGGTTGCGCCGTTGAAACCACGGCCATCGGCCAGCAGCTGTGCGCCTTCCTTGATGCCTTGCTCGATGTAGCCGGTGATGCGGGCGTGGGCCACGGGGGTGACGATGGGGCCCATTTCGGCGGCCAGGTTGGTGCCGTTCAGTACTTTCAGCGTCTTGGTGCGGGCCAGCAGCTTGGGGATCACCTTGTCGGCCACGTCGCCCACCAGCACGGCCACCGAAATCGCCATGCAGCGTTCGCCGGCCGAACCGTAGCCTGCGCCGATCAGGGCATCGACCACCTGGTCGATGTCGGCATCGGGCATCACCACCATGTGGTTCTTCGCGCCGCCCAGGGCCTGCACGCGCTTGCCGTGGTGGGCACCGGTTTCATAGATGTAGTTGGCGATGGGGGTGGAGCCGACGAAGCTCACGGCCTTCACGTCGGGGTGCACCAGCAGCGCGTCCACGGCCTCCTTGTCGCCCTGGACCACGTTGAACACGCCGTCTGGCAAACCGGCTTGTTTCAGCAAATCGGCCATGAACAGGCTGGCGCTGGGGTCGATGGGGCTGGGCTTGAGCACGAAGGTGTTGCCTGCGGCAATCGCCACAGGGAACATCCACATCGGCACCATCACGGGGAAGTTGAACGGGGTGATACCAGCCACCACGCCCAAGGGCTGGCGCAGCGTCCAGTTGTCGATGCCGGTGGACACTTGGTCGGTGAAGTCGCCCTTGAGCAACTGGGGGATGCCGCAAGAGAATTCGACGATGTCGATGCCGCGTGCAACCTCGCCCTGCGCATCGGTAAACACCTTGCCGTGTTCGGCGGTGATCATGTGGGCGAGTTCGTCCTTGTGCTTGTTTAACAGTTCCAAGAACTTGAACAGCACGCGGGCACGGCGAATGGGCGGCGTATCAGACCAGGCGGGGAAGGCGGCCTTGGCCGATGCCACGGCGGCATCCACGTCTTGCTGGTTGCCCAGGCGCACGTTACGGCTGACCTTGCCGGTGGCGGGGTTGTACACCGGCTGGGTGCGGGTGCTGCTGCCGGTGGTGCGCACGCCGTGCAGGTACTGGGCAATTTCGGTGGAATCGATCGCTGTGGTCATGGGGTGTCTCGTGGTGTGGAGTGAGGCTGCAGTGTAGGCATGCACCCCCTGCACTACAAGGCCGAAAACTTGAATTGATTGTTCAGAATAGTGAACAATAGAGCCATGAACGAGCAGAAAATCAACGAACTCTGGAGCCATTTGCACTGGCTGACGGTATTGGCCCAGCAGGGCAGCTACACGGCGGCGGCGGCGCGGCTGGGCGTGAGCAAGGCGGCGATGAGCCAGCGCATGGCGGACCTGGAGAGCATGGCCGGCGTGCCGCTGGTGCGCCGCACCACCCGCAGCGTGCGCCTGACCGAGGCGGGCCAGCGCCTGGTGGACGACACCCGCGCCTCGTTCGATCAGATAGCGCAGAGCTTCGCCCAGGTGCGGGACCTGGCCGACGCGCCGCACGGCCTGCTGCGGGTGACCGCCCCGGTAGCGTTTGCGCGGCAGCAACTGGTGCCCCGGCTGGCCGATTTTTTGCGCGAGTACCCGGACGTGCGCCTCGAATTGGAGCTGTCAGACCGTTTGTCCAGCCTGGCCACCGAGGGGTTTGATCTGGCCATCCGCCACACCGCCGCGCCGCCCGACACCCACGTGGCCTGGACGCTGTGCGCCACCCGTTCGCTGCTGGTGGCCAGCCGCGCCTACCTGCGCAAACGCGGCACGCCGCTGCGCCCCGAAGATTTGCGCACCCACAGCTGCCTGCACTACCCAAGGGCGCAGGACACGCCGGCCTGGACCTTTGAAAACGCAGGGGAGCGGGTGACGGTGCCGGTGTCCGGTGTCTTGTCGGCCAACAACAGCGAGGCGCTGCGCGATGCCGCCGTGGCCGGACTGGGGATTGCGCTGCTGCCCGACTTCAGCCTGCCCAGCAGCCTGCGCGCCAGCAAGTTGGTGGCCGTGCTGCCCGACTGGCAACTGGTGGGCGGCTATGCCGACCAGCTCTACGCCATCCGCCCCTACACGGCCCATGTGCCGCGCGCGGTGACGGCGTTTGTGAACTACCTGCGGCAGGCGCTGGTCGGGGGATTCGGTGGCGGGGAAGATTCGGAAAAATAGGGCTGTTTTTCAGGTGCCAAATTGGCTTTTAGCGCAGGTTTCATATGCGCTAGAAGCTCCTGTTTTTGATGTCAAAAACAGGAGCAACTGCTTTCAGTTGTCGAACTTAGTTATCAATCACCCGCCGCGCAAAGCCCTGCAGGTAGTCCATCAAGCGCGTGGCCCCGCCCGCTGCGGCCGCCTCGTCGCCACTGGCGATGCCCTGGGCTAGCTCCATGTGGGCGTGCGCGGCTTCCACAATATCGCCTTCATGCTGGTAGGCCACCCAAAAGCGGCGGCACTGCACGATCAGCGGCACCACGGCCTTGACGGCGGAATGGTTGTGGCTGGCCTGGTGGTTCACCTGGTCCAGCGCCAGGTCGGCGGCCATGTAATCGACCAGGTTGCCGCGCATTGCCGCCTGCACCATTTTTTCGGCACAGCGCACAATGTCTTTACGCTGCAGCGCCGTGGCCCGGCGGGCGGAGCAGGCGGCGATCAGGCATTCGAGCACGCGCCGGGTGTGCACGACATCCAGGTGGTCGGCCAGGTCAATGTTGGACACCAGCAGGCCGCGCCGGGGCTGCTGCACGATCAGCCCTATCGACACCATGCGCAGTAGCGCCTCGCGCACGGGGGTGCGGCCCAGCTGGGTCAACTCGACCAGATCGCCTTCGACCACCGGGCTGCCGGGGGCCAGTTTCAGGGTGGAGATCAGCGTCTCGATCGCGTCGTAGGCCAGGTCGGCGGCGCGGCGCTTGGGCGCTGGCGGGGGAGCGAGTTTGGGCATGGTGGTCCGTTGGTGTGCATGGCAATGGTGCATTGGACCAAAAAAAATCTGGCACGCAATCTGCACAAGTGCAAAAAGATATTTTAAATATGTTTCTAATATATTAAGATTGCTTCTGTCACCTATTTATCTCTCAACCCGGACTACCTAGCCTCCTCATGCAGACTGAGCGCCTTCTACCAAGAACACCGCATAACTGGCTTTGCCAGGCTGCTGGTGTTGCCCCCTGCAAGGGGGTTGGCGGAAAGTGCGAAGCACTGCAGTCTGGGGGTGTAGCCATTACCCAAGGAAACACACCATGACATTGCCCCGCTGGAAAGGCATCTTCCCCGCCATCACCACCAAGTTCCACGCCGATGAAAGCATCGACGCGGAAGGCACGGCCAAGCACATCGAATTTCAAATTGCCAACGGCATCCACGGCCTGGTCACCTGCGGTTCGCTGGGTGAAGCCAGCACGCTGACGCTGGAAGAAAAGCTGCAGGTCGCCGACATCGCCCTGAAAGCCGCCAAGGGCCGTATCCCGGTGCTGGCCAATGTGTCGGAAACCAGCACCCGCGAAGCCCTGCGCTACATCGACGGTGCGAACAAGCTGGGTGTGGATGGCTACATGGTCATGCCCTCCGTCATCTACGTGGCCGATGCCCGCGAAGCCATGCTGAATGTGCGCGCCATGGCCAACGCCGCGCAAAAGCCCATCATGGTCTACAACAACCCTGTCGCCTACCGCGTCGATTTGAAGCCTGAGCACATGCAAGAGCTGGCCGATTGCGAATGGATCGTCGCCATCAAGGAAAGCACCGACAACATCCGCCGCATCACCGACCTGCGCAACCTGCTGGGTACGCGCTACCAGTTGTTCCTGGGCGTGGACGATCTGGCCTTTGAAGGCCTGGCGCTGGGCTGCGACGGCCTGTTGGCCGGCGTGGGCTGCGCCTTCCCGCGCGAAACCGTGGCGCTGTACGACCTGATGCAAGAAGGCAAGTTTGCCGAAGCGCTGAAGCTCTACCAGTGGATGACGCCGATGCTGCATTTGGACGTGTCCACCAAGCTGGTGCAAAACCTGAAGCTGATCGACCTGCTGGTGGGTGTGGGCAGCGAACACATGCGCCGTCCGCGTTTGCCGCTGATCGGCGAGGAGCGCGCTTTCATCGAAGGCGTGGTGGCCAAGGCGCTGGCTACGCGGCCTGCAAAATACCAATCCGTCATGTAAGGAAACCCGAATGCAGCGCATCCAAATCATCGATTCCCACACCGGCGGCGAGCCCACCCGGCTGGTCATTGGTGGCTTTCCCGACCTGGGCACCGGCAGCATGGCGGAGCGCCGCGCCGTGCTGGCCGCGCAGCACGACCAATGGCGAGCCACCACCGTGTTGGAGCCGCGCGGCAACGATGTGATCGTGGGCGCGCTGCTGTGCGAACCGGTGGCGGCGGACGCGGCGGCGGGCGTGATTTTCTTCAACAACACCGGTTACCTGGGCATGTGCGGCCACGGCACCATCGGCCTGGTGGTCAGCCTGGCGCACATGGGCCGCATCCAGCCGGGTGTGCACAAGATAGAAACCCCGGTCGGCACGGTGGAGGCCACTTTGCACGCAGACGGCGCGGTCAGCGTGCGCAACGTGCCCGCCTACCGTTTTGCCACGCAGGTGGCGGTGGACGTGCCGGGCTACGGGGTGGCGCATGGCGACATCGCCTGGGGTGGCAACTGGTTCTTCTTGGTGAACGACCACGGCTTGCGCGTGGCCAGCGACCAATTGACCGCGCTGACCACCTACGCCTGCGCGCTGAGCGACGCGCTGAAGGCGCAAGGCATCACCGGAGCCGATGGTACAGAAATCGACCACATCGAATTGTTTGGTCCCGATGACCAGGGGGCCGACAGCCGCAACTACGTGCTGTGTCCCGGCATGGCCTACGACCGCTCGCCCTGCGGCACCGGTACCAGCGCCAAGATCGCCTGTCTGGCGGCAGACGGCAAGCTGGCTCCGGGTGCGTTGTGGCAGCAGGCCAGCGTGATCGGCAGCCGTTTTGAAGCTTCGTATGCGGTGGAGAACGGCCAGGTGATTCCCACCATCCGGGGCCGCGCCCATGTGTGTGCCGAATCGACCTTGCTGATCGCCGAAGACGACCCCTTCGCCTGGGGCATTGCCCTGGCATGAACCCCGATGTCATCGTCATCGGCGCAGGCATCGTCGGCGCGGCTTGCGCCCACGCGCTAGCGCAGGCGGGCCAGCGCGTGCTGGTGCTGGATGCCCAGCGCGGTGGTGCCACCGGCGCGGGCATGGGTCACCTGGTGGTGATGGACGACAACCCGGCCGAACTGGCGTTGAGCCAGTATTCCGTGGCGCAGTGGCGCGCCCTGGCCCCGCAGATGCCCGCAGACTGCGCCTTTAGCGGCTGCGGCACGTTGTGGGTGGCGGCCGATGCCATCGAGATGGCGGCAGCCGAAGACAAGCGCCAGCGCCTGCAAGACCACGGCATCGCCTGCCATCTGCTGGATGCCAAAGCACTGGCCCTGGCTGAACCGGCTTTGCGCCCGGGCCTGGCGGGTGCACTCAAAGTGCCGGGCGACGGCATTGTGTACGCGCCCAACGCGGCCCGCTGGTTACTATCAAAAAATGAGCGCCTTGTGCAGGTGGAATATGCGCTGGTGGCCAATATTGATGGTAATTCTGTGCGTCTGGCCGACGGCAGCACGCGCCAGGCCCCGCAGATTCTGCTGGCCAACGGCATCCACGCCACCACGCTCTGCCCCGGCTTGCCCATTCGGCCCAAAAAGGGTCACTTGCTGATTACCGACCGCTACCCCGGCACGGTGCACCACCAGTTGGTGGAACTGGGCTACGTGACCAGCGCGCACCACAGTGTGGGGCCGTCGGTGGCTTTTAATTTGCAGCCGCGCCCCACCGGGCAGTTGCTGCTGGGGTCGAGCCGCCAGTTCGACACCATGGATACCACCGTAGAGGCGGAGATGCTGCAAGCCATGCTGCAACGCGCGCTGACCTATATGCCCGGCCTGGCCGACCTCAACGCCATCCGCAGCTGGTGCGGCCTGCGGGCTGCCACGCCCGACAGCCTGCCTATCCTGGGTGCGCACCCGGAGCGCGAAGGCCTGTGGCTGGCCGTGGGGCACGAAGGCCTGGGCGTGACGACCGCGCTGGGTACGGCGGACGTGCTGGCCGCTTTGATGACCGGTGGCACGCCGCCCCTGGACGCAGCGCCCTATGGCCTGCAACGCTTTGCGGAGGCGGCATGCGCGTGAATCTGCAGATCAACGGCCAAGCCGTCGCGGTACCCGTAGGCTGCTCGGTCGCCGCCGCGCTGGCCATCGCGGGCAATGGCGTTGCCCGTACTTCTGTCAATGGTGAGCCCCGCGCCCCGCTGTGCGGCATGGGCATCTGCCAGGAATGCCGGGTGTCCATCAACGGCGTGCGCCGACTGGCCTGCCAGACGACGTGCAGCGCCGACATGCGGGTGGAGGTGACGCGGTGATGCAGTGCGACATCCTCATCATCGGCGCGGGCCCGGCTGGCATGGCCGCGGCCTTGGCGGCGGCTCCTAGTGGCGCTTCGATAGCCATCATTGACGACAACCCGGCACCTGGCGGCCAGATCTGGCGAGACGGCCCGAACGCACAGGTGCCGGTGACCGCGCGGCGCATGCGCGAGCAACTGGTGGCCTGCACCAATGTGCACATCCACAGCGGGGCACGCGTTATCTCCGCCCCAGCTCCGCATACTTTGCTGCTTGAAGATGCCGAACATGGCTGGACTATCCAGTGGAAGACACTGATTCTGTGCACCGGTGCGCGAGAGTTGCTGCTGCCGTTTCCCGGCTGGACGCTGCCGGGCGTGACCGGCGCGGGCGGTTTGCAGGCGCTCATCAAATCGGGCTTGCCCGTGGCCGGTGAACGTATCGTGGTGGCGGGTAGCGGCCCCTTGCTGCTGGCCGCTGCCGCCTCGGCGCACAAAGCCGGTGCCAAAGTGGTGCGCATTGCCGAGCAGGCGGGTCTTGGGGCCGTGCTGGGCTTTGCTGCGCGGCTGGCCGCGTCGCCACGCAAAGCTTTGCAGGCGCTGGCGCTCATACGTCCGCAGTACCGTACTTCTAGCCACGTGGTGGCCGTGCGAGGGCAGGGCAGAGTCGGATCGGTGCAAATGCAGCAGGGCGGCCATGTGGTCGAAATCGCCTGCGACCGCGTAGCCTGCGGCTTTGGCCTGGTGCCCAACACCCAACTGGGCCAACTGCTGGGCTGCAGCCTCACACCCACGGGGCTGGCGGTAGATGCCTGGCAGGCCACCAGCCAAGCCGACATTTACGCCGCAGGTGAATGCACGGGTGTGGGTGGCAGCGAGCGGGCTTTGGTGCAGGGCCGCATTGCGGGTCTGGCCGCTGTAGGGGACCAAGCCGACGCCCAAAGCCTGTGGCCCGAACGCAGCCGCTGGGAGGCTTTTGCCCAACAGTTGGCGCGCAGCTTTGCACTGGCACCGCAATTGAAACAATTGCCCCAGCCTGACACGCTGGTGTGCCGCTGCGAAGACGTGCCCTATGCCTCCCTCCAGACCTGTGCAGGCTGGACCGATGCCAAGCTGCATGCCCGCTGCGGTATGGGCGCCTGCCAGGGCCGCGTCTGCGGCACGGCCTTGCAGTTTTTACAGGGCTGGGAACCGCCCGTGCCCCGCAACCCCCTTGCACCTGCGCGCATTGGCACGCTTGCTGCTTTATATGAGAAAGGAGAATAAATATATAAGTTTTACTTCTAGTAGTTCATATTCGCTACATAAAGAAACTCTTTTTCCCCTTGATTGCGGTTCCCGCCTACAGTGCGTCCGTGACCGATTTCATGTTTTTACAACCTCTTCTCTAGGACACAGTCAATGCAAGCCACCTTCACCAAAATTACCCTCGCCTGCGCTGCCGCCATGGCACTGGCCGGTACTGCTTACGCTGAAGACCAGATCGTCAAAATCGGTGTGACCGGTCCTCTGTCGGGCCCCAATGCCTTCATCGGCAAAGACAATGAAAACGGTGTGCGCCTGGCCGTGGAAGACCTGAACGCCAAGAAGATGGTGGTGGGTGGCAAGACCCTGAAGTTCGAGTTGGATTCGGAAGACGACCAGTGCGATCCCAAAGCCGGTGTCAGCGTGGCCCAGAAAATGGTGGACGGCAACGTCAAGTACGTGATGGGCCCTTACTGCTCCGGCGTGGCCATTCCTGCGTCCCGCGTGTACAGCCAAGGCGGCGTGGTGGTGTCTACCGTGGGCAGCAATCCCAAGGTCACCATGGGTGGCTACAAAAACCTGTTCCGTATCATGGCGGGCGACAACGAAATCGGCGCACGCCTGGCTTTCTATGCGGCCAACATCATGAAGGTGAAGAACGTGGCTGTCATTGACGACCGCACCGCCTACGGCCAAGGTCTGGCAGACGAGTTCAGCAAGGAAGCCAAGAAGCTGGGCCTGAACATCGTGGGCCAAGAGTTCACCACCGACAAAGCCACCGACTTCTCCGCCATCCTGACCAGCCTGAAGGCCAAGAACCCTGACGTGATTTTGCTGGGTGGCTACGCACCCCAGGCGGGCCCCATGTTGCGCCAGATGAAGTCGCTGGGCATCAACGCCAAGCTGCTGGGCGGCGACGCGATCTGTACTGCTGAACTGGGCAAGCTGGCCGGTGATGCCGCTACTGACACCGCTTTCTGCGCCCAGGGCGGTGCGGTGCTGGACAAGACCGCCGAAGGCCCTGCTTTCAAGGCCAAGTACAAGAAGCGTTTCAACGTTGAACCCGATGCCTACGCACCTTCGTTCTACGACCAGACCATGTTCATCGGCCAGTCGATGCAAAAAGCCGGTTCGGTCGATCCAGAAAAGGTCGGCGCCGAGATCTACAAGACCTCGTACAAAGGCATGTCGGGCACGTTCGGGTTTGACGACAAGGGCAACCTGAAGTCTGCCCCGATCACCATCTACACCTTCAAGGCAGGTATGCCATCGGCTCTGGGTACGTACTGATCGCCACTTTGACGGGTAAATAAAAAGGCCGCGCAAGCCTAATGCCAGTCAGTTAAGAGCTGACTGGCATTTTTGTTGGGTACTTCATGGGACGGCGCTTGACGACGCGAGGGTATGAACGCTGGGTGCGCCGCGCAGGGATCACGAACAAATGGGCATGCTCAAAGAGCAGAGCCAGGCGCTTGGGCAACGAGGCGGCTGACTCCAGTGGTGCAAAGCGCAATACATCGATGATGGCGATGGATGTGGCGTGAAAGCCGATTCGCAGTGGCGCCACCTTCACGTGCTCAGCCATCTGGCGCATCAACCTGCGCAGCAGCGTGTAGGCGATCAGCACGCCCCATAACTCCTGACGCACCAGATGGGGCTGCTTGCTACGCAACGCGAACGCTCCGGCCTGCAATGACTGCTTTATTTCCCTAAACCCCAACTCAATCTCCCAGCGCTGGACATACAACTGCGCCAATGGCTGAGCCGGGTAGCGCTTGGCATCGGTCAGCGAGGTAATAAAGCGGCGGGTGCGCCCGCCCAATTGAACTTCAATGAGCCGAGCCTGCCAGTGGCTTGGCAGTTTGGGGTGCAGTCGGCGTGCACGGGGAGATACCGGCATGGAAATCGTGTAGTCGCCCGGGGCGTTCCTGGCCACCACCTCGTGGCGCAAGTTGTCCTTGGCGCGCATCAGCCAGTGCCGTTGCTGCCCGCGCTCTTGCCAGTCCAGCAAGAATGCGGCCGAGAAGTAGGCCCGGTCAAAGACAGTGAGGGACTGATCGCAGCCGGCCAACGCAGCCGCCAGCGTTAGCTCCCCTTGGGTCATGGCACCCAGGCGAGCATCCAGCAGCTCATGGCTATAGGTGTCCATGAGGCACACCGCGCGTATCTACGGGGAACTGCCTGGCCCATGCTGGTTGGCGCAGCATCCCAGCGATTGACGCTTCTCTGGCGTATCCAGCGCCGACCAGACGACTCCATCGACGGCCAGCACGCGCAAGCCCTGCACACACTGGGCAGCGCACACAGACGATGTCCATGCGCTGGTGAGCAAGGTAAATAACTGCTGCAGTGGCTCATCGCCCAGGCGCTGGCGAGCCTGGACAGCGGCACTGGGTGCGGCCATGGGCTGTCCGTCCAGCGTCAAACCCAGCTGGCGAACGACATGCCAGGTAGGTTGATTGCGAAAAAGGGCCAGGCCGATGACCAGCCAGACCATGTGCTCGGCGGGTAGCTTGCGCCTGCGAATGGATGTTTTGCCTGTAGCTTGAAGGGCTTGTTCAATCCATTGGGGATCGATCAACGCGCTCAACTGATCCAGGCTTGGCGGGGTCCGCGCCAGTGTTTGCGACAACTCGCTTTGCAACCAACTCATAAAACAAAAAAGGGAACATGTTGAACAC
>NZ_JBDTEM010000356.1:0-10376 GCF_039922535.1 Rhodoferax sp. | reverse complement strand
CGGGATTCAGATGCTCCTGGCGCGATGATTTGCCGTCGAGCGGCTTGTCCGCGCCGATGTCGATCGTGCGCACGGTCACCGGCATGCCCTGCATGCCTTCGACAGCACGACGGTAGGCGCTGTACTGCTCCTCTTCGTCCGGCAGGCTGCCTTTGCGGCCCATGAACAGAAATTCGCTGCGAAACAGGCCCACGCCCACGGCCCCGGCGGTGACCGCACCCACTGCGTCTTCGGGCATTTCGATGTTGGCCAGCAGCTCGACCTTGTGGCCGTCCAGGGTGATGGCCGGGGTATGGCGCAGACGGCTTAACCGCTCGCGCTCCAGCTCGCCCTGGCGCTGTTTGAAGCCGTATTCGGCCAAGATGATGGGCGACGGATCAACCACCACCACCCCGGCATCGCCGTCGATGATGACCCAGTCGTCCTGCCGCACCAGCTGGCTGGCGCTGCGCGCGCCGACCACGGCCGGGATGTCCAGGCTGCGCGCGACGATGGCAGTGTGCGAGGTTTTGCCGCCCACATCGGTGACAAACCCGGCAAACACGCTTTGCTTGAACTGCAGCATGTCGGCCGGTGACAGATCGTGGGCCACCAGCACCAGCGGCACCGTCAGGCTCTCGTCGGGCGACATCTGGTGCGCACCACCCTTGCGCCGCTCCGCCGCCGATTTGGCTGGAGGCAGGGCAATGGGCGAGACCACGCCCTTCATGTAGCGCAGGATGCGCTCGACCACCTGCTCCAGGTCGGCCTTGCGCTCACGCAGGTACTCGTCCTCCATCTCGTCGAACTGGCGGGCGATGATCTCCAGCTGGGTGGTCAGCGCCCATTCGGCGTTGTACAGGCGGTCGGTGATCCAGTGCTTGACACCGGTGGTCAGGGTCTCGTCTTCCAGCAGCATCAGGTGCACATCGAGCAGGGCGGTCAGCTCGGGCGGTGCGTCCTTGGGCATGGCGTGCTGCAGGCGCTGCAGCTCGTCCACCACGGCATTGCGGCCAACCCGCACGCGGTCGATTTCGGCCGTGATCTGCTCGGGCTGGATGAAGTAATGCGCCACCTCCACGCGGCTGGAGCCGACCAGCACGGCACGCCCGATGGCGATGCCGCGGGCAACAGGCAGACCGTGGATAGAGAACGTCATGGGCTTATTGACCTTCTCCGAATTTGTCGGCGATCAAGGCCAGCAAGGCATCCATGGCTTCCTGCTCTTGCGGGCCGTCGGTGTCCAGCACCACGGTACTGCCGATGCCGGCGGCCAGCATCATCACACCCATGATGCTTTTGGCGTTGACGCGGCGCTCGCCCCGGGCGATCCAGACCTCGCAGGGGAAGCTGCCCGCCAGCTTGGTGAGCTTGGCGGAGGCACGGGCGTGCAGGCCCAATTTATTGTTGATGGTCGTGGATGTTTGGATCATGCTTCTTGCGGGCTTGGTTCTGGGGTGCGGTGATGGCGACTTGCATGATGCCGTCTTTGCCGCCAATCAGCGCGCGGGCCACCAGGGCCTCCAGCGATTCATGGCGGTAGCTGACGGTACGCAGCAGCATGGGCAAATTGACACCGGTGATGAGCTTGGACTTGATCCCATCGACCAGCTTTTGCGCCACATTGCAGGGCGTGGCACCGAACACGTCGGTCAACACCAAAAATTGCCCGGAGCCCTGTTGGTCCATGGCGACACGGGCCATGGAAAAGGTTTCTTCGGGCGAGGTATGGGGTTGCACGTCCAGCGCCACCACGCCGTTGGCGCAGTCGGGGAACACGTGCAGCGCGCATTCGCGCAGGGCGTGGGCCAGCGGGGCGTGGGCAATGATGAGGATGCTGTTCATGCTGACTCGATTATGGGCGAGGGTGGATTCACTCGAATTTCAGGCCGGTAAAGAAAGTGTCCGCCACGGCGGCGTCCACTTTATCGGCGACCACCACCGCATTAAACAGGTCTACACCGTTGGTCTGGATACGGGCAAACCACACGGCCTGGGCGCTGACAGGGTGGCCGTCGGCACGCTGGCCCACCAGGGCCCAGCGCACGCCGAACTGGCCGCCGTGCAGCTCCAACGGCTGCTGCTGTGGATTGGCCGCATGCAGGTTGGCCAGCGTGGCCGCCTGCCAGCCTGCCAGCGCCGCACTGGCTTGCCGGGCATCGGCTAGGTGCACATGGGACACGGCAAAGGTGGCCCCGGCGGCATCGCAGCCCTGCATGTCCAGCGCCACCGTGCTGCCCGCCATGGGCACGTCGCGGCTGGCGTGGTCGGGTTTGCAGGGCAACAGCATCTGCAGCGCATGCGCGTCGGAGCGCACGGTACGCCAGTTCAGCGCCGGGCTGCAGGCCACCAGCCCCGCCCAAGCCAGAAAGAATAGGCAACGGATGCTCAAAGCGTGGCACCAAACACCTTTTTGAGCAACGTGCTGCCGGTGCCCACCGGGTCCTGGCGGATGGATTTTTCTTGCTCGCCGATCATGGTGTACAGGCCGTCCAGGGTTTTGCGGGTGATGTAGTCCTGGATCGACGCGTCTTCTTTCTTCACCAGGCCAAAGCTGGCGGCTTTGCCCGCAAACTGGTTGTACTTTTCTGCCGCACCCACCTTCTCGGTGGCCTGGGTGACCACGGGCAGGAACTTGGCGAACAGCGGGGTGCGGGTTTTGTCGGCAAAGAAGGTGGTCATGGCGTTGTCGCCACCGCTGAGGATGTTTTTGGCATCGGTGAAGTTCATGCTCTTCACCGCCCCCACCAGCGCGTCTTTGGCCAGCGGCACGGCGGCTTCGGCGGCGCGGTTCATGCTGGTGATGAGTTCGTCCACGCGCTTGCCCTGGCCCAGGTTTTTCAGCATCTTGGCCGCAGAATCCAGGTAGCCGGGCAAAGGAATGCGAACTTTTTCGTTGCCCAGGAATCCATCCGTTTGGCCCAACAGGCCGACGGCGGCCACGGCGGCTTTTTCCAGCGCGGTCTTCAGGCCCTGGTTGGCTTCTTTGTCGGTCAGATCGGCCAGCGACAGGGCGTGGACCTGGGCTGCGGTGGACATTAGCAACACGCCCAGCGCAGAGAGCCCGGCAGAATTAAAATGGCGACGATGCATAGGAACCCCTTGGTATGAAAAAAACATTGGTAGCCGCTAGCGCAGTAGCCCTGCTGGCCTTGGGCTCGGGGGCCGATTATCTGACCGCTGGCAGCAGCAATGCCGCCCCCATGGCCACCTATGTGTTACTGGATGGCAGCCAGAAAACCACCGCCGACCTCAAAGGCCGGGTCACGTTGGTCAACTTCTGGGCCACCAGCTGCGTCACCTGCGTGGGCGAAATGCCCAAGGTGATTGCCACTTTTGACAAGTACCACGCCCAAGGTTTCGACACGCTGGCCGTGGCCATGTCCTATGACCCGCCCAGCTACGTCATCAACTACGCGCAAACCCGCAAGCTGCCGTTTGACGTGGCCATCGACAACACCGGTGCCGCCGCCAACGCCTGGGGCCAGGTGCAGCTGACCCCCACCACCTTTCTGGTGAATAAGCGTGGCGAGATCGTGAAACGTTTTGTCGGCGAGCCTGACTTTCCCGAACTGCACAAGCTGATCGAAAAGCTGCTCAAAGAAGCGTAGCCATATTTTTATAAGAAATAGGCCGCTAGCGCACATTCCACCTGCGCGAGCAGCTTCTATAAACATAGCAGCACCACATTTCTCCCCCTTGCGGCACGCGACTGGCCTAAACTGTTTACGTCGTAGCCCGCCACCGCAACACATTGAACATCCCAGAGACCGCAACCGTCGCCTTGCTCACGCCCACCCGGCCAGACGAGCTCGATGCCACCCGCAGCATTTTTCAGGAGTACGCCGACCAACTCGGCGTGGACCTGTGTTTCCAGTCGTTTGACACCGAGCTGGCCACCCTGCCCGGCGAATATGCCGCGCCACGCGGCACGCTGCTGCTGGCCCTGGTAGACGGCGCACTGGCCGGTTGCTGCGCCCTGCGCCCGCTGGACAACGTGGACTACGCCAACGCCAGTGAAATGAAGCGCCTGTACGTGCGCAAAGCCTTTCGCGGCTTCGGCCTGGGCCGCCAACTGGTGGAAGCCGCCCTGGATGCCGCCCGCGCCAGCGGTTACGACTGCGTGCTGCTCGACACCCTGGTCGAGATGGAAGCCGCCCGCGCGCTGTACGAAGACCTGGGCTTTACCGAGGTTCCGCCCTACTACCACAGCCCCATCGCGGGCGCGCACTACCTGAAGGTGGACATTTAAGCGGTTTAATAAGCGGTTTAAAGCCCGTGCCCGCCCGTGCGGCAAACGGCGCGGTTTAATATCTGTCCACACTCTGCTGTTTAGCACCCTTCCGCCCATGCGCCATCTTTTCTGCCTGACTACCCTACTCTGTGCCGCGGCAGCTCCCGTGCTCGCAGCCACAGTGCAAGTCCAGATGCAAGATGGCGCCGGCAAAGCCCTCCCCGACGCGGTGGTGTACCTGGAGTCCAAGGATGCGCAGGCCGCCGTCAAACCGCTGCAGGGGGCCGAAGTCGCACAGGTCAATCGCCAGTTTGACCCCCAGGTGCGCGT
Source organism: Rhodoferax sp. (assembly GCF_039922535.1). Classification (GTDB taxonomy): domain Bacteria; phylum Pseudomonadota; class Gammaproteobacteria; order Burkholderiales; family Burkholderiaceae_C; genus Rhodoferax_B. Next base: position 5,833 of record NZ_JBDTEM010000356.1, on the reverse strand, counting down.
CGTCACCGTAGGCACCGCGGTGCTGTTTCCCAACCACGACACGGTACGCCACCAGGTGTATTCGTTCTCGGACACCAAGAAGTTTGAACTCAAGCTGTACGCCGGCACCACGGCAGCCCCGGTGATGTTCGACAAACCCGGCATCGCCGTGCTGGGCTGCAACATCCACGACAACATGGTCGCCTGGATCATCGTGGTGCCTACGCCCTACTTTGGCCGCAGTGGCCCCGACGGCAAAGTCAGCCTGGACAACCTGCCCCCCGGCAACTACCGTCTGCGCACCTGGCACACCCGTCTGCCCGTGGGCACACCCGCGCTGGACCAGGCGCTGACCGTGCCCGCCACCGGAGCCACGGTATCCGTGCGGATGACCGGACTGGCTCCATGATGTCCCAGCTGATCCAGCGCCTGGACATGGGTGGCTGGCGGCTGTCTACCCGCATCGTGGTGCTGTCGCTGGTGCTGCTGATGCTGGTGCAGGCAGCCGGTTTTCTGGTGGTGCGCGCCAGCATCGAACGCAACGCCCGCACCCAGATCGCCACCGAACTCGCCCTGGGCGACCGCGTTTGGCGCCGTCTGCTGGACCAGAACGCCGAAAAACTCCGCCAGGGCGCGGCCCTGCTGTCGGGCGACTTCGGCTTTCGCGCCGCCGTCACCTCGGACGATGTCGAAACCATCCGATCGGCGCTGGAAAACCAGGGCGACCGCATCGGTGCCACCGTCACCGCCCTGCTCGACCCCCAACTGCAGCTGCGCGCCAGCAATGACACGCCCGAGGCCCAGGCCGCGACCGAGGTGCTGGCGCAAATCGCCACTCCGCTGTCGCGCAACGAACTCGGTGGCACGGTAGCGCTGGTGGGCCACACGCCCTACCAGTTTGTGATGGTGCCGCTGCGCGCGCCGCTGGTCATCGGCTGGGTGCTGATGGGTTTCCCCATCGACCAGCAACTGGCCGACGACATGCTGGCCTTGTCCGGCCTGCACATTGCCCTGGTCACCCAGACTGCGGGCCAGCCCGCGCAGATCAGCCTATCCACCTTGCCCCAGGCGGCATTGGTGGCCCTGCAAACGGCGGGCGGCAAGGTGGACGAGTTGGACGACGATGGCGACACCCTGGTCACCCGCACCCTCAACCTGCATGCGGCAGCGGGCAGCGTGCAAACCGTGCTGTTGCGCTCGCTGAGCGAAGTGTTGGCCCCATTCCAGCAGGTACAACTGGTGCTGCTGGTCATCACCGTGCTGGGCCTGCTGTTGTTTGGCCTGGGCAGTGCCTGGACCGCCTTGCGCGTGACCACCCCGCTGCGCTCCCTGGTACACAACGCCGAACGCCTGGGTAAGGGACAGTACGACCAGCCTATCCAGCACACCGAGCGGCGCGACGAGATCGGCGACCTGGCCAATGCGTTTGACCGCATGCGCAAAAACATCTCCCAGAAGCAAGACGAAATCCAGAAGCAGGCCTACTGGGACCGGCTGACCCGGCTGCGCAACCGGGTGGGCTTTCGCAACGATGTCAAAGAGGCCATCGCCAACAGCCAGGCCCACGATGCCTACATGCAGACCCCGCTGGCCGTCATTACCCTCAACCTGGACCGCTTCAAACACGTCAACGACATCCTCGGCTACGCCCTGGGCGACCGCCTGCTGGTGGCCGTGGCCGAGCGCCTGCACGCGCGCATGGAAGATGGGGCGCTGGTGGCCCGGCTGGGTGGCGACGAATTCTCTATCCTGCTGCCCCACGCCGATGCCGAAGCCGCCATGGCCATGGCCGCACGCATCGCCAACGCCTTCGAAGCCCCGCTGAGCTTTGACGACCAGACCGTAGACCTGAGCGCCAGCATGGGCATCGCCTGCTGGCCGCAGCACGCGACGGACACCGACACCCTGCTGGGCCGCGCCGAGGTCGCCATGTACGTGGCCAAGCGCAAAACCACCGTACTCCAGCTCTACGATCCGGCCCTCGACTCGTCCAGCAAGCAAACCCTGTCGCTGCTGTCCGAGCTGCGCCACGCGGTGGAGCACAACGAGCTGCGGCTGTTTCTACAACCCAAAATCGCCCTGGACAGCGGCAAAGTCATCGCCGCCGAAGCCCTGGTGCGCTGGCAGCACCCGCTGCGCGGCCTGGTGCCACCCGATGCCTTCATCCCGTTTGCCGAACAAACCGGCTTTGTGCGCCAGCTCACCCTGTGGATGTTCGATGAGGCCGCACGCCAGTGGGCCGGACTGCAACTGCCCGACCAGCCGCTGCGCATCTCGGTCAACCTGTCCACCCGCGACCTGTTGGACCTGGACTTCCCGGCCCGGCTGGACTTGCTGCTGGCCAAGCACCAGGTGGCCCCCGAAGGCTTTTGCCTGGAGATCACCGAAAGCGCCATCATGGACGACCCGCTGCGCGCCGAGGGCACCTTGAAGCGCCTGTCGGACCGCGGCTTCAAGCTCAGCATCGACGACTTTGGCACCGGCTACTCGTCCCTGGCCTACCTCAAGCGCCTGCCGGTGGACGAGCTGAAAATCGACAAGTCCTTTGTCATGGGCATGGAGCGCGACCCCGACGATGCCAAGATCGTCCGCTCCACCATCGACCTGGCCCACAACATGGGCCTGAGCGTGGTCGCCGAAGGGGTGGAAAACATCGAGATCTGGCACCTGCTGCGCGAGCAAAAATGCGATGAAGCCCAGGGCTACTACATGAGCAAGCCACTGCCGGTGGACGCTTTTAAAACCTGGCGCGAACGCTGGGCCGAGCGCGCTGAAGCCGCCACCTGAGCATGGGGCAGAATGCGGCCTGTGTACGCGCAGGTATGCGTGTTTTGCAACCCAACCCCAGGAAACTCCCCACCGATGAACTCGCTCAAACTGGTCGCCATCACCCTTATCGCCGCAGGCGTGCTCGCCCTGGTCTACGGTAGCTTCAGCTACACCAAGGACACCACCGCCGTCAAAATCGGGCCGCTGGAGCTGTCGGTGAAAGAAAAAGAAACCGTGAACGTGCCCGTCTGGGCCGGTGTGGGGGCGATTGTGGTGGGCGGCCTGCTGCTCGCGTTTGGCAGCAAAAAAGGCTGATCTTTAGCGATTTGCTATTGAATCCGTAGCTGCCAGCGCAGGCAGAATGTGCGCTGGCAGCCCAAAACACTTCAAATAACCACGGGCTTGACCAGCGCTCCCGGCTGGCGATTCACCAACACAATGCCCACGCCCACCAGCGCCATCGCGCCCAGCAGGCCGGCCGTCAGCGGCTCGCCCAGCCACCAGGCGCTGAACAACAGGGCGAACACCGGGGTTAAAAACACAAACACCGACATCCGCGTGGCGGGGTAGCGGCCCAGCATCCACATCCAGGCCAGGTAGCTCACAAAGCCGCCGACCAGCGCCTGCAACAGCAGCGAGCCGGTGGCAAACGCGCTGAAATGGAAGCGCCAGTCCTCGCCCAGCGCCCACGACACCACAGGCAGCACCGCCGCACTCACGCCCACCTGGTAGAGCAACTGCTTCTCGGGCGGCACGCGGGCAAACGCCGTGGTGCGGATGACCACCGTGGTCAGCCCCCACATCAGCCCGGCCAGCAGGCCCAGCGCGTCGCCCAGCCAGCCCAGCGGATAGGCGCTGCCCGCCGGGGGACGAAACAAGCCCTCGCCCATGGCCAGCGCCAGGCCCGCAAACGCGCAGCCCAAGCCCAGCCACTGCCCGCCACGCAGCCGCTCGCCGGGGATGAAGCGCGGCAGCAGCAGCGCCACCCAGAACGGCGCGCTGTACAAAAACACCGTCAGGCGCGAGGCCAAGGTGTACTGCAGCCCGGGGTGGATGCAGGCAAATTCCGACGCAAACAGCATGCCCGCCAGCAGCCCAAAGCGCCACGCGCCCGCCGGTTCCGAGGCGATGCCCAGGCGCACGCCGCGCCACCGGCACCACAGCGCCACCGCCACGGTAGACCCGGCAAAGCGCACGCAGGCCTGGAACACCGGCGGCACCTCGGCCATGGTCGCCTTCACCAGCGTTTGCTGGAAGCCCCAGAACATGCAGCACACCAGCAACAGGGCGATGGCGAGGGGGTCGAGCTGGGTTTTGCGGACGGTAGGCATGGGCGAATTATCGGTTCCCGACCCAGCGCATAATTTGCCCGCGCCGACACTTTGCCGTGCGCTTGCGCCACCCTCCAAAGGTTTTTTATGCCGTCTCTGGACACCTGCCTCGCCTTCTTCGCCCTGGTTTTTGTACTGGGTTTTGCGCCCGGGCCGGACAATATTTTTGTGATGATGCAATCGGTCACCCAGGGCCGCAAAGCCGGGCTGGTGGCCATGCTGGGCATGTGCGCGGGCTTGGCGGTGCACACGCTGGCGGTGGCACTGGGCCTGGCGGCGATTTTTGCGGCCTCGGCCACGGCGTTTACCGTGCTGAAAGTGGTGGGTGCGGTCTACCTGGCGTACCTGGCCTGGCAGGCGTTTAGGGCCCCGGTGGGCACGCTGTCGGCCCCGGTGGAGCAGCAACCCGACCTGCGCCGCATCTTTCTGCGCGGCTGGGTGATGAACCTGACCAACCCCAAGATCGTGTTTTTCTTTCTGGCCCTGCTGCCCCAGTTTGTGCACGCCGACCGGGGTTCCATCGCCACCCAGCTCTGCGTGCTGGGGGCCATCTTCATCCTCTCCACGCTGATGACCTTTGGTGCCATCGCCTACTTCAGCGCCACCGTCAGCACCCGTTTGCGCAGCTCGCCCAAAGCGCAGCTGTGGCTGAACCGCATGGCCGGTACGGTGTTTTTGGGCATGGCGGCCCGGCTGGCGATGGCCGAGCGCTAAAACCTATTGCTACATAAAAAGTAGCTGGCCGCGCAGGTAGAACCTGCGCCAGAGGCCCAAAAGGCTTAAATTTCTGTAGCGCCTAGCCCGCTTCCTGCGCCGACGGGTCGTTTTTGAACAGCGCGATGTCGCGGGTGTTCTTTTGCACCGCCACCGCGCCAAACAGGCTGAGCAGGAAGGACATCGCGTAAAAGCCCTTCTCGCTTTGCGACAGCGTGGCATTCACCAGCCCCACCGACAGCAGCACCACCACGATGGCCAGCGACAGCCAGCACAGGCCAAAGTACATGCCGGTCACAGGGATGCCCTCCATCCGGTCGCGCACCGACTTTTGCAGCGACACGGCGGCAAACAGGCCGTACAGCAGCACCGTCAGGTAGTAGCCCTTCTCGTTGAGCTGCATGGTCGCGTTCGACAGGCCAAACATGTAGACGGCGGCGCCGACCAAAAGCGCAACCCAGGATGCGCCGACAAATGCGGCCGTTGGTCGTTGGAGCTGGATCGCCATGGTTTTCCTTTAAAAAGTAGGGGGTGTGAAATCAGGCCCTGCCCGTGCGCGTGGAACGCGTCTCGCCGGGTGCCGGGCCTCCTACTGTAACGCGACGGTAAAGTGCTTTTGGAACACCTCCACTACACGTTCTGGCAAAGCCTGGGGCCGCCACCGCACCCAAGTAGCGTCATCCGATTGCTATGTAAAGCGTAGCTTCCAGTGCAGGCAGCATCTGCGCTAGAAGCCTAAAAAGCTTGTATTTTTGACCTGGTCGCCGAACACATCAGCAGCAAGACCCGCAGAAGCGCCGCCCCCGTGGCTAGTCCAAAAATGACGGGATATCGACCGGTAGCACCGGGGCCTGCCATTGGTAACCCGGTTGCAGCACGTCGCGGCTGGGCAGGTTGCCCGCCCACTGGATGTTCAACAGGTCCGCCACCGTCCAGGCGACCCAGTCTGCGCGAAACGGCCGTGCGGCCAGATCCGCACTGGACTGGTTGCGCCAGATGATGGCAGGAATGCGGTAGCCCGAAGGGGTGGACGGGCTGTG
>NZ_JBDTEM010000355.1:0-25848 GCF_039922535.1 Rhodoferax sp. | reverse complement strand
TCAATAGACTTCCGGTACCACGATCTCGTTGGGCACGGCCTGGCGGATGTAGTCGTCGTGGCGCTCGCGCTCGGGCAGGTGGATGGCGGGGTGCGCCACCTCTTGGTAGGGCATTTGCTCCAGCAGGTGGTGGATGCAGTTCAGACGGGCTTTCTTTTTGTCCACGGCCTGCACCACCCACCACGGGGCTTCGGGGATGTGGGTGCGCTCCAGCATCACCTCTTTGGCCTTGGTGTATTCCTCCCAGCGGCGGCGCGACTCCAGGTCCATGGGGCTGAGTTTCCACTGCTTCAACGGGTCGTGGATGCGGCCCAGAAAGCGCAGGTGCTGCTCCTGGTCGGAGATGGAAAACCAGTATTTCACCAGCTGGATGCCGCTGCGCACCAGCATGCGCTCGAACTCGGGCACGGTACGGAAGAACTCCTCGTACTGGTCGTCGGTGCAAAAGCCCATCACCCGCTCGACCCCGGCGCGGTTGTACCAGCTGCGGTCAAACAGCACGATCTCGCCTGCAGCCGGCAGGTGCGACACGTAGCGCTGGAAGTACCACTGTGTGCGTTCGCGGTCGTTGGGCGCTGGCAGCGCGGCCACGCGGCAGACGCGCGGGTTCAGGCGCTGGGTGATGCGCTTGATGACACCGCCCTTGCCTGCGGCGTCGCGGCCTTCAAACAAAATCACCACCTTGTGGCCGGTGGCGACCACCCAGTCTTGCAGCTTGACCAGCTCGGCCTGCAGGCGAAACAGCTCGCGGAAGTACTGGCGGCGGGCTTCTTTTTGGTCCTCGGTGGTGGGTTCACCGTCAGACTCCATGCCCGTCAGCATGCGGTCGTCCATTTCCAGCTCCAGCTCTTCGTCGTAGCTGTCGATCATGTCGCGGTGCATGCGCTGCACCATGTCGTCGTTGGCGTTCAAGGGCTTCTCCAAATGCAAATACGCCGACCTTAGCTTCGGCATATGTCAAAAATATGACAATTGCATGTCCATCCATTCGGCCTGAATTTGGTCGAAGATAAGACTTGTCTGGCAGAAGTGCCCGACTTACCATCCGCTACCGACCGCGAAGCATCGACGGTTGGATACAAAAAGGAGACAAGCATTGGCACCTGGGACGACTTTGTCCGTCGATGAAACCACCCTGCTGCAGAGCATTTTCTGGTCAGCCGGTGCGTCGCGCCTGGCCCTGGCCGAGCGGCTGGACTTCTCTAAAAGCAAAACCAACAGCCTGGTCGCCGCCCTGCTCGACGTGGGCCTGCTGGAAGAGACCGGCCTAAAAGCCTCCAGCGGTGGCCGCCGCCCAGAAACCGTGCAAATCAGCCCCCGTCTGGGCGTGCTGGTGGCCGCCGACCTGGGGGCCACCAGCCTGGACATCGCCATCCTGCGCCCCGATTTGACCGTGCTGGCCCGCATTTCGGAAGCCGCCGACGTGCGCGCAGGCCCTGGCGTGGTGATGGCCCGGGTGCGGGTGCTGATACGCCAGTTACTCAGCACCTGCGGGGCCACGGCGCAGCAGGTGCTGGGCATCGGCCTGGGCGTACCCGGCCCGGTGGACTTTGCCAGCGGCCAGTTGGTCAACCCGCCGCTGATGCCGCAGTGGGACCGCTTTTCGATCCGCGACGCACTGCGTGAAGACTACGCCGCCCCGGTGTTTGTAGACAACGATGTCAACATCATGGCGCTGGGCGAGCTGTGGCGGCTGCAGCGCAGTTTGCAGAACTTTCTGGTCATCAAGGTGGGCACCGGCATTGGCTGCGGCATCGTCTGCCACGGCGAGGTGTACCGGGGTGCCAACGGCTCGGCGGGCGACGTGGGCCACATCTGCGTGGATGCCGCCGGGCCGCGTTGCCACTGCGGCAACCTGGGCTGCGTGGAAGCCATGGCCGCCGGCCCGGCCATCACCCGCATGGCGCTGGAGGCCGCAGCCAGCGGCGACAGCGCCTTGCTGGCCGCCTGCCTAGCCGATACAGGAACCATCACCCCCGAAGACGTGGGCAACGCCAGCCGCCATGGCGATGCGGCGGCGAACCGCATCATCCAGCACACCGGCAATTTGATCGGGCAGATGCTGGCTTCGGTGGTGAACTTCTTCAACCCCTCGCACGTGTTCATCGGCGGCGGCATCACCCGCATCGGGCCGCTGTTTCTGGCCTCGGTGCGGCAAAGCATCTACCAGCGCTCGCTGGCCTTGTCCACCCGGCACCTGGAGATCCAGTACACCCCGCTGGCCGAGCAGGCCGGGCTGGTAGGCGCGGGCGTGCTGGCAATGCAAGAGACGCTGAAAAGCAAAGGAAACCCGCGATGAGCGTGAACGTGGAATTTGACAACGTGGTGAAAGAATTTGGCCCGGTGCGCGTGCTGCACGGGGTCAGCTTTGCCCTGCACGCGGGCCGCACGGTGGGCCTGCTGGGCGAAAACGGCGCGGGCAAGTCCACGCTGATGAAGATTCTGGCCGGGTTCGAAGTGGCTACCGGCGGCACGCTGCGCATCAACGGCCAGCCCCAGCAGTTCAGCACCTCGCGCCAGGCCGAGGAACAAGGCATTGTGCTGATCCACCAGGAGTTCAGCCTGGCCGAAGACCTGACGATTGCGCAAAACCTGTTCCTGGGCCACGAGAAGAAAAAGGGATGGCTGCTGGACGACACCACGATGCAGGCCGAGGCCGCCAAGGCCATCGCCCAGGTGGGCCTGCAGGCCGACGTAAACACCCGCGTGAAACACCTGATCGTGGCCGAAAAGCAGTTGGTTGAAATCGCCCGCGCGCTCTTACGCAAGGCCCGTCTGCTGATCATGGACGAGCCCACCGCCACCCTGACCCCCGGCGAAACCAAGCGCCTGTTTGCGCTGATGGCGCAACTCAAGGCCGACGGCGTAACCCTGGTCTACATCTCGCACAAGCTCGACGAGGTGGAACAGGTGACCGACGAAGTGGTGGTGATGCGCGACGGCCGCTTTGTAGCCCGCGAAGATACCCAAAACCTGACTCGACAGCAAATGGCCAGCCTGATGGTGGGCCGCGAGCTAACCGACCTGTACCCGCCCAAAGCGCCGCACGCGCCCGCCGCTGCGTCTATGCTCAAAGTCACCGGCCTAACGGTACCCGGCTGGGCCACGGATGTCAGTTTCGAGGTCCGCCCCGGCGAGATCCTGGGTTTTGCCGGGCTGGTGGGCGCAGGCCGCACCGAGCTGTTTGAAGGTCTGCTGGGCCTGCGCCCGCGCACGGCGGGGCGCATCGAGCTGCAAGGCCAGGTGACCGACCTCAAAAGCCCCCGCGATGCCGCCCAAAAAGGCCTGACGTATCTGAGCGAAGACCGCAAAGGCAAAGGCCTGCATGTGCACTTTGGCTTGCGTGAAAACCTGACCCTGATGGCGCTGGAGCGCTACACCCATCCGTTTCTGGACCCGCAATTGGAGGCCACTGCGTTGAAGACGGCCGTGGAAGACTACGGCATCCGCACCGGCGACCTGCAGAGCAAGGCCTCCAGCCTGTCGGGTGGCAACCAGCAAAAGCTGGCCCTAGCCAAAGTGCTGCACCCGAAGCCGAAGGTGGTGGTGCTGGACGAACCCACGCGCGGCGTGGACGTGGGGGCCAAGCGCGACATCTACTTTTTGGTCCAGCGGCTGGCCCGCGAGGGGCTGGCGGTCGTCGTGATCTCCAGCGAGCTGATGGAGCTGATCGGGCTGTGCCACCGCGTGGCGGTGATGCGCGGCGGCAAATTGCAAACCGTACTTGAAGAACACCAGTTAACCGAACAGGAGCTGATAGCCCATGCCACCGGAACAAATTAAATCCCCGCGCACCGCCACCCACTGGATGGGCCGCCTGCACGGCATGGGGCCCGTCATCGGCCTGGTGTTACTGCTCATCGCGGGCACGCTGCTGAACAGCAATTTCGCCACGCTAGACAACGCCATGAACGTGCTGACCCGCACCGCCTTCATCGGCATCATCGCGGTGGGCATGTGCTTTGTGATCGTCTCTGGTGGCATTGATTTGTCGGTAGGGTCGATGGCGGCGTTGATTGCGGGCAGCGTGATCATGTGCATGAACACCTTGGGGCCCATGCTGGCCTCGCCGGTGATGGTGGTCGCCTTAGGCATGGCGCTGGCGCTGGTGCTGGGGGCGCTGTTTGGCCTGGCGCACGGCCTGCTGATCACCAAGGGGCGCATCGAGCCCTTCATCGTCACGCTAGGTACGCTGGGCATCTTCCGCGCCTACCTGACCTACTTTGCCAACGGCGGCGCGATCACGCTGGACAACGACCTGAGCGATGTCTATAGCCCCGTCTACTACGCCAGCCTGCTGGGCGTGCCCATCCCGGTATGGGTGTTTCTGGTGGTGGCGCTGCTGGGCGGTGTGATCTTGAACCGCACCGCCTTTGGCCGCTACGTGCAGGCCATTGGCTCCAACGAGCAGGTGGCCCGCTACGCCGCGGTGGACGTGGACCGCATCAAAATTTTGACCTACGTGCTGCTGGGCGTGTGCGTGGGCATCGCCACCCTGCTCTACGTGCCGCGCCTGGGCTCGGCCTCGCCCACCACCGGCCTGCTGTGGGAGCTGGAAGCGATTGCCGCAGTGATCGTGGGCGGCACCGCGCTCAAAGGCGGCGCGGGCAGCATCACCGGCACGGTGGTAGGTGCCATTTTGCTGTCCGTCATCAGCAACATCCTGAACCTGACCAGCATCATCAGCGTGTATTTGAACGCTGCGGTGCAAGGCTTCGTGATCATCAGCGTGGCATTCATGCAGCGCTCTAAAAGATAACGCGATAGATAGCTTTTCAACCCGGTAGCACCCGCTACTTCTTATCCACCTGTAGGAGACAAAACCATGCAAAAACTGACCCGTAGACTCGCCCTGACCGCCGTGGCCCTGGCCGCGTTGGCCACCGCACCTTCTTTTGCCCAGGAAAAAGTGGTGCTCGGCGTGGCTATCCCCGCCGCCACCCACGGCTTCACCGGCGGCATCGTGTTCTGGGCCAACCAGGCCAAGAAGGACTTGGAAAAAGCCCACCCCGGCCTGCAGGTCATCGTCAAAACCGCTGCTGGCGCGCCCGAGCAAGCCAACCAACTGCAAGACTTGCAGACGGTGAACAAGATCAACGCGCTGGTGATCTTTCCGTTTGAATCGGCATCGCTGACCAAGCCCGTGGCGCAGGTGAAAAGCAAGGGCGTGTACGTCACCGTAGTGGACCGCGGCCTGACCGACACCAGCGCGCAAGATGCCTACATCGCAGGCGACAACACCGCCTTTGGCAAAATCCCCGGCGAATACCTGGTCAAAGCCCTGGGCGGCAAGGGCAACATCGTCGCCATGCGCGGCATCGCCACCACGCTGGACAACGAGCGCATGGACGCCTTCAACGCCGCCATCAAAGGCAGCCCGGACATCCATCTGCTGGATGCGAAATACGCCAACTGGAACCGCGACGACGCGTTCAAGGTGATGCAGGATTACCTGACCCGCTTCCCGCACATCGACGCGGTGTGGGCTGCCGATGACGACATGGCCGTGGGCGTGCTCAAGGCCATCGACCAGGCCAAGCGTACCGACATCAAGATCGTCTTCGGCGGCGCGGGTGCCAAAGGCATGATCAAGACCCTGATGGACGGCAAAGACCCGCGCATCCAGGCCAACGTGTCGTACTCGCCCAAGTTCATCTACGACGCGATCAAGCTGACCGCCGAGGCGCGGCTGAAGGGCGAGAAGCTGCCACCGACCTACATCATCCCTTCGGTGCTGATCACCAAAGAGAACGCCAAGCAGTTCTACTTCCCCGACTCGCCTTTCTAAAATTTAAGAAAAATACGGCTCTGGCGCAGGCAGCACCTGCGCCAGCAGCTATAAAAACAATAGTAACCATGACTTCCAACCGCAAACTCCGCTACGCCATGGTCGGCGGTGGCCGCGATGCCTTCATCGGCGCAGTGCACCGCAAAGCCGCCGCGCTGGACGGCCAGATCGAACTGGTGGCCGCGGCCCTGTCCGCCAATCCCGACAAAGCCCGCGCCTCGGGTCGCGACCTGTTTTTGCCCGATGACCGCAACCATGGCAGCTGGCAAGACTTGCTGGCCGATGAGCTGAAGCGCCCGGCGCACGAGCGCATCGACTTTGTCTCTATCGTCACCCCCAACCACCTGCACTTCCCGGTAGCCCAGGCTTTTGTGGAAGCCGGTTTCCATGTGGTCTGCGACAAGCCGCTGGTGCACACCAGCACGCAAGCGCAGGCACTGGTAGACGCCGTAAAACGCCAGGGCACGGTGTTTGGCGTCACGCACAACTACACCGGCTACCCGCTGGTGCGGCAGATGCGCGACATGGTGCGCAGCGGCGTGATCGGCAGCATCCGCAAAGTCATCGTCGAATACCACCAAGGCTGGCTGGCCACCGCCGTGGAAGCCACCGGCAACAAACAAGCCGCCTGGCGCATGGACCCGGCGCTGAGCGGTCTGGCCGGAGCCATGGGCGACATCGGCTCGCATGCTGAAAATTTGATGGCCACCGTGACCGGGTTGGAGGTAGAAGCCATTTGTGCCGACCTGGCCGCCACCGGTGCGGGCCGCACGCTGGACGACGATGCGCAAATCCTGCTGCGGCTAAAGGGCGGCGTGCGGGCAGCATTGCTGGCATCGCAAATCTGCATCGGCAGCGAAAACGACCTGCGCCTGCGCGTGTTCGGCAGCAGCGGCACGCTGGACTGGAGCCAAGAAAACCCCAACCGGTTGACCCACACCCCGCTGGGCGAGACACCCCGCACCTTGACCCGTGGCGGCCCCGGCCTGTGCGAGGCGGCCACCCGCGCCTCGCGCTTACCAGCCGGCCACCCCGAGGGCTTCATCGAGGCCTTCGCCAACATCTACCTGGGTGTGGCCGCCGATATCCGTGCCCGGCTGGCCGGTGGCGTGGCCGACGCCATAGATGCCGACTACCCCACCGTGGAAGACGGCGCGCGCGGTGTACGGTTTATTGAGAAAGTGCTGGAGTCTGCGGCCAGTGACCAGAAATGGACGGCGATGGAATAAGCGCATTTGCATCGCAAACGCACTACAATTTGACCATGAAAACCGCTACCCTCCCCTCCATCCGTGTGGCGCCCGAGTTCCGTGCAGTCGTGGAATCGCTCTTGGCAGAGGATGAAACGCTCACGGAATTCGTCGAAAACTCCGTGCGTTTGGCCGTTGCCCAGCGCAGCCACCAATCCGCCTTTGTGGCGCGTGGGCTGGCATCGCTGGACGATGCCAAACGCCACGGGGAGTACGTGGATGCCGACACCGTGGTCGCCAAACTGCAGCAGCGCCTGGCAGCAGCGAAAAAGCAAGTCCAAACCAGCCAGGCATGAGCTACGAGGTCAAGCTGACGCGGCAAGCCGAAGAAGACTTGCTGCGCCTTTTTGACTTTGTATTGGCAAGAGAACTGGAGCGTGGAGGGGAATTAAGCGTGGCAGAACAGGCCCTAGCCGCCATCACCCACGGCATCGCCACCTTGCGCCATACCCCCTGGACCTGCCGCAAAGCTGCCCAAAACCCGTTTCTACGGGAATTGGTGATCTCTTACGGCAGTACGGGCTACGTGGCCCTGTTTGAAATTACCGACAGTGCAACCGTGGTAGTCGCTGCGGTGCGACACCAAAGAGAAGACGACTATCACTGAATGCCGGGCTTCACCCTGCAATCAGCATCTGGTAAATGTCGTCCTTGATCTTCAGCCGCTTCTTCTTCATGTCTTCCATCGCCACATCGCCAATCGCGCCACCGTCTTGCTCGATCTTGATGATGGCGTGGTTGATGGTGTCGTAGTCGTTGAAAAGGTGCAGAAAGCGCGAGCTGCTGAGTTTCAGGCTGCGTATCTTGCCAATGAGTTGGGGGAAATCGTGGGCCAGGTCGTGGTTGAGTAGTTCCATTTTTGTCTCCTAGTTATAAAAATCGGCGGCTCTTCAGTGGGCTCCTCTTACATCAACTGCTCTGAAACTTTGCCGATCGAAAAGTCAGCACCAGCGTATCTCGGTGCCCTCCCTCGGTCGTGGGCTGGATGGGGGTGGACTCGTGTACCACGCGGGCATCGTCCAGTAGCAGTAGCGTCCAGGGCGCGGTCATGGTGAAGCGCTGGCCGTGCGGGCCATCGGCTTCAAAAACCCGGGTTTCGCCGCCCTTGATACCCTCGCGCCCGACCAGCAGCACGGCCACAAAGTCCACGCCGTCACGGTGCGCGCCTTCGGGCGTGGGGCGGCCAATGCCGTCGGTGGTGTCGATGCGGAACTGGTGCGCTTCCACGTACCAGGGGGCCTGGCCGCTGCCTTTGAGCGTGGTGCAGATCTGCCCCAACGCCAACAGCAGTTGGGCCCACGCGGGCTGGGCCACGGTGTCGGACAGCATGGGAGCAAACCAGCGCTCCATGCCGCCGTGCAAGGCGTTGTATTCCACCGGTTGCCAGTGCGGACGGTGCGGCACCTGCTGCAGCGTGTCGCCTTGCAGCACAAAGCAGGAATGGCGACGGCGGCGGTAACGGCCGCCGTCTTTCAGATATTCGTCGGGCTGCAGGTCGTTCCAGCTGGGGACCAAGCCGTTCAAATCGGCCAGCGTGCAGCCTGCCAGTGCGGCCACGCCTTCGGGGCTGAGCGCTGCGTAGGCCTGTTGGCGCAGCGCGTCCACCGCCTGGGCAGGCGGCGTGATGGGGGGAGAAAGCAACACAGCGCTCATGCTTCGATCTTCACGCCTTTCCAAAAAGCCACGCGGTCGGCCACTTCTTCGGCACCCATCTTGGGGTTGGCGTAGTACCAGGCTGCGTCGGTGTTCATCTCACCGTTGACCATCAGCGAGTAGTAGCTGGCCTGGCCCTTCCACGCGCAGGTGGTTTTGTGGTTGCTGAAACCCACATATTCGCGGTTCAGCGAACTCAACGGGAAATAGTGGTTGCCTTCAACCACCGCGATATCGTCGCTCTCGGCGATCACAGCGCCGTTCCAAATAGCTTTCATAGAGACTCCTTCGGTTGGTTCAGAACGTGTTCACGTTCTCATAGCTAAAGGATATACCAGTCGCCCGCCTGTCACGGTTGCGAAGCGTCAAGGAACATGTAGTGGTTACCATCACTTTTTACAAATTTGGAAGCCGAGACACCATGACCACCAACCACCAGATCCGCCTCGCCAGCCGGCCCAAAGGCCTACCCACCCGTGCCAACTGGAGCACCACCACCGAGCCGGTGCAGCCGCCCGCAGCGGGCGGGGTGCTGGTGAAGGTGCTCAGCCTGTCGCTGGACCCGGCCATGCGCGGCTGGATGAACGAGGGCAAAAGTTACATTCCGCCCGTGGGCATTGGCGAAGTAATGCGCGCGGGTGGCGTGGGCGTGGTGGTGGAATCCCAAAACCCGCTGTTTGCGGTGGGTGACCACGTGTCGGGCTCGCTAGGCGTGCAGGAATACACGCTGGTGCCCCAGGAGCAATTGCGCCGCAACGGCCTGTTCAAAATCGACCTGGCCCTGGGCAGCCTGACGCAATGGCTCAACGTGTTGGGCATGCCCGGCATGACAGGGTACTTTGGCCTGCTCGACATCGGCCAGCCAAAGCCGGGCGAAAACGTAGTGGTGTCGGGAGCGGCCGGTGCGGTGGGCCAGACCGTGGGCCAGTTGGCCAAGCTCAAGGGCTGCCACGTGGTGGGTATTGCGGGCGGCCCAGCCAAGTGCGACTGGGTGGTGGAGACGCTGGGTTTCGACGCCTGTATTGACTACAAAGCCGGGCCCGATGCGGTGCGCAATGGCCTCAAAGAGCACTGCCTGGGCGGGGTGGACGTGTACTTTGACAACGTGGGCGGCGACATTCTGGACCAAGTGTTGGCCCAACTGGCCCGCGAAGCCCGTATCGTGATCTGCGGCGCGATCAGCCAGTACAACAACACGACACCCATCCAGGGCCCCAAAAACTACCTCAGCCTGCTGGTCAACCGCGCCCGTATGCAGGGCATGGTGGTGTTTGACTACGCAGACCGCTATCCCCTGGCCGTGGCCGAGCTGGCCGGTTATCTGAAAGACGGCCGCATGCTCAGCAAAGAAGACGTGGTGGTCGGCCTGGATACTTTCCCCGAGACACTGCTGAAGCTATTTGCGGGCGAGAACTTCGGCAAGCTGGTGCTGCAGGTGGCAGAGGGGTAAAGCCAGCGCTGACCGTTTCAGGGCCACACAGGCTCAGCGCGACACGAATCGCTGTCTACCGGGTCCATGTACCGGGGCATGGCTGGGCCAGGCCCAATCGCCAAACTGGGTCTGTCGGTAGTCGGTAAAGGCTTGTCGTATTTCGTCGGCCGAGTTCATGACAAAGGGGCCATCCTTAACCACAGGCTCGGCAATGGGCCGCCCCTGGAGCATCAAAATCTCGCTGGGCTCCGGGCCATTGGCCAGCTCCACGGGGCCAGTGCAGCGGACTTCTATCGCCGATGGCTGGCGAACGGCCTGGCCACCGATGGTCAATACGGCCCCCTTGAAGAAGATCAGCTGCCTACGGGTGGCGCGCCCGGAAGCGGGCGGCAGCGTCCACTTCGCTCCAGGGGACAAGGTGATACTCCAAAGGGCCACGTCGGCAGACGGGTCTGCTGCCCAGGAATCCGGCGGAGGCGCAGGCGGTGCGCGGCTGTCTGCTTCGCAGGGCTTGCCCACAATACACAAGACCTCGGTGCAGCCGGCCCCGTCGCTTGTCCGGTAGACCGGCATCTCTTCAGCCCAAAACATCTTGAAGTTCGGCTCCACCATCTTGCTGCGCGCAGGCAGGTTGAGCCAAATTTGAAACAGCTCCAGCGGGTTGGGTCCATCGCGGTTCAGCAGCGGAAACATCTCGGCATGCACGATGCCGCGGCCTGCGGTCAGCCATTGCACATCCCCTGCACCGAATCGGGCGCTGGCACCCATCGAGTCCGAATGGTCCACCACGCCATGTCGAAGAATGGTGATGGTTTCAAAACCCCGGTGCGGATGTGCCGGAAACCCCGGTACCGTGCGCCCAAAGTACATGCGCCAGCCGTCGGAGCCCACCAGATCCCGGCCCAATGTGTGCCCGGCCAACGACGCGTCGGGCCCCCATTGGGCATTGCCTTGCGGATAGCCGTCGATATGGTGGACGCAGACAAGAAACGGGTCGATGGTCTCCCACGCGCCACCGAGCGGGTCGATCTTGAGGATGGAAGAAGTCATAGGTGATGCGGGTGAAAGAAACGGACGGACAACCACGGCCCCACCCAGGGTGCCGTGACAGCCGTGCTGCCCGGCCAGGCCGCGGGCGGAGCTCAGGGGTTCAGCTTGACGAGGTTTTGCAACACCAGAGGCCCGCCTCTTTCCAGCAAGGCACCGACTTCGGTGACCTTGCCGAGCAGGATGGGCGCGAATCCCAGGCTACCCACGAGTTGCACGATCGCCGCGCTAGCGGACTCGTCGTTGCCCGCCACAAACATGGCGCGGCGGCCACCGTTTTCGCTAGGATCCATGGCCAACAGCTTCGCAGGCAACTGGTTAAGCGTCTTGACCACGTTGGCACCTGGGAAGGCAGCTGCCACGACATCGCTGGAGGCTTTGCCTGCGAGCGCTTCGGGCGGCACACCGTAGGTGTTCATCGCGTCCACGATGGTTTTACCGGTCCAATCCGGTGCCGTAGCACCTATAGCCGTGTGGGCGAGGAAAGGAATAGCCAGCAGGATGGTGTCCGCCTGCAATGCGTCTTGCAGCGCCATGGCGGTGACGTGGCCGCCTAGTTCCGCGGCCAGTGCAGCCAGAGATTCGGAGCCACGGGTGTTGGCGATGCCGACGGGAATGCCATTGCGAGCGAATTGGCGGGCCAGGGCTGTGCCGACGTTGCCGGAGCCGATGATGGAATAGGTCATGGTGATTTCCTTGAATAAATGGTTAGCAGGGATTGAGGAGGGATGGGTTGCGGGTGGATTACTGTTTGACGGCTTCAACCTGCACGGCAAGCTTTACCGTGTCGGGGATACCCAGGTTGATACCCCAGCCCATGCCCCATTGGCTGCGCTGGAGGGTGGTCTCGAAATCACCGCCACAGACTTCGCGCTTCAGCATGGGGTTGGTGTAGCAATTGAAGTTGCTGGCTTTGAGTACGACGGGGTGGGTTTGGCCCAGCAAGGTGAGCTGGCCAGCCACTTCACTAACCTTGTCGTGGTTGAAGCTGACGCTGTTTGCGACGAACTTTGCCGCGGGAAAGACGGCGGAGTTGAAAAAGTTGTCACTCTGCAAATGCTTGTCGAAAGCCGCTGTGCCCGTGTTGATGGAGCCAGTTTCGAGGGTCAACGCGACCGTGCCGGTCTTGGCGACCTTGTCGAGCTGGATGCTGCCTTCTTTCTTGTCGAAACGGCCGCGGTTGGTGGACGTGCCAAAGTGGCTGACCTCGAAGGTCACAAAAGTGTGGCTGGGGTCGATGCTGTAGCTTGCGACCTCCGCGTGGGCGGAGGCTACAAAAGCAGTGGCAGCCAGAGCTGCCGCGATAAGGGTGGAACGCATGGAAAAATCCTTCAAGGTTGGTAGGTGTGTGAATGGTGCGGTTTTTCATGCATTCTGAAAAGACGGTATATTGAGATGCAATCCATCTGTTTTTGGGATGAATGGCGTACTTATGCTGGATGGCGTTTCACTCGATCAACTCAGAACCTTCATTGCGGCGGTCGATGAAGGTAGCTTTTCGGCTGCTGCCCGAAAGCTCAACCGCGTGCAATCGGCGGTGAGCGGCTGGGTGGGCAGCCTGGAGGGGCAGATTGGTGTCACGCTTTTCGACCGCACCGGCCGTTTCCCCAAGCTCACCGCAGAAGGCGTGCTGTTGCTCGCCGATGCCCGCAACATCGTGTCGGGCGTGGACACGCTTAAGGCCCGTGCCAAGCTCATGGCTTCGGGCTTGGAGGCCGAGCTGTCGGTGGTGGTCGATGTGTTCTTTCCCACCGCCGTCATCGCCGAAGCCGCCAAGGCATTTGCCAGCCGGTTTCCCCTGACACCGCTGCGGTTGTTTGTGGAGGGCCTGGGCGCGGGCTACCAACCGGTGCTGGACGGGCGTTGCAGCCTGGGGATTTTGGCGGCCCTGCCAGTGGCATTTCCCTCCCTGGTGGCCGAGCGCCTGGGCGAAGTAACGCTGGTCATGGTGGCAGCACCAAATCATCCTTTGGCCCGTGTGCAGCAGCAGATTCCCAAGAATCTGTTGGCGCAGCATGTGCAACTGGTGCTCACCGACCGGTCCGAGCTGATGGCGGGCCGGGACTACGGCGTTTTATCCCCCTCCACCTGGCGGCTGGCAGACCTTTCCACCAAGTACGCTTTTTTGAAGGATGGCCTGGGCTGGGGCAGCATGCCGCTGCATATGGTGGCGCGGGATATCTCAGCAGGCAGCTTGGTCGTGCTGGATGTTGACGGCATGCCGCGCAGTGGCTATCCGCTGGCCATGTCGGCCGTTCATACGGCGGCTACGCCCCCAGGGCCTGCGGGCCGATGGTTCATCGACCACCTGAAGGCCTGGGCCGTAAACACCGCCCAGAGCGATGCAACAACGCCGTAGGCAAGGGCTTGTTCTAAGATGACCTATGGACAAACACTACCTGACTTCTCTTTTTTCCCCCGACTCCATCGTGGTGTTTGCCGGTGCGGCCGCTAAGGTAGACGCACCCGGCACGCCCCAGGCCCAGGCGCTGCTGGCGGCGCTCAAGGCCCAACAGTTCAGCGGCACGCTCAGCTTCCTGGATATCCACACCACGGGCACGCTGGCCGATCTGGCGCAAACTCGGGCCGACCTGGCCATCATCGCCCTACCCCCGGAAGACGTGGCCGCCGCGCTGGAGGTGGCCGGACGCATCAAATGCCGCTCGGCCCTGGTGGTATCCAGTGGCATCAACGCCACGCTGGCGGCCGAACTTCAAAGGGTGGCCAAGCGCCACGGCATGCATTTGCTGGGGCCCAACTGCCTGGGCTTCCAAAGCCCGCGCCGGGGGTTGAACGCCAGCGTGGCGGGTCCATTGGCCGCCCAAGGGCATTTGGCGCTGGTGTCGCAGTCGGGCGCGTTGACCGCATCGATCCTGGACTGGGCGCAGCAAAACGCAGTGGGCTTTTCGACCGTGGTGTCGCTAGGACCGAACACGGCAGTAGATTTGGCCCAGGTGCTGGACTTTCTGGCCAACGACGCACATACCCACAGCATCGTGGTCTACATGGAGGGCATCTCGGACGCGCGCCGCTTCATGAGCGCCCTGCGCGCAGCGGCCAACGCCAAACCCGTGGTGGTGCTGAAAGCCGGGCACAAGGCCGGAGGCAACAAGGCAGCGCAAACCCATTCGGGCACCATCGTGGGCAGCGACGACGTATTCGATGCCGCCCTGCGCCGGGCCGGTGCGGTGCGGGTGCATTCCTTCGTGCAGCTGTTTTCTGCCGCCAAATGTCTGGCATCGCGTTACCGGGCCGTGGGCAAGCGGCTGGCCATCGTGACCAACGGCGGCGGCCCCGGCGTACTGGCGGCCGATTGGATCAGCGAGATCGACCTGCAACTGGGCACGCTCAGCCCCGCCACCGTCGCCGCCCTGCGGCCCCAGCTGCCGCCGCTGGCCACGCTGACCGATCTGGTGGACCTGTCCGAAGATGCCACGCCCGCCCACTATCTGGCTGCGGTGCAGGCCGCCAGCGCCGACCCGCAGGTAGACGGCCTGCTGGTGATCCACTCGCCCAAGGGCGGTTGCGATGCTGCCGCCATTGCCACGGCGCTGGCCGACTTCATGCCTCGCTCCACCAAGCCGCTGCTGACCTGCTGGATGGGCGATGCCTCGGTGGGTGATGCACGCGCGCTGCTCAACGCGGCCGCCATCCCCACCTTTCGCACGCCCGAAGCGGCGGTGGGCGCGTTTGGCAACATTGCTGCGTTCTACCAAAACCAGCGCCTGCTGCAGCAAACCCCGCCGCCCCTGTCGGCCCTGGCCAAGCCCGACATCGAAGGCGCACGCCTGCTGATCGAGAGCGTGCTGGCCGAGCGACGCAAGGTGCTGACCGAGATGGAATCCAAGGCCCTGCTGGCCGCCTTCCATATCCCGGTCACAAAAACCGTGCTGGCCCGCAGCGCCAATGAAGCCATGATGATCGCCACCCAGCTCGGCTACCCGGTGGCGCTGAAGATCGACTCGCCCGACATCAGCCACAAATCCGACGTGGACGGCGTGGCGCTGAACATCGCCAACGCGGTGGGCGTGCGCGACACCTACAACGACATGGTGGCCCTGGTCGCCCGGCAAATGCCGCAGGCCCGTATCCACGGTGTCACGGTGCAAAACATGGCCCGCCACAAACGCGGCCGCGAAATCTACATCGGCCTGGTCACCGACGATCCGTTCGGCCCGGTGATCGCCTTCGGCGCGGGCGGCACCATGATCGAGCTGCTGAACGACCGCGCCATGGAGCTGCCGCCGCTGAACCAGTTTCTGGCTCGCAGCCTGATCGAGCGCTCCCGCGTGGCCGAAACCCTGGGCGAATGGCGCGGCGCCAGCGCGGTGGATATGCACGCGCTGGAGCAGGTGCTGATGCGTGTGTCAGAAATGGTCTGCGCCCTGCCCCAGCTTCGCGAGATGGACATCAACCCGGTCATCGTCGATGCCTCGGGTGCGGTGTCGGTGGATGCACGCATCGTCATCGACAGTGCTCCCGTGGGCCACAGCGGGCGCGGCCAAAGCTACCAGCACCTGGCCATCCTGCCCTACCCCGCCCATTTTGAGCATGTGTGGCCGCTGCGCGGTGGCGGCCAGTACGCCGTGCGCCCCATCCGCCCGGACGATGCCCAGATGCTGCAAGACCTGGTGCGCGGCCTATCGGCCGAAAGCCGCTACTTCCGCTACGTATCGATGCTGTCCGAGCTGCCGCCCAGCATGCTGTCACGCTTCACCCTGATGGACTACGACCGCGAAATGGCCTTGGTGGCCGTGTTCAAGGAGCGGACCGTTACCGACGACGGCAGCATCCTTGAGACCGAGCGCATCCTGGGCGTATCGCGCTATATCACTAACCCCGACAGCACCAGCTGCGAGTTCTCGCTGGTGGTGGCCGATGCCTACAGCGGCCAAGGCCTGGGCACACGCCTGATGCTCAGCATCATGGAAGTCGCCCGCGAAAAGGGCCTAAGCGAAATCGAAGGCCTGGTACTGGCCAGCAACCCCGGCATGCTCAAACTGATGCGCGGGCTGGGCTTTAGCGTGAAGCCGTTTGCCGAAGACCCGGATTTCCGGCTGGTGACGCACGCGCTGTGAAAACCATGTTGCTATCTAAAAAGTAGCTGCCTGCGCAGGTGGTACCTGCGCCAGAGGCCAGTTTTCCTTAAAAACCGGCGATACGGAGCGGGAAGTTAAAATCACCTCGCGACGATGCCGCGTCGCCAACCAAGAACAGCCCGACAGCAGCCTGTCGGGCTGTCTTTTTTTGCGAAGACCCCCCATGCAAGACCACTACACCGCGCTAGGCCTGTCCGCTGCCGCGACACTGGCCGACATCAAAAAAGCCTACCGGCAGCGCGCCGCGCAGTACCATCCGGACCGTAACACCGCAGCCGAAGCACCCCAGCTGTTTCGCGCGGTGCAAACCGCCTACGAGGTGCTGAGCGACGACGAGCGCCGCAAAACCTACGACGACAACCGCCGCCGGGGTCTGCTGGACGACCCGCTGGAAACCGCCCGCGAAATCTGGCATAACTATTTAGACCAAGCACTGCAATGAAACTATCCCGCTACTTTTCCAACCACGCCCGCGCCTACGATGCGGAGATGGACGATCTGGTGTCCGACTCCGAGGGCAAAAACGTGCTCGACAAGCGCCTGAAAGAAAAGCGCAGCCAGCTCGAATTTCTGCTGGTGATGATGGACGACAGCCCCGAAATGCTGGCCGCAGCCTTCCACCAGGGCTTTCGCTTCCCCAGCCCCAAGGCCATGGACCTGCTGGTCGCGCTGGAGCCCGAAGAGTTTCCCGACTGGGACAAGCTGGGCCGCACCATCACCCTGACGCCGTGGGCCCAGGCCATGGCCGACCGCGTGCTGCTGGAGCCGACGGGCGAACAGTTCATGGTGATCGCCGCCTGCCTGGAATACCTGTACACCCGCGCCGACGACCGGGGCGCGCCGGTGGAAGAGGATGACGACGAGGAAGAGATCGACCCCGAAGAGCAAGAAGCCCGCGACCGCGAAGACGCCGGTGCCAGCTGGATGGAAGAACAAGGCTTCGACCCTAAACCCCCTAAAGGTTAATTTATGCACTACCCCGCCATCATCAAAGCCCAAAGCCTGATCCTCGCCGGTGACATCGTCGGCGCCGAAGCCGCCCTGGTGGAGCTGGCCGACGACGAAGGCGACCACGCCCTGGTGCTGGCGCTGGACCAGTTACCGCCCAAAGACCTGCTGGCGGTGATCCGCGAGTACGACCCGTCCAAAGACTCGGTCATCAACCTGCTGGTCACGGCCGAGCAGTTCTCGCGCGCCGTGGTCATCGAGAAGCAGTACAAAGACCTGACCCACGCCCACCTGCGCGGCATGATGAACTCGGTGATCTTCCGCGAAGACAACGACCCGGTCGAGTTTCTGCGCGCCATTGGCGAACGCGAAGGCGGCTGCGATGCGCTGGCCGACTACCTGGCCGACCACTGGGGCCGGGTGGAAAGCTTCTTGCGCACCGGCACCTTTGAAGCCTCAGAAGACACCGGCACGGTGCTGTCCGAGGCCGAGCTGGTGCCCCAGATGTACAACGACGCCAAGGTGGACCAGGACGAGATCGCCGACCACGACTGGATGGAATTCACCTGGCTGCTGCGCGCCCACTGCCCCGACATCCTGATCGAAGTCATGGTGATACTGCGCGCCCGCGTAAAGGCTTTTGAAGAGGAAGCCGAGGAAGAGGAAGACGGCCACCACCAGGGCGGCCACACCCCGTTCCGCGAAACCCATGGCGAAGGCGAAGGCTCGCAAAAACGCGCCATCGACCCCGACGAAGAATCGGCCATTTAAACCATGCAAGACACCGGCATTGCCGTCTACGACCACCGGCCCTTCTTTGAAAAAGCGCTGCACTTTGGCCTGCAGCACGGCTTGATCGACGCGGCCAAGATGGAGTCGATTCGCAACGATGCGCCCAAGGGCATGGTGCAGATTGCGCGCTACTTTGGCACCGAATTTCTGCGGCCCGAGCTAGAAAAGGCGCGCGAGCGCATGGTCAACCTGATCAGCCTGCACCTGGAGCATGTGAGCGATGGCGACCTGCACGCGGCCGCCACGCTGCTGCGCGACCACTCCATCCTGTCGCGCTCCAAAGCCGGGTCCGACATGCTCAAGGCACTACTGACCCTGCCGGACAACACCCACTTCAGCATGCAGGACAGCGGCGAATTCCGTGACGAACTGATACCGGTGCTGGCCAAATGGGCACTGAAACCCCTGCCCGAAATCCAGCTGGAACTGGCCAAGCGCAGCGAGATTGAAACCCGCATTGAAGCCGCCATTTGGTTCGCCCAAAAGCTGGGCGTGGCCCGGCGCGAGCTGCAGGCCGCTGACACCGACAGCGAGGCCGTCATCCGCACCGGCTTGCTGTGTGCCGCCGCAGGCCGCAGCCTGATGCCCAACTGGGCCCAGTTTGAAACCGTGGTCACCCTGCTGCGCAAGCGTTCCGAAGGCGGCAAAGCCGTGCCGCTAGCGTTACCCAAAGGCGTACCCGCAGCGTTCCAGCCCGTACTGCAGGCCACGCTGGAAAGCATGCAGGCACACGACCTGCCGAAAATTCTGGACGCCAGCGTCAAGCCGCGCAAGCTGTTCATCCAGTCTCTCGCCTTCATGGGCCGCTACTTCTGGCTGGACGAAGGTGTGGACGACATCAGCGAACTCGACCGGGCGATTTCCGACCAGTGGCTCAAAGTGACCCAGCGGCACACCGACGACAGCTCGCTCATCACCCTCTTCCTGTGCATCGCCACTGGCGCGGCGCGCAAGACTACGCTGACCGAGACCAGCGCCGCCAGCATCGTGCGCAAGATCCGCAAAGGCGGCTTCCACCCGCAGCAGGCCAGCGACTTCATCCGCGAATACGCCCCGCACGAACACCACGCCGACTACCAGACGCTATGGCAGAACTTTGTCGAGGAAAGCCAGCGTGATTTGCAAGACGAGCGCGACACCCGGCTGGTCGAAGCCATGGCCACACTCAAATTGCACTGCAACATTGTCAAAGCCACGCCCAAGGCGACAAAGCCCCCTGCCAGCAGCTAGTTTTTTTCGCCCCTATAGGCCTTAACATGTTCTTATACTGCGCACACAAGCACTGATGTAAGCGTAAGTAACATGACGCCCACCCAGCCCCAGGAAACAACTTCCCAGCCGCTAACACGGCGCGGGCAGCGCCTGATCCTGATTGCTTGGCTGTTTCTGGCCTTGGTGGGGGCGACTCTGGGCTTTGCCTACTACAGCATGGGCGTGCTGTCGGCGGCGCGGGCCTTTGTGGGGGGTGAGGGCCTGTGGTCCAAGGCCGAACGGGATGCCATTTACGCGCTGTCACGCTATGCCAACACCCGCGACGCGCGCGATTACGAAGCCTACTCCAATGCCTTGGGCATTATTTTGGGCGACCGCCAGTTCCGCCTGGAGCTGGAAAAGCCCCAACCCGATCTGCAAATATCCCGCCAGGGCTTGCTGCAAGGGCGCAACCACCCCGCCGATGTGGACGGCATGATCGGCCTGTTCCGCAACTTTCGGCACATGGCTGAAATCGACCGTGCCGTCACGCTCTGGGCTACGGCCGACGCCAGCATCGACCACCTGCGGATCGTGGGCGAGCGACTGCATACGGCAGTGCAGGCCCAGACCCTGGACGCGCCCATGGCCAGCGACATCCAGGAAGAGCTGCACCAGATCAGCCTGACACTCGCACCGCTGGCGGATGCGTTCTCCTACTCGCTCGGCGAAGCCTCGCGGCGGGCCAAAAGCATCTTGCTATGGACCATGTTTGTATCCGCCACCCTGCTGGCCGCTGCGGCCCTGGTGTTCTCGCGCCGCCTGGTGCGCGACAGTGAAACCCTGCAGCAGGCGCTGCAGGAGGGCGAGCGGCAAGTGCAAAAACTGCTACAGGCCGCCCCCTTCCCTATGACGATTACGCTGGAACACACCGGCACCGTTTTGTACGCCAACGCGCGGGCACTGGCACAGTTCAAAACCACCATGCAAGACTTGCAGCATGCCCAATCCAAAGACTTCTACTGCCGCCCGGACGAACGGGCGCAGTGGGTCCAGCGCTTTCAAGGCAAAGACAGCATGCAGGACTGGGAGGTGGAGATGAAAGACAGCCAAGGCGGCCGATTTTGGGCCTTGGTGTCCACCCAGCGCATCCAGTTCCAAGGACGCGAATGTTTGCTTCACGGGCTCAACAACATCCAACTGCGCAAGCGGGCCGAAGAGGCTTTGCACCACCTGGCCTACCACGACGAACTCACCAGCCTGCCCAACCGCGCCATGTGCATGGACGCGCTACGGCGCATTCTGTGCCGCTGCGAACGCAAGAACATGCCTTTTTCCATCCTGTTCATCGACCTGGACCACTTCAAGGCCGTCAACGACCAGTGGGGCCACGCAGCGGGCGACCAGTTGCTGCAGCAAGTGGCCCAGCGCATCCAGCGCTGCATGCGCGGCGGCGACCTGGTGGCGCGGTTGGGCGGAGACGAATTCATCGCCGTGGTCGAAGAACTCCACGACACGGCAGAACTGCACCATATCGCCGATAAAATCCTGCATACAGTAGAACCCGTGTATCTGCTGTGCGGGCACAGTGTGCACGTCACCGCCAGCATTGGCATCAGCACCTATCCACAAGACGGCACCGACTTACAGCAGTTGCTCACCCGGGCCGACAAGGCCATGTACCACGCCAAAGCCAGCGGACGCAACGACGTGAGCTTCTACACCTCTCCCTAAAAATGCCCCTCTTCTGGTCCCGAATCCGCCGTTTGCTAGGCTCCCTTTTTGTCCTTTTACTGCTCTGTATCCCATTGGCCCTGGCCTGGGCCGCGTACCTGGCCATCGACGACACGCCCCTGCTGGCCCCTGCCCAAGGCAATACCTTCACCCCCAGCCGGATGGCCAGCGCACAGCGCCTGCTGGCCCGCATCGACCCGCGCAAAACACCGCCAGGCGCGTTGCG
Source organism: Rhodoferax sp. (assembly GCF_039922535.1). Taxonomy (GTDB): domain Bacteria; phylum Pseudomonadota; class Gammaproteobacteria; order Burkholderiales; family Burkholderiaceae_C; genus Rhodoferax_B. Next base: position 4,688 of record NZ_JBDTEM010000355.1, on the reverse strand, counting down.
CACCTTGCAACTGGGCGAGGACGATCTGAATCTGGCCGTGGCCTACATCGCCAGCCACCGCCCGCAGACCCGCGCCCAGGTGCTGCTACAAGACGGCAGCGCCACCCTGCGCGCCAGTACCTTTTTGCCGCCGAATCCGTTTGGCGACTACCTGAACATCCAGGCCGTGCTGCGTGAAACGCCGGGCACACCGCAGCTTGAACAGCTCACCTTAGGCCGCCTGACCGTGCCACCCAAGATCGCCAACCAGCTGCTGCGCTTTGGCCTGTGGCGGCTGCAGGCCAGCCCCGCATCCGTGGCAAACACGGCGGCCGACAGCATCCAGCACGTGGGCGTGCGCAACGGCGTGCTGAGCGTGCAGTTTGTCTGGAACGATGCCATTCCCGCCCAGTTGCAGGCGGCCCTGGTGCCGCCCGAAGTACAGGCCCGGCTGCAGGCCTACCAAGGCCGTCTGGTCGAAATTGCCGCCCAACCCGGGCCGCGCAACCTGACCCTGGGCGCGCTGGTACAACCCTTGTTGGAACTCTCTGCCCAGCGCAGTGACGCCAAAAACAGCCTGGCCGACGAACACCGCGCCGCCCTGGTCGCGCTGGCCTTCTTTGTGAACGGCAAAGGCATGGCCGCCATCCTGCCCGCCGCCCGCGACTGGACCCGACCCGCGCCGCGCACCACCACCCTGGCGGGCCGGACCGACACCGCCCAGCACTTCAGCATCTCTGCCGCGCTGGCCGCCACCGCAGGCAGCCCGCTGGCCAACATGGTGGGCGTGTACAAAGAACTGGACGACGCACAAGGCGGCAGCGGTTTCTCTTTCAACGACCTGGCCGCCGACCGCGCAGGCACCCGCCTGGGCGAACTCGCCACCGGCAATGCCGCCGCCCAGCTGAGTCTGCAAAAGCGTCTGGCCGAGGGTCTTAGCGATGGCGACCTGCTGCCCAAGATCAGCGACCTGCCCGAAGACCTGCAAACCGCCGAATTCCAGAAGCGCTTTGGCGGGGTGGACGGCCCAGGCTATAAAAAGATGGCGACCGAGATCGAACGCCGCATCGCCGCGCTAGGGCTGTACCGGTAAGCCCCGGGCCGTATTTACAAGCCTTTTAGGCCTCCAGCGCATACTCCACCAGCGCAAGCAGCTATTATTTTTACAGTAACCCGTATCACCGCGCCTGGCGTTTGCGCGAATCGGGCTCGGCAAATTTACGCAGCAGGCGCAGTAGTTCGGCCTGCTCCTGCGCCTCCAGCCCGCCCAGCAGCGTGGTTTGCATCTGCGCCATGCCATCCACCAGCGATGCCAGCAGCGCCACGCCCTCGGGGGTCAGCGACAGGCTGCGCTGGCCGCGGGCCAACACGGCCCGGGTGATCCAGCCCTTGGCCTCCAGCCGCACGGCGATGTCGGCGGTGGTGGAGGTGTCCAGCGCGACCGCCAACGCCAAGGTGCTCTGGTCGATGCCGGGCTGGTCTTGCAGCGTGCGCATCAGCGCGTACTGCACCGGGGTGACCTCGCGGCCCAGGTGCTGGTGGAAGCTGGCCACCGCAATCTGGTGGGCGCGGCGGATCAGATGGCCGGGTTGGTCTTGCAGGTCGATCAGAGCGGATAGGGGCATGCGTTAAAGATCCAGCACTAAAAGCGCTGATTTTGACCGAGAGCAGCACGGGGTGAACTGGTCGTTGGCGGCCTGCTCCTCGGGGGTCAAGTAGAAGTCCTTGTGGTCAGGCTCGCCTTCCAGCACCTTGGTCAGGCAGGTGCCGCACACGCCCTGTTCGCACGACAGCGGAATGTCCACCCCGGCCAGGGCCAAGGCCTTGGCAACGGTCTGGTCGGCAGCGATGCGCACCACCCGGCCCGAGCGGGCCAGCTTGACCTCAAAGCTGGCATCGTCGGCCGAAGGGGCTACGTTGGCCGAGAAGAATTCGTAGTGCAACTGGTCTTCGGGCCAGCCGCTGCCGCGGGCGGTTTGCAGCACCGCGTCCATAAAGCCGGTGGGGCCGCACACATACAGGTGCACGCCCGGCTGGGGCTCGGCCAGCAGGTCGGGCAAGGACAGCTTTTGCATGCTGGAGCCATCGTCAAAGTGAAAATGCACGTCGCGGGCAAAGGCGGCAGCGGCGATTTCGGCCCGAAAAGCCATGCGCTCCTCGGTGCGGCTGCAGTAGTGCATTTCCAGCGGCGCGCCCTGGGCGGCCAGCGTTTGCGCCATAGCCAGGATGGGCGTGATACCGATGCCGCCCGCCAGCAACAGGCTGCGGCTTGCGTCCTGCGACAGGGCAAAGTGGTTCTTGGGCGGGCTGATCTCCAGCACATCGCCCTCGTTGACCGCCGCGTGCATGGCCTGCGAGCCGCCGCGCGAGGCCGGGTCGCGCAGCACGCCGATGCGGTAGCGCTGGGTTTCCGTGGGGTCGTTGCACAGCGAATAGGGCCGCGTCAAACCTCCGGGCATGTGCACGTCGATGTGCGACCCAGCGCTGAACGCGGGCAGTGGCGCGCCATCCACGGCCACCAGCTCGTAGCTGCAGATGTCCAAAGCCTCCACCGTTTTGCGGGCCACCCGCACGCGGATCGTGTTCATGACAGAACCTCCGTGCTGCGCACTGCGGTGCGAGCTTGCTCGGGGCGGCCCAGCGCGGCGCTCATGCCGTCACCTGCGGTGCTTCGGCGGCCAGCAGCCGCTCGATCACCTTGCGCGACTGCACACCGCCGGAGTCGATGTTCAGCATCAGCAGCTTGCGCTCGGGGTGGGCCAGCAGGTTGCGCTGCTGCAGCTCCAGCATCTGCAGGTCTTCACTGAAGATGGTGTGCTGGCCGGCGCGGATGGTGGTGGTCAGCTCGGCATCGTCGGGCTTGAAGTTGCGCGCCATGCCCCAGAAGTACCAGATCGAGGTTTCGGTCTCGGGCGTGATGAAGTCCACCACGATGGAGGCCGCCTTGTGCTCGGCCGGGGCGTCGTAGCCGCCATGGCCCGCGTGGGCCACGCCGACCTCGATCATCACGTGGCTGGGCGGGGTGAAGCGGCAGATCTGCCAGCGGTCCACCGGCACGTCGTCGGCCAGGCCGTTGCCGCGCAGCGCCATGCGCCAGAACGGGGGGGCGCTGATATTTTCCATGTGGCGGCTGGTGATGACTTCGTCGCCATTCACCACCGTCTTGGTGGGGGTTTCGTCGATCTCTTTTTGGCCGATGCTGCTGGCGTGCACATAGGTTTCGTGCGACAGGTCCATCAGGTTATCGACCATCAGGCGGTAGTCGCAGTTGATGTGGAACAGGCCGCCGCCGTAGGCCCAGGCGGGGTTCTCGGCCCACTCCAGGTGGTGTAACTTAGCTTCGTCGGCCAGGGCTGCGTCGCCGGGCCAAACCCAGATGAAGCCGTAACGTTCAAGGGCCGGATAGGCGCGAATGGCCGGGAAGCCGCGCACGCGCTGGCCAGGCATGGACACGGTTTTGCCGTCGCAGCCCATTTCCAGCCCGTGGTAGCCGCAGGTGAGTTTGCCGTTTTCGACCTTGCCCAGCGACAAGGGCGCGCCCCGGTGCGGGCAAAAGTCTTCCAGCGCCGTGGCCTGGCCTTCGGGGCCACGGTAGAGCACCAGGGATTCACCGCAGATCTTGCGGCCCAGGGGCTTGTCGGTGATCTCGTCGGGGGTGCAGGCGACGTACCAGGCGTTTTTGGGGAACATGGTGGGGTTTCCTTTTTGTGGGGTGATCAATGGGCTGCGGCCAGTTTGCCGGGTGCGCGGTCTGCCGTCGATGGTTTTGCGTGGATGGCCAATACCGCCACCACGGCCAGCAGCAGCGGAATCGCAAACACGTAGTACAGCTGGGGCGGTGCCCAGCCGCGGTCGAGCAAGACACCGGCGGTCAGCGGGGCCAGGATGGCACCCAGGCGGCCAATGCCAATCGCCCAGCCCATGCCGGTGGTGCGCACCGCCGCCGGGTAAATGATGGGCGCAAACGAATACAAACCGGCCATGCCGCCAAAGATGAACACGCCGATGCCGAACGCCGCCATAAAGGCCAGATCCAGCGTGCCCGTGACGTAGCCAAACGCCGCCATCGCCACCGCCGTGGTGCACAGGCAGGCCGCAGTCAAACGGCCCAGGTCCAGGCGCGAAGCCAGCAGACCAAACAGCGTACCGCCCACGATGCCACCCAGGTTCAGCAGCACGCCGCCGGTAATGCCCTGCTGGGCCGACAGGCCTGCGGCCACCAGCAGCTTGGGGGTCCAGCTCAGGGCGAAGTAAAAGCTGAACATCAGCAGAAAGAACGCGCTCCAGATTAGCAGCGTAGAGCGCAGGATGGCGGGCGAAAACAGCGACTTGAAGCCGCCCACTGGCGCCGCACCGGCCTTGCGGGTGGGCCGTACCGGCAGGCTTTGCAGCACCGGGCGCTCCATTTTGCGCAGCAAGGTGTTGAGCTTGCCCAGCGCGCCCTGGGGCTGCTTGGCCAGCAAAAAGTCCACCGATTCGGGTAGCAACCACAGCACCACCGGCACCATCAGCAAGGTGGTCAGGCCGCCAAACACAAACACCGAGCGCCAGCCGTAGTGCGTCAACAGCAAGGCCGCCACCATGCCGCCCAGCGTGGCCCCGATGGGGTAGCCGGTGGCCTGGAAAGCGACGCAGGTGCTGCGCCATTTGTGCGACGAGTATTCGGCCGTGATCACGCCCACGCTGGCCAGCATGCCGCCAATGCCCAC
>NZ_JBDTEM010000354.1:0-22158 GCF_039922535.1 Rhodoferax sp. | reverse complement strand
GCCAAACAGCACGTTGGCAATGGCCGGGCCGCCCTGCACGCCGGGATACCAGGCCTCCAGCACGGCGTTGACGTTGCCCAGCCAGGGCATGGTGACGGCAGTGCCGGTTTCCAGTACCACCACGCTGCGCTTGGCGACCGCCGCCACGGCGGTGATCAGCCCATTCTGGTCGTAAGCCTGGTTGGCCGGGTCGGCGGCGTTGTTGGGCAGGCTCAGGTTGGGCAGGTCCGCCCCTTCGGTTTGCCACTGGGTGGCAAAGACGATGGCGACATCGGCCGCTGCGGCTGCCGTGGCCGCTGCCGCAGCGTCGCTACCGTCCAGGTAGGTGACGGTGGCGTTCGGTGCCAGGGCCTTGATCGCGGCCAGCGGTGAAGATTTGTACCAGGTGGCGCAGGTACTGAACAGGCCCGCGCCGGGGACCAGGCAGGTGACGGCGTTGCCGTCCCGCGCGGGCACGGCACCGGAGCCACCGCCAGAGATCACGCCCGCATCCGCGTGGCCGCCAATCACCACGATGGTTTGCGCCGCCGTGGCACTCAGCGGCAGCACGCTGGCAGTGCCACCCGTGGGCGTGGCGTTTTTCAACAACACGATGGACTGCTCGGCCACCTTTTGGGCCGCAACATTACCGGCGGCCTGGTCGATGCTGCCACCGGCCTTGGGGGGCGATGCCATCACGCCGCTGGCGTACAGGGTGCGCAGCTTGCGCTGCACCATGTCGTTCAGGCGGGCCATGGGCACGGTACCGGCCTGCACGGCGGCCTTGAGCTTTTGGTTGAAATAGGTGACGGGCAATTGGAAACCGCCCAGGTTGGCCCCTACGCTGTCATCGGCAGCGCCCGCCTCCTCCTCGTCCAGCCCGGCGTTGGCGGCACGCACGGTGTCGGTCACCGCAAAGAACCAGTCCGACTGGACGATGCCCTTGAAGCCCCATTCGGTCTTGAGCACGTCGGTCAGCAGGTAGGGGCTTTCGCAGGCTTGCAGGCCGTTGACCAGGTTGTAGGCGCACATCACGTTGCCGGGCGCACCGTCCTTAACACCGATCTCGAACGGCAGCAGGTACAGCTCACGCAGGGTGCGCTCGTCGATGACCGAGTTGGAGCCAGCCCAGCGGTTGGTTTCCTGTTCGTTGCCCGCGTAATGCTTGATGGTGGCAATCACCTTTTGCGACTGGGTGCCCAGCGTGCGCTGCGCGATCATGTTGCCCGCCAGCACCGGGTCTTCGCCCATGTACTCAAAAGTGCGGCCATTGCGTGGCTCGCGTGCCAGGTTGACACCGCCGCCCAGGCCTTCGGCAAAGCCCAGCGTGCGCAGTTCGGTGGCGATACCGCTGCCGTAGCTGTGGGCCAGCGCCGGGTCCCAACTGGCCGCCAGGGCGATGGGGGCCGGGTACGGCGTGGCGTTTGAGCCCACCACGTTGACCCCGCCGGCCGAGTCGGCATTGGTCAGGTCGGGTATGCCCAGGCGGGGAATGCCCTTCACCACGCCGGCTCCGCCAAGGGCTTCGGGCAGGCCATAACCCGCGCCGTGGACCAGCTGGATCTTCTCGTCTAGCGTCATCTTGGCCAGCAGGTCGCTGGCTTGCTGGTCGGCAGTGGGGGGGGCATCGTCACCGCCGCAGGCGGCGAGAAGTCCGGCGGCCAGCATGGCGGCGATCAAGGGGCGTTGGATATACATGTTTTGTCTCCTGGTATTTTTTGGATTGGTTTTGGGTAACCAATGCCACTGTAGCCAGGGAGACCGCTGCGCATTTGACCGCCGGTAGCGGGATTTATCCCAGCGTTGCAGCCGGTTCAGAAATTGTCAAACGGCCCCCGTTTTTGCGGTACTGCGACGGCGACATGCCGAACGCGCCGCTGAAAAACCGCGAAAAGCTGCTGAGTGACGCAAAGCCCAGCAAGTCGCTGATCTCGGCAATCGCACAGGGCTGCAGCAGCAGGCGCTGGGCCTCGGCGGCGCGCACCTGGCCCAACACGTCTTGAAAATGGGTGTCTTCCAGTTGCAGGCTGCGGTGCAGGCTCCAGCGCGAGGTTTGAAAATGCGCGCAGGCGGCGGCCAGCAACTGGTTGTCCGGGCCGATGGCATCGCCCGCCGCAATGGCGGTGGCCAGAAAGCGTTGCAGGCGCAGCGCAAACGTGTCTGGCGGCTGCAGCCGGGCCAGGTCGGCACCCGCCTGCGCCAAAAAGAAGCCATGCAGGGCCGGGTTGTGCTGTGCGTACGGCTGGTCGCTGGCGGGCACCGCCACCCGCAAAAAGTTGCGCTCTTGCCCGAACCGTACCTCACAGCCAATTTCACGGCGCAGCAGGGCGACGCTGGCAAACGGCTGGCCAGTCAGCTCCAGCACGCAGGCCCGCGCGCCCTGCGGGTCGTAGTGGCGCACGATGTCCAGCAGCAGGAAGAAGTTGCCAAATGCGCTCAATGCCACGTTGTCGGGGTCGTCCTGCAGGTAGCCAAACTCGAACTGCGCGCCCTCGCGGTGGCAGGTCAGCGTGTCCACATTGCCGATCAGGCTGCGGTAGTGCAGATAAGCGCCCAGGCCCTGCACCAGGCTGGGCGCATTGGCCACCACCGCGTACAGGGTGGGCAGCACCTGCCAGCGCGTGGGCATGTCCAGCTCGAAAAATTCTGGCGAAAACGGCAACTGCTGCGCCAACCGCATCATGGCCAGGTGCTTGTGGGCCGGTATGCGGGCCTGCGCAGACTGCACTTCCCACGCGGAGATGCCCGTCAGGCGCTGGAACTCTTGCGGGCCGATGCCGTTGCGCTCGGCAGTTTTCAGGGCGTAACGCGCCAAAAAACTGGCCACGGACTTGGTTGCCGGTGCCAGCAGGCCCGGTGCGATGCTTTTACCCATAAAAACCACCTCCAGCGCAGAATCTATCTGCGTTAGTAGCTATTGTTTTCGAATCCTACATCCGCACGCCGCTTTTCGCGTCAAACCAGCTCACCTGCGCGGCGGCCACATGCAGGCCTACGGTGTCGCCGGGCTTGACGCTGACCTGCGGGGCGGTACGCACGGTGACCAGGCCCGCCGCGGTCTTGACCACCACATAGGTGTCGGCCCCGGTGGGCTCCACCAGGCTAACCTCGCCGCGCCAGCCAGAGGCATCGGCCAGCTCAATGTGCTCGGGGCGCAGGCCCAGCAGCGTATCCACGCCCGGCAGCGGGCAGTCCAGCGGCAGATTCGCACCTTGTATAGAAAATTGGCCGCTAGCGTCTGCAGAGCCTGCGCGGCCAGCTATTAAATTCATAGTAGGCGAGCCAATGAAGCTGGCGACATAAGTATTGGCCGGGCGGCTGTAGATGTCGTCGGGCGTGCCCAGTTGCTGCAGCACGCCGTCTTTCATCACCGCGATGCGGCTGCCCAGGGTCATGGCCTCGATCTGGTCGTGGGTCACGTAGACGCTGGTGATGCCGCTGACCTGGTGCAGGCGCTTGATTTCGGCCCGCATCTCGACCCGCAGCTTGGCATCCAGATTCGATAGCGGTTCGTCGAACAAGAACAGCTGCGGCTGGCGTGCCAAGGCCCGGCCCATGGCCACGCGCTGGCGCTGGCCACCTGACAGCTGCGCGGGGCGGCGGTCTAGCAGGTGGGTGATTTGCAGCATGGCGGCGACTTCGTTGATGCGCTTTTCGCGGTCGGCCTTGGGCACTTTGCGCATTTCCAGCGCAAAGCCGATGTTTTCGGCCACGCTCATGGTGGGGTACAGCGCGTAGCTTTGGAACACCATGGCGATGTCGCGCTGGGCCGGGGCCACGCCCACCACGTTGCGGTCGCCGATGCGAATGTCGCCCTCGGTGGGCTCTTCCAGCCCGGCAATGATGTTGAGCAAGGTGGACTTGCCGCAGCCGGACGGACCGACCAGGATCAGAAATTCACCCGGGGCCACGTCGATATCGATGCGCTTGAGCACCTCGACCATTTTGTCGCCGTTGCCGAAGGTTTTGCGGATGCCTTGAATGTGGAGTGCGGATGCCATAATTTTTATCCCTTGACGGCACCAGCCGTCAGTCCTTTAACGAAGAATTTGCCTGCCAGCACGTAGATGAGGATGGTGGGCAGGCCCGCGATCACGGCAGCGGCCATGTCGACGTTGTAGTTTTTCACGCTGCTGGTGGTGTTAACCATGTTGTTCAGGCCCACGGTGATGGGCTTGCTGTCCGCACCGCTGAAGGCCACGCCGAACAAAAAGTCGTTCCAGATATTGGTGAATTGCCAGATCAGCGTGACCATCACGATGGGTGTGGACAGCGGCACGATGATGCGGATAAAGATGCGCCAGAAGCCCGCGCCGTCGATGCGCGCAGCGTTGACCAGCTCTTTGGGAATAGCGGCGTAATAGTTGCGGAAAAACAGCGTGGTGCCCGCCAGACCGGCCAGGCAGTGCACAAAGATCAGCCCGTACACCGAGCTGGAAATGCCCAGCCAGCCCAGAATCTGGCTCATGGGCAACAGCACCACCTGGAACGGCATGAACACGCCAAACAGCATGAAGCCAAACAGCACTTCGCTGCCCTTGAACTTCCACAGGCTCAGCACGTAGCCGTTGATAGCGCCCCACAGCGTCGAGATGATCACCGCCGGAAACACGATCAGCACCGAGTTCCAAAAGAACGGCTGCAGCCCCCGGCAGTCGGTGCCGGTACAGGCGCTGGACCAGGCCAGCGTCCAGGCTTCAAAGTTCAGACCGTGCGGCAGGCTGAGCAAATTGCCACTGCGGATTTCTTCCGCGTCCTTGAACGAGGTGGCCAGCATCACATACATGGGTGCCAGGAAAAACAGCGCCGCAATGAACAGCACGCCGTAGATCAGCACACGGGAAAGACTCTTACCGATCATGGGGTTTGCTCCGCAGTTCACTGTACAAATAAGGCACCACGATGGCGGCAACCGTGGCCAGCATCATGGTGGCGCTGGCGGCACCCAGGCCGATCTGGCCGCGGGTAAAGCTCATGACGTACATGAAGGTGGCGGGCACGTCGGTGGCATAGCCGGGGCCGCCGCCGGTCAGGGCCATCACCAGGTCGAAGCTCTTGATGGACAGGTGCGACAAGACCATCACGGTAGAGAAAACCACCGGCCGCAAAATCGGCAAAATGATGCGCCAGTAAATGCGCGGCAGGCTGGCACCGTCGATCTGTGCGGCCTTGATGATGCTGTCGTCGATACCGCGCAGCCCTGCCAAAAACAGGGCCATGGCAAACCCGGCAGACTGCCAGATACCGGCAATCACCACGCAGTAAATCGCGGTGTCGCTCTGCACCAGCCAGTCAAAGCTGAAGCTGCTCCAGCCGATGTCGTGCATCAGCTTCTCTAAACCCAGGCTGGGGTTGAGCATCCACTTCCAGGCGGTGCCGGTGACGATGAAGGACAGCGCCATAGGGTACAAATAAATGGTGCGCAGCAGGCCTTCGGCGCGGACCTTTTGGTCCAGCACGATGGCCAGGGCCATGCCGATCAGCATTGCGCCGCCCACGTACAGCACGCTGAAGATGCCCAGGTTCTTCAGGGCCAGCCACCAGCGGTCCATCTCAAACAATTTGGCGTACTGCGCCAGGCCGACGAATTCGTCGTAGTTGGGCAGCATGCGCGACGCGGTCACCGACAGCACGCCGTTCCAAATCATCAGCCCGTAGATAAAGGCAAAGCCCAGCACAAAGCCGGGCGCAACCACCAGCTTGGGCAGTGCCTGCTCAAAATTCAGTTTCATAGATTTCGCTCTCGCAATGGACAAAAAGCCCCCCGCCTGCGGCGAACCACAGTCGGGGGGCTAGACCGAAGAATTACTTGGTCTGGGCGGCGGAGGCGATGTTCTTCATGGCGGCGTCGACACTGATCTTGTCGTCGTTCCAGAACTGGCTCACAGCGTCCTTGATCGCACCTTCAGCCGCGGGGCTGACAGCCATGCCGTGGGCGATGGAAGGCACCAGGCTACCGGTCTTGGAGGTGGTCACAAAGTCTTTGGCCGACTGCTTGGCGCAGTCGTCAAACTTGTCCAGGTTCATGTTCAAACGCACGGGGATCGAGCCCTTGTTCAGGTTGAAGATTTCCTGGAACTCGGTGCCCATGATGGCGGCAGCCAGGTCGCCCTGGGCTTTTTGCGCATCGGCCGACTTGAGCTTGAACATGGCGAACGAGTCGATGTTGTAGGTGTAGGCTGTGGCGGTGCCGGGGGCGGCAGCACACAGGAAGTCCTTGCCCGGCACCTTGCCAGCGGCCAGGAACTCGCCCTTGGCCCAGTCGCCCATGAACTGGAAGCCGGCCTTGCCCTGCATCACCATGGCGGTGGTCAGGTTCCAGTCGCGGCCTGCGGAGGCGGCGTCGGTGTAGCCCTTGATCTTGCGGAAGGTTTCCAGCGAGGTCTTCATGGTGGGGCTGTTCAGCGCCTTGGGGTCGAGGCGCACCAGCGCATCGCTGTAGAACTTGGCACCGCCCACGCCCAGCACCACCGATTCAAAGGTGGTGAAGTCTTGCCAGTTCTGGCCACCGTGCGCCACGGCGATCAGGCCGGCAGCCTTGATCTTGTCGGCGGCGGCGAAGAACTCGGGAAAGGTCTTGGGCATGCCGGCCACACCGGCTTTTTTCAGCACTTCGGGGTTGGCCCAGATCCAGTTCACACGGTGCACGTTGACCGGTACGGCCACGTAGCTGCCCTTGTACTTCATGCCGTCGGCCACGGCCTTGGGCAGCAGGCTGTCCCATTTTTCGGCCTTGGCCACGCTGTCCAGGTTGGCCAGCACGCCTTCAGCAGCCCACTCTTGGATCGCAGGGCCCTTGATCTGGGCGGCGGCTGGGGGGTTTCCCGAAACCACCCGGCTCTTCAACACCGTGGCGGCGTTGTCGCCACCGCCACCGGCCACGGCGAAGTCTTTCCAGACGTGGCCCTTGGCCTGCATGATCTTCTTCAGTTCGGCGACCGACTTGGCCTCGCCGCCCGAGGTCCAGTAGTGCAGCACTTCGACTTCACCGGCGTGCAATGCACCTGCCGACACCACTACAGCCATGGCCAGCGCTACTTTGGAAAGCTTCATCATCAATCTGTCTCCTGGATTTGCCGCCTCGCAGAAGTAGGAGGCCGGGGCAAAGGTTGGGTTCAGCGCGGCACCATGCCTAGCTGAGGGTCGTAATTTTCTATTAATTAATGAATTATGAATATTAGGGCTTTCCCTCTATTGGCCTAGAAATACTACATATTTCATAGCTACCAGCGCAGATAGATATTGCGCCAGAAGCACTTTTTACACGTAAAACGTCGGTCGCTCCACCCTGCCCGCTTATCATCGCGGCCATGCTTGCCAAGTTCACCAGTTTCATTTTGTTAGGCATCGTACGGCTGCTGACCGGGGCCCAAGCCCGCTGGTACGGCTGCCCGCCCAAGGCCGAACAGCGTATTTACTTTGCCAACCACCAGAGCCACGTCGATCTGGTACTGATCTGGGCCGCCCTGCCGACCGAGCTGCGCAGCATCACCCGCCCCATTGCCGCCAAAGACTACTGGACCAACTCGCGCTTCAAGAAATGGCTGACCAGCGCCGTCTTCAACGCCATCTACATTGACCGCAGCCGCACCAAGGAAAAAAATGGGGGTCAGATTCCAATTTCGCAGGGCGCAGATGCGCCCTCAGACATGCCCGGCAACGGGCAGGCGAATTTGGAATCTGACCCCCATTTTTTTGACCCGCTGGAGCCGCTGGTGGACGCGCTAGAGAGCGGCGATTCCATCATCCTGTTCCCCGAGGGCACGCGGGGCTTTGCGCCCGAGCCCCAGCCCTTCAAGGCCGGGCTATTCAACCTGGCGGTGCAGTTTCCGCAGGTGGTGCTGGTACCCACCTGGATCCACAACGTGCAGCGGGTGATGCCTAAGGGCGAGGTGATTCCGGTGCCGGTGCTGTGCTCGGTGACCTTTGGCACGCCGATGCAGGTGGAGCCGGGCGAAGAGCGCCGGGCGTTTCTGGACCGGGCGCGGCTGAACGTGATCGCCCTGCGAGACATATGAACCAATTTTTACGCGCTCTGAGCGGCAGCCAGCAGGTGGCCGCGCTGTTTTTTCTGGTGTTTGGTGTGCTGTCGCTGGCCAGCGCCGCACTGCTGCTGGTGTCGCTGCGCGAGCGCGATGACGGGGACTTCAAGGCCGCCTTCGGCTCCGACCTGAACGACCTGCGCCTGGTGCTGAAAAACACCTGGTTCATGGCCGCCACCTTCTGGCTGGGTTGGGTGCTGGGCGGCTGGTTTGCGATCAGCCTGTTTGGCCTGGTGGCGTTTTTTGCGCTGCGCGAATTCATCACCCTGTCGCCCACCCACCGGGGTGACCACCGCAGCCTGATCCTGGCGTTCTTTGTGGTGCTGCCGGTGCAGTTCTGGATGGCGGGCGGGCGGCATTTCGACCTGTTCACGGTGTTCATCCCGGTGTACGTGTTTCTGGCCCTGCCGCTGGTGGGCGCGCTGGCCGACGATCCGCACCGCTTTCTGGAGCGCAACGCCAAGATGCAGTGGGGCATCATGGTCTGTGTCTACGGCACCAGCCACATCCCCGCCCTGGTGCGCCTGGAAATCCCCGGCTACGCCGACAAAAGCGCTTTTTTAGTGTTCTTTCTGGTGCTGGTGGTGCAGACCTGCATGCTGGTACAGCACCTGGCCTCGCGCAAACTCAAACGCCCACCGCGCGCGCCGCACATCAGCCAAAGTTTCAACTGGACCAGTTGGGCGATGGGCGTGGCCGCTGGGGGCCTGGCGGGTGGTTTGCTGGCGGGCATCACGCCTTTCAAACCCGGCCAGGCCCTGGCCATGGCGCTGATCGCCTGCGTGGCAGGCACGGCCGGCCATTTGGTGATGAAGGCCCTGAAACGCGACCGCGGCATCACCAACTGGGGCAGCCAGGGCCAGTCCATCACCGGCGCGACCGGCCTGCTGGACCGGGTCGATGCCCTGTGTTTTGCGGCGCCGATCTTCTTCCACTCGGTTCGTTGGTTTTTCAGGCTGTAGCGCATACTCTACCTGCACCACCAGCTACCAAATAAATAGCATGCGACTTCTCGGCATCGACCCCGGCTTACAGACCACGGGCTTCGGCATCATCGACGTGGATGGCTCCAACCTCAGCTACGTGGCCAGTGGCACCATCAAGACCACGCACCTGGACCTGGGGCAGTTACCTGCGCGCATCAAGATTTTGTTTGACGGGATTTGCGAGGTCTGTACCCGCTACGAGCCCGATGCCGCCTCGGTGGAAATCATCTTTGTGAACGTGAACCCCCAGTCCACCCTGTTGCTGGGCCAGGCGCGCGGAGCCAGCTTGGCGGCGCTAGGGCACAGCAACATGCCGGTGGCGGAATACACCGCGCTGCAGATGAAAAAAGCCGTGGTCGGCCACGGCCGGGCCGACAAGACCCAGGTGCAGGAGATGGTCAAACGCCTGTTGAAACTGCCTGTGTTGCCCGGCAAGGATGCCGCCGACGCGCTGGGCATGGCCATCACCCACGCGCACGTGGGGCATGCGATGGCCCGGTTGGCGCAAGCGACACCGCTAACCCGTAAAACCAGCGGCATGTACCGCGACGGACGCATCAACTAAAGACTCAGGCCAGCCGCTCCAGAATCAGCACCGTGAAAAATCCAAACGCCGCCAGCAGCGTCCACTTCAGCACCGCCCAGCCCCAGCGCAGGTAGCGGCGGTCGCGCGTACCGACATAGAAAGCGAAGGACACACCAGCGCCCAGCAGCAGGAAAAGGATGGCCCAGCGGAACAGCAGCATTGCCCAGCTACCAGGCGCGGGCGAGTTGGGCGAAGCCGCTGGGGGCCTTGGATGCGTCGTCAAACGTGACGATTTCCCAGGCTTCGGTGTTCAGCATCAGGGCGCGGATCAGCTTGTTGTTCAGCGCGTGGCCGGACTTCATGGCGCTGTAGCTGGCCAGCAGGGGTTTGCCCAGCATGTACATGTCGCCCATCGCGTCCAGCACCTTGTGCTTCACGAATTCATCGTCGTAGCGCAGACCACCAGCGTTGAGCACTTTGTAATCGTCCATCAGGATGGCGTTGTCCATGCCGCCACCCAGGCCCAGGCCGTTGGCGCGCAGCATCTCGGCATCGCGGGTGAAGCCGAAAGTGCGGGCGCGGGCGATGTCGCGGATGTAGGAGCCCGAGCCCAGGTCGAACTCAACATGCTGGCCGGTCGAATCTACCGCCGGGTGGTCAAAAATGATGTCAAAACTCAGCTTGTAGCCGTGGTACGGCTCCAGCCGGGCCCACTTTTCTGCCATACCCGTGCCTTCGCGCACTTCCACGGGCTGCAGCACGCGGATGAAGCGGCGCGGGGCTTTTTGCAGTTCGATCCCTGCGGTTTGCAGCAGGTAGACAAAAGCCCCGGCCGAGCCGTCGAGGATAGGCACTTCTTCGGCGGTGATTTCCACAATCAGGTTGTCAATGCCCAGGCCAGAGCAGGCCGACATCAGATGTTCGACGGTGGACACCTTGGTCGAGCCGCTGGAGACGGTAGTGGCCATGCGGGTGTCGGTGACCGAGGTAGCGGTCATGGCGATGTCCACCGGCACGGGCAGATCGGTACGGCGAAACACGATGCCGGTATCCGGCGGTGCCGGGCGCAGCGTCAACTCGACCCGCTGGCCGCTGTGCACGCCCACACCGACGGCACTGGTGAGGGACTTGAGGGTTCGTTGCTGCAGCATTTTGTAATTTTAATTGGCGGGTGGATAACCCGTGATCAGCAAGCTTGATGGATCAAATTGAGAACCGCTATGGCCATCAACCCATTCATAGACACGCTACGCGACAAGCGCCCCACTCCCGGGGCGCCCGTTCGCGCACATCCTCAGTCTGCCTGCTTGCGCAGGAAGGCCGGGATTTCATAGTCGTCCATGCCGCCGGAAGACAGCGCATCCACCCGGGCACTGGCCTGGGTGCGGTTGGGCGTGCGCCAAACCGCGGGGCCGCGCAGCGACTCGTAGTCAGGCTGGGCATTGCCAATACCCATGCCATTACCGTTGCCTTGCACGGGCAGCGTAAAGCCAACGTTGTCGGTACCCGTGCGCTGCACCACCACTTGCAGCGGGGCTGCCACGCGGCGTTTGCTCAGACCAGTGGCCACCACTGTGACGCGGATCTTGTCGCCCAGGCCGTCGTCGTAGGCCGTGCCGTAGATCACGTGCGCGTCGGGCGAGGCGTAGGCGCGGATGGTGTTCATGGCCAGCTTGGATTCGTTCAGCTTGAGCGAACCCTTGGCCGCGGTGATGAGCACCAATACACCCTTGGCACCCGACAGGTCGATACCTTCCAGCAGTGGGCAGGCCACGGCCTGCTCGGCGGCGATGCGGGCGCGGTCGGGGCCGTCGGCCACGGCAGTACCCATCATGGCTTTGCCGGGCTCGCCCATGACGGTGCGCACGTCTTCAAAGTCGACGTTCACATGGCCGGGCACGTTGATGATTTCGGCAATCCCGCCGACGGCGTTTTTCAGCACGTCGTTGGCGTGGGCAAAGGCTTCGTCTTGCGTCACGTCATCACCCAGCACTTCGAGCAGCTTCTCGTTCAGCACCACGATCAGCGAATCCACATTGGCTTCCAGCTCGGCCAGGCCGTTGTCGGCGTTGGCCATGCGTTTTGGGCCTTCGAAGTCGAAAGGCTTGGTGATCACGCCCACGGTCAGAATGCCCATTTCCTTGGCCACCCGGGCAATCACCGGAGCCGCGCCGGTGCCGGTACCGCCGCCCATGCCGGCGGTGATAAACAGCATGTGCGCACCCGCTATGGCCGCGCGGATGTCGTCCACGGCCAGCTCGGCCGCTTCACGGCCCTTGTCGGGCTTGCTGCCGGCGCCCAGGCCGCTCAGGCCCAGTTGGATGGTCTTGTGCGCCACGCTGCGGCCCAGGGCCTGGGCGTCGGTGTTGGCGCTGATGAACTCCACGCCCTGGACGTTGCAGCCAATCATGTGCTCGACGGCATTGCCGCCGCCGCCGCCGACACCGATCACTTTGATCTGGGTGCCCAGGTTAAATTCTTCGACTTCAATCATTTCGATAGGCATGTGGTTCTCCTTCATGGTGTCAATGGGGTGCTGTTACTTCAATATTCAAAAACGAAACGGGGTGACTTGGGACCAGGGTGGATGGCAGGCCCGCCATCGCCAAAGTGCCATACATGCAGGGCTGCCGCGCGGTAGGGAGTGGGTGGTGCGCATGGTTAAAAGTTCCCCACAAACCAGTCTTTGACGCGGCCGACCGCGGTCTTCATGGAGCCGTTTTTCTGTGCCACCTTGAAGCCACGGGCGCGGCCGATGCGGGCCTCTTCCAGCAGGCCCATCACCGTGGCGGCGCGGGGCTGCGAAACCATGTCGGACAGCGCGCCCCGGTACTTGGGTACACCGCGGCGCACGGGTTTCAAAAAGATGTCTTCGCCCAGCTCGACCATGCCGGGCATGACCACGCTGCCACCGGTGAGCACAATGCCGCTGGACAGCACGTCTTCAAAGCCCGACTCGCGAATGACCTGGGCCACCAGCGAATAGATTTCTTCGACGCGGGGCTCAATCACGCCCGCCAGCGCCTGGCGGCTCAGCATGCGCGGACCCCGGTCGCCCAGGCCGGGTACTTCCACCTGGGCTTCCGGGTCGGCCAGCAACTGCTTGGCGTAGCCGCTTTCAACCTTGATGTCTTCCGCGTCCTTGGTGGGCGTGCGCAAGGCCATGGCGATATCGCTGGTGATCAGGTCACCGGCAATCGGGATCACGGCGGTGTGGCGGATCGCGCCGTTGGTAAAAATGGCCACGTCGGTGGTGCCCGCGCCAATGTCCACCAGGGCCACGCCCAGCTCGCGCTCGTCTTCGGTTAACACCGACAGGCTGCTGGCCAGCGGGTTCAGCATCAGCTGGTCCACGTCCAGCCCGCAACGGCGTATGCATTTGATGATGTTCTCGGCTGCGCTTTGGGCGCCGGTCACGATGTGCACCTTGGCTTCCAGGCGGATGCCGCTAATGCCGATCGGCTCTTTCACGTCCTGTCCGTCGATGATGAATTCCTGCGGCTCCACCAGCAGCAGACGTTGGTCGGTAGAGATGTGGATGGCCTTGGCGGTTTCCACCACGCGGGCCACATCGGCGGCGGTGACTTCGCGGTCTTTTACCGCCACCATGCCGCTGGAATTGATGCCCCGGATGTGGCTGCCGGTGATGCCGGTGTAGACGTGGGATATCTTGCAGTCGGCCATCAGCTCGGCCTCTTTCAGTGCCATCTGGATGCTTTGCACGGTCGCGTCAATATTCACCACCACACCGCGCTTGAGGCCGTTGCTGGGGGCCACGCCAAAACCGGCCAGCTTGAGCTCCCCGCCTGCCAGCACCTCGGCCACCACCACCATCACCTTGGCGGTGCCGATGTCCACCCCGACGACTAAATCTTTGTACTCTTTTGCCATAGTGCGTCCTGTAATTCAATGGTCTATTGCTTTTGACTTGGGCACCGGTGCCGGTGTGGCCAAGGTGGTGACGCCGCGCAAGCGCAGGGCGTAACCTTCGGTGTAGCGCAGATCGGCCTGTTCGACGGCATCCACCGTGCGACCATATTCCTTGGCCACCTGGGCCACGGTGCCGATAAAGCGCTGCACGCGCTGGGTAATTTCTTCGGCCGTGCCACGGCCCAGTTCGAGCTCGCCACCGGCATCGGTCTGTATGTGCCAGCCGCCGCGTTTGGTCAGGGTCAGCTGGTCCAAGCTCATGTCCAACGGGGCTAGCAAGGGGGCCAGCGTGCGGTACATGCCCAGAATCTGGCCCGCCTGCTCTACCGGGCCGTCCAGGTGGGGCATGTCGTCGCGGTCCACCTCGCCGACGTTGGCCTCAAACACTTCACCGTAGTTGTTCAGCAGGCGCGAATCGCTATCGTCGCCCCAGTAGGCGGCGGCCTGCTGCTCTTGCAACACCACCCGCAGGCGGTTGGGGAACTCACGCCGCACCACCGCCTTGCGCACCCAAGGCACAGCCTCGAAAGCGGCCTTGGTGGCGTTCAGGTCCACCGTGAAAAAGGTGCCTTTGATCTTGCCGCCCAGGTTGGCGCGCAGCGTCACATCGTTGTTGTGCACCACATCGCCCACCACCGAAATCCCGCGGATGGCAAACAGCGGCTGGCGTGCCGTCCATTGCACCAGCGCCACCAGTCCGAGGACGAGCGCGCCCAGGAACAGCACCGTGGCGGTGGCGTTCATGAGTTTCACGTCCAAAGGAGCAGCGACTTTTTGCATATTCAGGCCGTCGGGATTCCGTAGTCCAGCGCGGCCGTTTGCAGCAGGCGCACGCACAGGGCTTCATAGCTAATGCCTGCGGCGCGCGCCGACATGGGCACCAGCGAATGGCTGGTCATGCCGGGCGCGGTGTTGATCTCCAGCAGGTAGGGCTGGCGGGTAGCCGCGTCGATCATCACGTCGGCGCGGGCCCAGCCACGGCAGCCCAGGGTCAGAAAGGCTTTGCGCACCAGCGCCTGGATCGCCGCCTCTTCGCCCTCGGGCAGGCCGCAGGGCACCAGATACTGGGTGGTGTCGGTGAAGTATTTGTTCTGGTAGTCGTACTTGCCTTCGGGGGCGACGATGCGCACCACCGGCAGCACCTCGGCCTGCGCGCCCGTGCCCAGTACCGGCACCGTCACCTCGTCACCGCTGACAAATTGTTCGCACAGCACATTGCTGTCCAGCTGCGCGGCAGCGACAAATGCCGCCTCGCAGGCTTCCAGCGTCAGCACCTTGGTCAGGCCAATGGACGAACCTTCGCGGGCGGGCTTGACGATCATCGGTGCGCCCAGCGCGCCAAAGGCGTGGCGGGTCGCCTCGGCGCTGTCCACCTCGAACCAGCCGGGAGTGGGCAGGCCTTCGGCACGCCAAATGCGCTTGGTCATGACCTTGGCGATCGCGATGCTGGAAGCCATGACACCGGAGCCGGTGTAAGGAATACCCAGCAGCTCCAGCGCGCCCTGCACCGTGCCGTCTTCGCCAAAGCGGCCATGCAGGGCGATGAAGCAGCGCGCAAAGCCTTCGCGCTTGAGGTCGCCCAGATCGCGTTCTGACGGGTCGAACGCGTGCGCATCGACACCCTGGCTGTGCAGCGCGGCCAGCACGCCGTTGCCGGACATGAGCGACACCTCGCGCTCCGCCGACGCGCCGCCCATCAACACGGCCACTTTTCCGAGATTTATAGAATTTAGGGTCATAGCGCAGGTGCTGCCTGCGCAAGCAGCTCTTTTTTCGATAGCAAATCAACCACCTTGCCCGGTACAGCACCGATGGAGCCTGCGCCCATGCACAGCACCACATCACCGTCGCGGGCGGTGTCGGCAATCGCCTGCGGCATGGCGGCGATGTCGTCGACGAAGACAGGCTCCACCCGGCCCGCCACGCGCAGGGCACGGGCCAGCGCGCGGCCGTCGGCGGCGACGATGGGGGCCTCGCCCGCGGCGTAGATTTCGCCCAGCAGCACCACATCGGCCTCGCCAATCACCCGCACAAAATCTTCAAAGCAGTCACGCGTACGGCTATAGCGGTGCGGCTGGAAGGCCAGCACCAGGCGACGGCCCGGAAACGCGCCGCGCGCAGCCGACAAGGTGGCCGCCATTTCGACGGGGTGGTGGCCGTAGTCGTCCACCAAGGTAAATGTGCCGCCGTCTTTGGCGGGCTGCTCGCCGTAGGGCTGGAAGCGGCGGCCCACACCTTCAAAAGTGGCCAGCGCACGCTGCACAGCGGCATCGGGGAGGTCCAACTCCGCGGCGATGGCGATGGCCGACAACGCGTTCAGCACGTTGTGGCGGCCTGGCAGGTTCAACACCACGTCCAGGTCCGACAAGACCACCCCATTGCGACGCTGCACGGTGAAGTGCATCTGGCCGCCCACGGCCCGCACGTCCACGGCGCGTACCTGGGCACCCTCGTCAAAACCGTAGCTGGTGACGGGGTTGGTCACCTCGTCCACGATGGCGCGTACGCCAGGGTCGTCGGTGCACAGAATAGCCGTGCCGTAGAACGGCATGCGGTGCAAAAAGTCCACGAAGGCCTTCTTCAAGTTATTGAAGTCGTGGCCGTAGGTTTCCATGTGGTCGGCATCGATATTGGTCACCACCGCCATCACCGGCAGCAGGTGCAGGAAGGAAGCGTCGGATTCGTCAGCCTCCACCACGATGTAGTCACCGGTGCCCAGGCGGGCATTGGCCCCGGCGCTGTTCAAGCGGCCACCGATCACAAAGGTCGGATCCAGCCCGGCCTCGACCAGCACGCTGGCCACCAGGCTGGTGGTAGTGGTTTTGCCGTGTGTACCGGCAATGGCAATGCCCTGCTTGAGGCGCATCAGTTCGGCCAGCATCAGCGCGCGCGGCACGATAGGTACCTTGTTCTCGCGCGCGGCCAGCACTTCGGGGTTGTCGGCCTTGACGGCGGTGGAGGTGACGATGGCGTCCGCCCCCGCCACATTGGCCGGGGTGTGGCCGATGAAGGTGGTGATACCCAAGCCGCCGAGTCGGCGCAGCGTGGCGCTGTCGCTTTGGTCCGAACCCGAGACGGTATAGCCCAGCTTGTGGATCACCTCGGCAATGGCCGACATGCCGGAGCCGCCGATACCGACGAAGTGCAAATGGCGTACGGCGTGTTTCATGGGCGTACCAGTCTTTCTAATTCATCGGCCACGCGCGCCGCCGCATGCGGCTTGGCCAGTGCGCGGGCCTGGGTGGCCATCGCCAGCAGTTGCCCGCGGTTCAGGCGGGTCAAAAGTTCGGCCAGACGTTGGGGTGTCAGCTCGGCTTGCGGCAAATGGATGCCGGCCTGCTTGTCGGCCAGCCAGGATGCGTTGTCGCGCTGGTGCGAGGTGGTGCTGACGACCAAGGGCACCAGCACGGCCGCCACCCCCGCAGCGCACAACTCGCTCACGGTGACGGCTCCGGCGCGGCACACGATCAGGTCGCACGCCGCCAACTCGGTGGCCATGTCGTCGATAAACGGCAGCACCTGGGCGGCGATACCCTGCTCGGCATAGGCCGCTTGCACAGCGGCCTGTTGGGCCACGCCGGTCTGGTGCACCACCTGGGGACGCTGGTCGGCAGGTAGTTGGGCCAGTGCCTGGGGCAGGCAGTCGTTGATGGCCTTGGCGCCCAAGCTGCCACCGACCACCAGCACCCGCAACGACCCTTGGCGACCTGCGAAGCGCTCGGCAGGCAGGGCGATGGACTCGATCTCGGCACGCACCGGATTGCCCGTGACCACCGCACGGCGAATGCCCTGTGTGGCCGGGCCTTCGAAGCCGAAAGCCACGCGGTCGGCCACCGGCAACAAAGCCTTGTTACTCATCAGCAGCGCGGCATCGGCATTCACCAACATCAACGGTTTGCCCAGCAGCGAGGCCATGAGTCCGCCGGGAAAACAGACATAGCCGCCCATGCCCAGCACGGCGCTGGCATGGCGCTGGCGCAGGATCTGCAGGCAGCTCCAGAACGCCGCCAGCATGCGCAAGCCGCCCGTCAGCGTATGCATAAGCCCCTTGCCGCGCAGTCCGCTGAAGGCGATCCGGTCCATGGCGATACCCGAGGGTGGCACCAGCTTGTTTTCCATGCCGTGCAAGGTGCCCAACCAGCTGACGGTCCAGCCACGCTGCTGCATCTCGCGTGCTACGGCCAAGCCGGGGATCACGTGTCCACCGGTACCTGCCGCCATGACGACCAAATGGCGCGCGCTCATATGCGTGCCCCGTGCATCAATTGCCTGTTTTCAAAATCGACGCGTAACACAACGGCCAAGGCCACCAGATTCCACAAAATCGCCGAGCCACCAAAGCTCATCAGCGGCAGGGTCAGGCCCTTGGTCGGCAGTGCGCCCAGGTTCACGCCCATATTGATGAAGGTCTGAAATCCCATCCACAGGCCTACGCCCTGGGCGACCAGGCCGGCAAACAAGCGGTCTAGCGCAATGGACTGGCGACCGATATGCATGATGCGGCGGATCAACCAGAAGAACAGGCAGATCACCGTGACCACCCCGACCAACCCAAACTCTTCGCCAATCACGGCCAACAAGAAGTCGGTGTGCGCCTCGGGCAGCCAGCTGAGTTTTTCAATGCTGCCGCCCAGGCCCACGCCAAAAATCTCACCCCGGCCAATGGCGATCAGCGAGTGGGTGAGCTGGTAGCCCTTGGCCAGTGCATTGCTGTCGCTCCAGGGGTCCAGGTAGGCAAAGATGCGTGCCCGGCGGTAATCGTTGAAAGCAATCATCATGCTGAACGCACCCACCAGGATGGTGGCGATCAGGAAGAACATGCGGGCGTTCACACCGCCCAAAAACAGAATGCCCATGGCGATCACGGCGATCACCATGAACGCCCCCATGTCGGGCTCGGCCAGCAGCAGCACGCCGATGGTGGCCACCGCCGCCCCCATCGGCCAGACAGCGCGCCAGAAGTTTTCTTTCACATCCATCTTGCGCACCATGTAGTCGGCCGCGTACACCACGATGGCGAACTTGGCCATCTCGGATGGCTGGAAGTTCATCACCCCCAAGGGTAACCAGCGCCGCGCGCCGTACACCACCTTGCCCACGCCAGGGATCAGCACCGCAATCAACAGCACCAGGGAGACGATGAACAGCCACGGAGCCCAGCGCTCCCAGGTGCGCATCGGCACCTGGAACGCGATCAGCGCCGCCACAAAAGCCACGCACAGAAACGCGGCGTGCCGGATCAGAAAGAAGTTGTGGTCGTACTTGGCGAAGCGGGGGTTGTCGGGCATGGCAATCGAGGCCGAATACACCATCACCAGCCCCCAAGCCAGTAGAGCCACCGTCACCCACAGCAAGGGCTGGTCAAAGCCGTGTACACGCGTAGGCTGGCTGGGCGTGCGAGAGAAACCGCTGGCACCGAGCTTGACCGGCAAGGCATCGGCGGCGGCCTTGGGCAGGCCCTTAAACCAATCACGAAACCGGGGCAGGGACATCTGGCTCATGCTGCGTCCTTCTGGTCGGCATCCGGCCCGGCATCGGCCAAAGCCATAACGGCTTCAATGAAGACCTGGGCGCGGTGCTCGTAATTTTTGAACATGTCAAAACTGGCGCAGGCGGGCGACATCAGCACGGCATCGCCGGGATGGGCGCGCTGGCTGGCGAGTTGCACCGCCTGGGCCATGCTCTCGGCATCGACCAGGGCGACACCTGCGTCTGCCAGTGCGGCGCGGATCTGCGGGGCATCGCGGCCGATCAGCACCACCGCACGGGCGTAGCGCGACACGGGTGCAGCCAGTGGTGTGAAATCCTGGCCTTTGCCCTCACCGCCCAGAATGGCAACGATGCGGCGCTCGGCCCCCAAACCATTCAGCGCGGCCACGGTGGCACCTACGTTGGTGCCTTTGCTGTCGTCAAAATATTCGATTTCGCGCACGGTATCGACCGACTCGACCCGGTGCGGCTCGCCCCGGTATTCGCGCAGGCCGTACAGCATGGGCGCCAGCGCGCAGCCTGCCGCCGTGGCCAACGCCAGGGCGGCCAGGGCGTTGACGGCGTTGTGGCGACCACGGATGCGCAGTGCGTCGGCGGGCATCAGGCGCTGGATGTACAGGTCGTCCGCGGCTTCGCTGCGTTTGCGCTTGGTTTCATCGGCCTCCATGGCGCGCACCAGCCAAGCCATGCCGTTGACGACTTCAATACCGAAGTCACCAGGGCGCTGGGGCATGTCGCCACCAAAGGTGGTGTGGCGGCGCAGTTGGGGCTTTTGCAGGCGCACGCGGATCGGCTCGGGCAGCATGGCCATCACGCCCGGGTCTTCGCGGTTGAGCAGCATCAAGCCATGCTGGCCAAAGACACGGGCTTTGGCAGCGCCATAGGCCTGCATGCTGCCGTGCCAGTCCAGGTGGTCTTGCGTGAGGTTGAGCACGGCGGCGGCGGTGGGCTCAAAACCGCGCGCCGCGTCGAGCTGGAAGCTGGACAGCTCCAACACCCAGACTTCGGGCAGGGTATCTGCCGCCATGTGGGCAGCCAGCGTATCCAGCAACGTGGGGCCGATATTGCCTGCCACGGCGACGGTTTTACCGGCACGGGCGACCAGTTGGCCAGTGAGCGAAGTCACCGTGGTTTTGCCGTTGGTGCCGGTGATGGCCAGCACGGCAGGCTGGTAACCCAGCGAGGCGGCGGGCACGGCGATAGCCACGGGCGCTTCATCGTCTTCCGACGGTAGTATTTCCTCTTCTTCCTCTTCTTCCTTTTCCTCCGGCTCAGGCTGCGGCTCTACGGCAGGAGCAGCTTGGCGCATATCCGCCAGCGCCTGGGCAAACAGATCCAGCTCGCCGCCCACCGGCAAGCCTGCCCGCTGGGCTTCGGCCAGCACGGGTGCCAGGGTTTCGGGCGACAGACCCGGCGAGCGGTATACGGCGCGCACGCCTTGCGCCAAAGCCGCGTTGAATGGGCCCGCGATGAACTGGGCCGTGGGAACTTCGGCCTGCAAGCTGGCCAGTTGGGGCGGGGCCTCGCGCGTGTCTGCCACGGTGACCTGCGCGCCATGCTGGGCACACCAGCGCGCCATGGCCAGGCCGGACGCACCGAGGCCCAGTATCAACACGGGAAGGTCTTGCAAGTGCCGCATCGTATTAACGCAGCTTCAACGTGGACAGGCCCACCAGGCACAGCAGCATGGTGATGATCCAGAAGCGCACGACGACCTGGGTTTCTTTCCAGCCGCTTTTCTCAAAATGGTGGTGCAACGGGGCCATCTTCAAGATGCGCCGACCCGCGCCGTATTTCTTCTTGGTGTACTTGAACCAGCTCACCTGCAGCATCACCGACAAAGCCTCGACCACGAAGATGCCACCCATGATGGACAGCACCACTTCCTGGCGCACGATCACCGCCACGGTACCCAAAGCGCCGCCCAGCGCCAGCGCGCCCACATCGCCCATGAAAACCTGTGCCGGATGGGTGTTGAACCATAAAAATGCCAACCCCGCGCCGGCCATGGCCGTGCAGAACACCAACAGTTCGCCCGCGCCGGGAATATGCGGCAAAAACAGGTATTTGGAGTAGACCGAGCTGCCCGTCACATAGGCAAATACGCCCAGCGCAGAGCCCACCAGCACCACCGGCATGATGGCCAGGCCATCCAGGCCGTCGGTCAAGTTGACGGCATTGCTGGAGCCCACGATCACCAGATAGGTCAGCACCACAAAGCCCAACACGCCCAGCGGGTAGCTGACTTCCTTGAAGAACGGCAGTTGCAGGCCCGCCTTGGGTGGCAGGCTCAGGTCAAAGCCCGACTGGACCCAGCTGAAAAACAGCTCCAGCACGCGCATATTGGAGTTTTCGGAAATGCTGAACACCAGGTACAGCGCCGCTACCAGACCGATCAGCGACTGCCACATGTATTTTTCGCGCGAGCGCATGCCCTCGGGGTCTTTGTTGACCACTTTGCGCCAGTCGTCCACCCAACCAATCGCGCCAAAGCCCAGGGTCACCAGCAGCACGATCCAGACAAAGCGGTTGCTCAAATCCACCCACAGCAGGGTCGAGATGGCGATGGACAGCAAAATCAACACGCCACCCATGGTGGGCGTGCCCTGCTTGGCCAGATGGCTCTCCATGCCGTAGCCACGGATGGGCTGGCCGATCTTCAGCGCCGCCAAACGGCGGATCACCATCGGGCCTGCCGCCACGCCGATCAGCAAGGCCGTCATGGCGGCCATCACCGCACGGAACGTGAGGTACTGGAACACGCGGAAAAACCCGAACTCGGGTGACAGGGTTTGCAACCACTGGGCAAGACTAGGCAGCACGGGGGGAATCCTCGGAATGTTGTTGTTTTTGTATAAAAGCCACGACCCGCTCCATCTGCATGAAGCGCGAGCCCTTGACCAGCACGCTGGCCATTTGGGGCAACAGCGACTGCACCGCCGAAAGCAAGGCATCAATGCTGTCGAAATGCTGGCCACCAAAGGCGCTTAGGTGGGCCGTCAACGGCCCCAAAGTCACAATCTGCTCGATGCCGCAGCGCTGCGCCTGGGCACCGGCTTCGGCATGGAACTGCGGGCCCTGATCACCCACCTCGGCCATGTCGCCCAGCACCAGCAGTCGCGGGCCAGGCAAAGCGGCGAGCACCGCAATGGCGGCCTGCACCGAGTCGGGGTTGGCGTTGTAGCTGTCGTCCACCACGGTCAGG
>NZ_JBDTEM010000353.1:0-2509 GCF_039922535.1 Rhodoferax sp. | reverse complement strand
GAACAGGTGCGAGATATGGGGAATGGCAATTTCCACCCCGGCAGTCGACACCTGTGCGGGCAGCTCAATCTCCAACGTGGCGGCGGTGCCCTCCACCTCCGGGGCCCAGTAGGTGCGCCCGGCATCGCTGGTGTCACCCGCTGCGCGGTTGCGCGCCAGGGTGTCCAGTACGTCTTGCGCAGGAATGGTGTAGGCCGTGGCCGCGCCTGGGGCATAGACCCGCAGCGTGGCCGAGGCGGGCAGGCTTTTGACCAGCACGCCCAAGCGCAGGCCCACGGCCAGACCGGACTGGATGCTGATGGCCGCCACCTTGCCGCCTGCCGCCGTGGCCTGCCACTGCAGCAAGGCGGCCGTGCTGGCCAGCGTGCCGGTGGCAGCCACATCGCGGGGCAAACCGATTTGCTGGGGCACGCCCGTCTGCGCCACCAGGGGTTTGACCGCCGCCACCTTGGCCTGTGCCACATCGCCCAGGGCGATGGCGCGGGCCAGCACCTGCAACGCCGGGCGCGGCTGCAGAGGCGAAGCCGTACTGCCCGCCGTCTGGCGCATGGATTCGGCCTGCGCACCCGTGCCCGACAGCAGATTGGCCGCCGCCGATTTGGCCGTGGTGGTGGTCACCGCTGCGCATACCGCCGGGCTGCCACCGTCACTGCCGCCGCCACAACTGGCCAACAAGCCGGCCACGGCCACCAGGCCCATTCCGTTCCATCCACGCACCATATGTATCTCCTAAAAACTTTGAACCAATGTAGCCGTTAAGCGTGTCGCAAAGCCGTAATCGGCTGTAAGCGCGACGCCCGCCGTGCCGGGTAAAACCCAAAAAACACCCCCACTGCGGCCGAAAACCCCACCGCCAGGGCAATCGAGGCCAGCGTCATGCTCACCTGCCAGCCCGCTGTGTGCCCCACGGCCCAGGTGGCCAGGGCCCCCAACAGCACGCCCGCCGCACCGCCCAGCAAACTGAGCGTCACAGCCTCAACCAGAAACTGCACCAGGATATCCCGCCCGCGCGCACCCACCGCCATGCGCAGGCCGATTTCGCGGGTGCGCTCGGTCACGCTGACCAGCATGATGTTCATGATGCCAATGCCGCCGATCAGCAGGCTGATGCCCGCCACCGCGGCCAATAGTAAGGTCATGGTGCGGCTGGACTGCTCTTGCGCCTCCAGAATCTCACTCAAATTGCGGATGGTGAAAGTGTCGTCGGCACTGGCCTCCACCTTGAAGCGTTGGCGCAGCAGCTCGCGGATGTTGTCCTCGGCCACCTGCATGCTCTGGCCTTCGCGCACCTTCACGTTAATGGCCCAGACCCGCTTCACATTGCCCGGCGAGCCGCCTTGCAGCCGGTTGCGGTAGGTGGAAATGGGCAGCACCAGAATGTCGTCCTGGTCCTGCCCAATGGAGTTTTGCCCCTTGCGGCTGAGTACGCCGACGATCTTCACCGGCACGGTGCGTACCCGCACAATTTGGTCGATGGGGTCGGCATCGCCAAACAGCTCTTGCGCCACGGTGCTGCCGATCAGGCCGACCTTGGCCGAGCCTTGCAGCTCGGCATCCTCAAACGCCCGGCCGGCGGCCAGCGGCCATTCGCGGGCCTCTAGATAGTCGTTATTCGTGCCAAAGATGGTGGTACTCCAGTTGGCATTGTTGGCCACCACCTGGGCCATGGTGCGCGAGGACGGCGCGGCCACCTGCACCTCGGGCACCTCTACCTGGATGGCGGTGGCGTCTTCTTCGGTGAGGCGGCTGCGGGTCTGCGCACCCTGGCGCACGCCCGCTGCCGTGGCCCCGCCGGGCAGCACCAGCATGATGTTGGAGCCCAGGCCCTTCATCTGCTCCTGCACCCGGTCGGTAGCGCCGCGCCCCACCGCCACCATGGTGATCACTGCCGCCACGCCGATGATGATGCCCAGCATGGTCAACAGGCTGCGCAGCGCATTCGAAGCCAGCGCCCGCCAGGCACTGCGCAGCGCGGCCATGCCGTTCATCTGGGCACGGCCGCCGTGGGCCTGGCCGTCCCGCACGACGGCCCGGTGCAAAGTGTCCGAGACGCGCCGCATGTCCTCCACGATCTGCCCGTCCTTAAACACAATCTTGCGCCGGGCCCAGGCCGCAATGTCGGCCTCGTGCGTCACGAGCACCACGGTGATGCCCTGGCCGTTCAGGTCGGCCAGCAGCTGCATCACTTCCTCAGAGGTCTGGCTGTCCAGCGCGCCGGTGGGCTCGTCGGCCAGGATCAGCTGCGGCTGGTTCACCAGGGCCCGCGCAATCGCCACCCGCTGCTGCTGCCCGCCCGACAGTTCGGCGGGCGTGTGGTGCATGCGCTCACCCAGCCCCACGCGCTGCAAGGCGGCCTCTGCCAGCACCCGGCGCTGCGCCGCAGGCAACCCGGCATAGACCAGCGGCAGCTCCACGTTTTCCAATGCGCTGGCGCGGGGCAGCAGGTTGAACTGCTGGAACACAAAGCCGATGCGCTGGTTGCGGATGCGGGCCAGCGCATCCGCATTCA
>NZ_JBDTEM010000352.1:0-8865 GCF_039922535.1 Rhodoferax sp. | reverse complement strand
CGTGGCCACGGTGGTGTTCCACATCCAGCCCGTTTGGGTAATGGTGTGCGGTGCCTGGTGGCTCAAAGAAGCCGTGGCCCCGCGCCAGTGGGCGGCCACGCTGGTGGCGCTGGGCGGGCTGGCACTGACTACCGGGCTGTTAGAAGGTAATACCCAAACCATGGGCGATGGCTATCTGTTGGGCTTGCTGATGTGCCTGGGCGGCTCGCTCAGCTACGCCGGGGTCACGCTGATCGCCAAAACCGAGCGCCACGTCACCCCTTTTGCCCTGGCCTGGTGGCAGTGCGCGGTAGGTGTGGTGGTGCTGGCCTGGGTGCCCTGGGTTCCATCGATGGGCGGTTGGCCCACGCAGGCATCGAGTTGGGCCTGGCTGGCGGGCCTGGGCGTATTCCATACCGGCCTGGCCTACGTGCTGCTGTTTACCGGCATGGCCCGGCTGGCCACCGGCAAGATTGCGGTGCTGCAATACGTCTACCCGCTGACCGCCATCGGGGTGGACCGGCTGGTTTATGGCCGTACGCTCAGCGCGGTGCAGGTGGCGGGGGTAGTTTTGATGGCATTGGCACTGTGGACGCTGCGCAGACCTCAACGTTAAACGGTGTGCTTGCCATACATTTGATAGCTGCCCGCGCAGGTGCAGCGTGCACTAGAGGCCTATTTCTTATAAATTCTTACACTAAGCCTTGGGTGCGCGCAGGGCTTGGCTCAGTTGGTCGGCCAGCTCGGCCCAGTCGGAATCCTGCAGCAGCGCTTCGTGCAAAAACGTGGCCTGGGCGGGCGACCAGAAAGGCGCGTCTGGCAGTAGCACGTTGCCCGGTAGCGGCGCGTTCATGGCCAGAAAATGGGCGATGTCCGTATCGTCCGAAGGCAGGCCCAGCTGGGCAAACAGGGCGTGGAAGGGGTGTGAATGTGTGTCCATGCCTTACCTTACCGCATTTGATCGGCCAAGGCGATGCTTGACGGCGGCCTTCGTGGCCTCAAACGCCGCCGTGCCGGGCAAGCAACTTGCCCTGGCGCACGGCGACCAGCTCGCCCTCGTTGAACGGCCGCCAGGCCTCGTCGGTCAGCGCCACACTGGCGATCAGCATGGCATCGTGTTCTTCGGCCTCGGCTTCAATCGCCACGCCGTCCTGGTGCGCGGGCGGCGGTGCGGCCGACATGCAGACCCGCTCCAGCAACCACAGGCCTGGCGGCTCGGCGGGTTCGCCGTCGGCATGGATGCGCCGGTGGCCGTGGGCAAACAGCGTGTCGCCGTCGGAATACAAAAAGTTGGCCGGGCCCAGCGCCCGCATGTCGGCGGCAAACGCCACCAGCAGCGCCATGCGCGCCTCCAGCGGCGGCGGGCTAGAGCCACCGGCCCACAGCGTGTGCAGGCGGGCCAGCAGCGCGCAAAACGCATGCTCCGAATCGGTCTGCCCCACCGGGCTGTAGCCGCTCAGCGCCATAGTCGGGTTGGTCTGGAAGTTGACCAGGGTGCCGTTGTGGGCAAACACATGGGTGTGGCCGCCCAGCTCGCGCATGAAGGGCTGGGTATTGACAAACTGCACCATGCCCTGGGTGGCGTGGCGGATGTGAGAGACGCCCAAAGTGGTGCTGGGCCCCTCGTTTTCCAGGTAGCGCACCAAGGCACTGTCGCCCGCCGCCTGCGGCTCGCGGAACAGCGCTACATCCACGCCCTGGTAAAAGGCTACGCCCCAGCCATCGTGCACCCCGCCCTTGGCGCTGCCGCGCGAGGCCAGGGTATGGAGCGAAAAAGTCAGTTGCGCAGGCTCGGAGGTGGAGAGGGCGAGAAGTTCACACATGGTGCGGAAAGCTTAAGACCTATTTGTGTATGGCGCGTTAAGTATCTGCTTTGCAACGATTTTTCAACGTCAGCCACGGCGGCAGATGTTCCACGCCGTCTTCACAGACGGCCTATTTCTCGACCACCGTCGGATGCGCCTTCCAATACGCGAAGCTCAACTTGACCAGCTCGTCAATCACGCCGGATTTCGCCAGTTGGGCAAGCTTGTTATCGATGGCCTCCAGCTTGTCGCTGCAATTACCTTTTTGGGCGAGCGCAAGATAGTTGGGCGTGTCCACCACATAAGGCGACATGGCGGTAAAACGTTGCTCGTCGCCGCGTTTGAGCAGGTAGGCCATGCCAACGTAATAGCCAGTGATGAAGTAGTCGATACGCCCCAGCTTCAGTTTGTTGAAATTATTTTCCGGGTTGTCTGCGGTTTCCACATTGAGCTTGGTGTTGAGAAAATTGTCGAAGTCATCGCCAAACATATTGCCACGGGTAATACCGCCTTTACGGCCAACCAGATCGTCCCGACCTTGGAAAAAGAAAGAGTGCTCGCGCGACTGAAATACCGCCACCGGATTGGACAGCGCGGGCAGCTTGGTATAGAGCAGAAACCGCTCACGCTCCGGTGTCTTTTTAAGGGTGGCAACCATGTCCACCTCGCCGCGTTCGGCAAGTTTGATAAGCCGTGCAAAAGGGCCCACATAGCGCACTTCGTAAGGTATCTGCAATTCGTCCAGGACCCGTTTGGCAATTTCTATGCTGGCACCTTGCAGGTGCTCGCCGTCGTACCAATGCATG
Source organism: Rhodoferax sp. (assembly GCF_039922535.1). Lineage (GTDB taxonomy): Bacteria > Pseudomonadota > Gammaproteobacteria > Burkholderiales > Burkholderiaceae_C > Rhodoferax_B. Next base: position 6,275 of record NZ_JBDTEM010000352.1, on the reverse strand, counting down.
GGCGGATAGGCCGGATCGGCGGTGACGATGAGCTTGTTGCAGTAGGCCTCTACCGCAGCGGCATGGCACAGCAACACGAGGGCGAACCCGCTGTAACGTGACAACAAGCGGCTCATTTTGGTAACCTCGGTTTTTCGATCAGCATTCCATTGCTAGGCATGGGCAAACTCCTTCAATTGGTACCACCGTAGCTGCGATAGATACGGTCCAGCGTGCCATCTTTTTTGAGTTTGGCCAGCACGGCGTCCAGCTTTTGAACCACCGCGGGGTCTACCTGCCTCCCCACCCAGAGGTAGCTTTGGGTTCGCCCCATGATGACCGGCAGCAGATAGAGTTTGTCCTCCAGACCTTCCTCTTTGATGTAGTAGATGGCCGTCAGTTCATTGATGTAGAAATAGCGAACTCGCTTCCTGAGAATATTTTGCAAAGCGACAGCGCTGCTCGTTTCATCAACCTTGATCTGGTGCTCTCGCAACTTCTCGGCATAGCTGGCACCGGTCTGGGTCGCCACCAAGCCGCCTGAGCGGGCCAGATCGTCAAATCCGAAGATGGTTTCTTCATCGCTGCGCAAACCCACCAGGCGTTCACGCACGGTATATACGGGGGTAGACACCTGCAGGGCAATCTCGTTGCGGGCCGGGGAATCGAGCAAGGCACACATGATGTCCAAAGTCCCCGCTCGGATCTCTTTTTCAATCCGTTTGATCGGCATGGCGCTGGGCGCAATGGTGAAACGCAGGTCCTTATCGGCCAGCTCGATCGCATGCAAAATATCGGGGCAATGCCCAGTCGCAGCCCCATTCGACACAATGAATTTGGGCGCCGAGCCTTCTTGGGCAGCGGCACGCAAAACCCAGGGGGCACACTCGCCTGCGATGCCAAAGGCCACAATGGCGAGCGAAAAGCAATGCTTCCAGTATGTATTCATGCAGCCATCCAAGTAGAACTGCGTAGCTATCGAAGGACGCTTTTCATTGAACGCGTGGGCCTGTATTTTGACAAGGCAGGATAAACCAGTAGTCCAATTGACCCTTGGGTGCGGGTGCCTGACAATTTGCCGATGCGCCCGAACCAGCCTGTGACAACCGTTAAAAGTATGGTGAGAAACATCCGCCCCTGGGGCGGCTGTTGACATGGGCCCGGCGCAGCCGCTCGTGGTAGGCAGCACGCCAACCAGCAGCCTTCGGCGCGATTTGTTGATCGTCCTGATGCTGGCCTTGGTGATTCCAGGCGCCATCGCCATTCTGGTTTTATTGACCCTCAATTGGCAAAAGTCCGTCGACATCGATGCGCGGGCCAAGGCAGAGAAGTTTGCCGACCTGTTGCAGGCGGGCTTGGTATTGCCACTCTGGAATGTGGCGCTGGATACCGCGCATCCGTTGATGCAGGCCGTGGTCGCGGATACCTCTGTGAGCTGGGTAGAGGTCCATGACACCACGGGAGCGATGCTGCTGGAGTTTCATCGGCCCGCGAATGCCAACGCTACCACCATCAAAGTCAAGCGACCGATTGCCAAAGAGGGTACGGAGCTGGGCGAAGTCAGCCTCGCCTATGCCACCGATTCGGCCCAAAGCGAGGCACTCTATTCCTCCTGGTTGCTGGCGGCTGTGGTGGGGTGTCAATTTGTGGCCTCTCTGTTGCTGATAAGCATGTGGTTGAACCGCCGGGTTCACCAGCCGCTGAACTTGCTGCGCTCCAGTGCCGCATCGATTTCAACAGGCGATCTCAAAACCGCGGTGCCAGCACTGCGCCAAGACGAGTTCGGGGTCCTGAGTCAACAGCTTGACTGCATGCGGATAGCGCTCGCGCAATCGGTAGACGCGTTGGAAGAACGGGTCCTGCTGCGCACTACCGAAGTACGCCTGGCCAACACCCATTTAAAGGAGGCCCTGGAGCATTTGAAGCAAGCCCAAGATCGCCTGATCCAGTCCGAGAAACTGGCGTCCCTGGGTTCGCTGGTGGCCGGTGTAGCCCATGAACTGAACACCCCCATCGGAAATGGCTTGCTGGTGATGAGCACGATAGTGGAGCAAACCCAAGAGTTTCTTGCCAGCATGGGCCGGGGCGTTACCAAAACCCAGCTCAACCAGTACCTGGAGCAGGTGGCGCATGGCGCCGAGATTGCAGTCCACAGCCTCAACAGAGCCGCGACTCTGATCCAGGATTTCAAGCAAATTGCAGTGGACCAAACCAGCCTGCGCCGCCGACGCTTCGACTTGAAGGAAGTCATCCGAGAAACCTTGGCGTCCGTGTCGGTAGTTCGAAAATACGCGTCGGTGACGCTGCACATTGATGTGCCTGAAGGCATTGAGATGGAAAGCTATCCAGGTGCTGTGGGCCAGATCGTCAGCAATTTATTTGAAAACGCCGCGCTGCATGCTTTCTCTGAACAGCTTGCAGGGACGGTGCGCATTAGCGCGGCGCAAACCAACGAACAGATCATCTTGACCGTATCGGATGACGGTGCGGGTATAGCACCTGAGAACGTATCCCGGATTTTTGACCCGTTCTACACCACCCGCATGGGCGCTGGAGGGTCGGGCCTGGGGCTGAGTATTGTGTTTAGCTTGCTGTCGGGCCTTTTGGGCGGAACCATCGATGTGCAATCCAGCCTGGGACAAGGCACCGTCTTCATGCTGAGGATGCCCAGGGTCGCGGCACATCGTGGCCCCGTTCATGCCTAGGACCTTGGCCTGCTCGGACGTGCAGGGCATCTGAACCAGGCAGGCGGCGATGATCTTTTCCGTGATGTCTTTGCGGTTCACGGCATCCTTTATAGATTGATATCTATATTGATAGCACCCAGCGTAGGTATTCTCAGCACTGGCAGCGGCTTTTACCCATGGATTTCACTCTCAAATTAATAGCAACCATTTTGGACAGCTATCCGATGGAAGATGGGCCTGCGCCGGACGGTGCCATCCGTCCCAACCCTTCAGCAAGCTAGGGATACCGCCAAGCCCTCGGCACCAGTTGCGGCACCGCTTTACGCTCGCAGTGCATAGTGACTGGGTCGCGCATGGACCCGTTCTGCGCCCCATACCCCTACCCCGTTCTGAAGGAAACCTGCGATGCGCCTTTTTGTTCTAGCCCTTTTTTCGTCGCTACTGCTCGCGCTGGCGGGCTGCGCCACTGTCACACCGGGCATGACCCGCGACGAAGTGCTCTCGACCCTGGGCCGCCCCACGGCCGAACTGGAGCGCGACGGTATCCATCGGCTGCAGTTTTCGCGCCAGCCGATGGGGCAATCGGTGGTGATGGTGGACCTGAACAGCAGCGGCCGGGTCGTGCAATCGCAAGAGGTGATGAACCCCAGCCACTTCTACACAATCGACGTGTCGGGCACCACCACCCAGGCCGACATCCTCTGGGCCTTCGGCCCGCCCGCCACGGTGGACGGTGTGATGGCCTGGAACGGCAAGATCTGGTCCTACCGCTGGAAAGACATCGAGAACATGTGGTTCTGGGTGTACTTTGACCCCAGCGGCGTGGTGCGGCGCGTTCAGCAGGGGCCGGATTTACCGCTGTTTCGGGTGCTGCGTTGAGTTTGTGGGGTGCGGGAAAGGGCGCAGATGGGGCGAGCCTTGGCTATCCGCGGCTGTGATGGACTAGCTGAGCACCGGCTTCAAGATGAAGGTCTCTTTTGGGCCCATTGCCGACATTCATCATGCGGCAAAGCGGTCACTCGCTCACCCTGTGGTCTGCCTAGACCCACTGGCGACTGCAGCCTAGGCCTTATTGATTCCGCTTGGCAACTTCATTTCCGAGGTAACCGCCACCCACAACACCGGCAATGGTTGCCAGCGTCTTGCCTTTACCGCCACCCACCTGGTTACCCAGTAATCCGCCAAGCACCGCGCCTACGCCGATGCCAAGAGGGCTATTTTGCGCAACCGGTGCTGGCTGCTGGTAAGCAGGTGCCTGGGAATACTGCTGGCCGGCCTGCGTCTGTGCGTGCTGCACTGGATAGTGGTGCACGACAGTTCTGTGGACGACTGGAGCGGCTGCTACTTGCTGCACGGGGGCAGTCAGGGGTGCAACAACGGGAGCTTGCGCGGATATCGGCATGGTTTGCGCAGCGGTCGCATGCGAATTTGGCAACAAACCAGTCATAGCTGCCATGCCCATTAGGCTCACAACCATGACAGACACGGCGGCACCCGCCATCAAGGGGTGAATGCGGGTCGAGGGTTGATTCATTTCCATTTGATACTCCAGTTGAACCGTCTGAATAGCGGCCTAGCTTTACAACGCGAAACTCAACGGAAAAGGTGACTCAGAAGGAATTTAAGATGTAACGAAGTTCATCAAACCCCATGCCGCCTATCTTCCTAGAGAGGTTTTCAGCCCCGCTCATTTCGCGCTGGGTATGCGCCAACTCCTAAAATGATGCGTGCTGCATGCAGACTGGACCGGGCCAGACTCGCCCCTTTTAAAACCATTTTTTGAACACGCAGCAGCCTATTTGTACTGATTAAGACTCCCCATGCACACCCACGACCTAGCCCCTTGGCATCACAACCACACGTTTGACCAAGGCAATGCGGCGGCGGAACGCAGCACCCGGCTCGTAATGTGGATTACTGCAGTCATGATGGTTGTAGAAATTGCTGCAGGGTGGTTCTACAACTCGATGGCGCTGCTAGCCGACGGCTTTCACATGAGTTCGCATGCCGTGGCGATTGGCTTGAGCGCGTTCGCTTACACAGCAGCAAGACGCCACGCAGGGGATAGCCGGTTTGCATTTGGGACCTGGAAAATGGAGGTCCTCGGCGGCTTTGCCAGCGCCATTTTCCTGCTGGTCGTGGTCGCACTCATGCTGGTCGGTTCGGTGGAGCGCCTGTTCTCGCCACAGCCGATTCATTACCAGGAAGCTATTCTGATTGCCAGCGTAGGCCTGGTTGTAAACATCGTTTCTGCGCTGATTCTGGGGTCGGCGCACCACCAGCATGGTGATGACCACCACGGACATGCTGCGCACGGCCACGCACATCACCACGACCTGAACCTCAAGTCGGCCTATGTGCACGTAGTGGCTGATGCTGCAACGTCCGTCCTGGCCATCCTGGCGCTGGTTGGCGGGTGGCTCTATGGCTGGGCTTGGCTGGACCCGGCCACCGGTGTGCTGGGGGCTGTAGTGGTTGCGCTCTGGGCAAAACGCCTATTGGGCGACACCAGCAAAGTCCTGCTCGACCGAGAGATGGACCATCCTGTCGTTGATGAAATCCGCGAAGCGATCGAAGACGGCGGCAAGGAAAGCGAAACCCGTGTGGCCGACCTGCATGTCTGGCGGGTAGGCAAGGCCGCATACGCCTGCGCGGTGAGTGTGGTCACCCATGACCACGGATTGACACCGGAAATCGTCCGCAGTTGGATTGGAGTGCATGAGGAGGTCGTCCATTCCACGGTTGAAATCAACCTCTGCGGGTAGGCTACCAGCATTTGCGGCGCATCCTGCAAGAGTTCTCTCCAGCACTCCCGACCTGGACTGCACAACACAATCTAGCTCCCCTGATTAAAACGCTGAGAATACACAGGTACATCAATCGGAGCGAATTTTGGACAGCTTGGAATCCTTCAATCGAAGTCTTTTTCTCACCCTGAATGGGCGAGAGGACACGCCGGCCTGGCTTATCAGTACGGCCGTTGTGGTGGGTGATTTTCTGATTTATCTGGTGCCTGTCATCCTTGCGTGGATATGGCTTACGGGAGGCTTCCGTCAGCGAAATCTAGCGCTGAAAACCTTCGCTGTAGTGATGCTTGCTGTGGGTGTCAACCAACTTATTGCATTGGTTTGGCAACACGCTCGGCCATTCGTGCTCGGTTTGGGGCATGCCTGGATAGAGCACCAGCCTGACTCCTCGTTTCCGAGTGACCATGTCACAGTGCTGTCTGGGGTGGGATTGACCTTGCTTCTTGGGGGTGCCGCGGGATTGGCCGGGTTCATGCTGGTTTGCACGGTGCTAGTGGCTTGGGCTCGGGTGTTTCTGGGCGTTCATTTCCCATTGGATATGCTGGGTGCAGTATGCGTTTCGGGTGTGACTCTCGCCCTGGTGACTCCCCTATGGCATCGGTTTGGTGCCTTACTAACCAACGCTTCTGAGACGCTATACCGTAGGGTTTTTGCTTGGCCGATTTCTAACGGTTGGATGCCGCGCTGACCGTTGCCAATTCCAGGCTGGGGAACTCTAGCGTCGTACAACACTCTGTTACCAAGCGCCTAAACGCTACACTTACTTTTAATGCCGTTCCACCGCTCCACCCATCGCTGCATG
>NZ_JBDTEM010000351.1:0-4828 GCF_039922535.1 Rhodoferax sp. | reverse complement strand
GTGGCCATTGGCCGTGAGCTCAAAAAACTCAAGCATGCGGTAAGGTAACTCGACACCCAGGCCGCCGCTGGCAGTAGAGATATTGGCATCCATCGATTTAATGGCACCTAACAACGACCGGTCATAGGCAGCATTGGCTGCATCCACGGCGGTGCGCCAGGTTTGCCATACCTCGGCCGCCCCTACCAGCAGCATCGCGGGCAACAATGATAGAAGCAGCAAACGGCGCAAGCTCAAGGCGTGCAAGGTCACCCAATTCACGCGGTTAACTCCAGTACGTAACCCAGGCCGCGCAACGTGGTGATGCCCACGGCACTGCCTGCCAGGCGCTTGCGCAAACGGTGTACTAACACCTCAATCGCCTCGGGGTGCACATCCTGTTCGTCTGAGAAAACACGCTCCAGAATGGCTCGTTTAGACAGCGGCTCGCCACTGTGCTGAATCAGCGCCAGTAAGGCGGCATGCTCGCGCGGGGTCAGAGTAAAAGCCTCATGGCCCAAAGTAAAGCGTTTGGCTATGGCATCAAAAACCAAAGGACCACATGCAAAGCGTGCGTGCTCGCTACCGCGCGCGCGCCGGATCAGCGCCAACAGGCGCGCCTCCAGTTCGGCCATTTCAAACGGCTTGGCCAGAAAGTCATCAGCGCCCTCGCGCAGCGTGCTGACGCGCTCCATCAAAGAGTCTCGCGCCGTCAAAATCAGCACTGGCAAGCGGTGGTCAGCTTCGCGCAAATCAGCCAGAACATCGTGGCCCCCCAAGCCAGGCAGGCCCAGATCAAGGATCAGTGCGTCGTAGCGTGTGGCCTTGAGCGAAACCCGCACCATGCGCCCGTCGTTTACCCAATCGACCTGAAAGCCGCTTTGCTGCAACGCTTTGACCAACCAGTCGGCCAGCGCACTCTCGTCTTCGGCAAGGAGAAGTCGCATGCACTACGCCAATCAATATATGGAGTTATTCAGCAGCGGATTGTGCACCGCACGCCGACAGTTGCATCACGCCGCGCGGGTGGCTACAAATTTACTGACCTGCGGGCCTAGCACCAACACCATGAAAAAGCGTGCCAACTGCATTGCCATCACAAAACCGGCATCCACCGCGCTGGTGGCAGCAATCACCGCTACCGAATCAGCCCCACCCGGACTGGTGGCCAAATAAGCCGTCAACGGGTCGATACCGGCCAGCCAGAACAGCGATGTCGCCAGCAGCACACCCACAGTCATCAGCAGCACAATGCAGCCCAGCACCTGGGGCAAGGCACGCAGCGCGTGGCGCAAAATGGCGCGCGTAAAACGCAAGCCAATGCTCCAGCCAATCACTGCATACGCCAGGGCCAGCACCACCGGCGGCTGCTCAATCACCATCACGCCCAAAGCCTGCAAGGCGCTGGCCAACAACAGCGGCAGCACCATGGCACCGCCCGGCAACTTCAAGCTACGCCCGAGCCAAGCACCAACCACCGCGACCGCCAGCGTCAACGCCACATGCGGCACACTTGACACGGCCAGCCACGGCACTGCTGCCGCAGCAAGCCCTGTTGCCGGCGTTGTCCACAGCCGTGCTACCAGCGCTGCAACTGCGGTGACCAACGCCACTCGCAGGTACTGCATAAACGCCACCAGCCGCACATCGGCGCCATAAGATTCGGCCATCAAAACCATCGCCGAGGCTGCACCAGGAGCCAAGCCCCACACGGCGGTTGTGCCCGGCAGCACCTTGCTGCGCATCAACACCCACCCTAGCACGGCACTCGCCGCAATGACCGAAGTAGTGACTACCAGAAAAAGCGGCCAATCGGCTGACACCCGCGTCAAGGCTTCAGGCTTGAGGCTACTAGCCATCAAGCACCCCAGCACACCTTGCCCCAGCGCAAACCCAGAAACGGGCACGCGCAGTGCAGCCCCGCGCGTCGTCAACACAATGCCTGCAACCATGCAACCCAGCAGCACAGCCGCTGGCAAATGCACCATGGCAAAACCCCACGCCATGGCGGCACTTAGCAGCAACAAGAAAGCCCAGTTCCAAACCGTTTTAGCGCGAAATATTTTTAACAAAAGATTAGGAAATTCAACCGCAGGAAGCGCAGTATCCCACCAAAAAATGGCCGCTAAGACATGCTGACCGCCGGTCTCCCGCATGCCGTTGTGCCCCGCCGCCGTCAAGAACCTTGCCCATGCCACGCGCCTAGGGGAGTGGTCAAACTTACTACTTGACAATGCCTTTGAACCTGTTCGAGGTGTTTTGGGGCTTGCTTTGTGGTGCCATCGGGATGGGTTGGTTGCCGTGGACCGCAGCAGGGGCTACGGCAGGCGAATCGCCCAATTTCATCCTCACAGCGGATTGCTTGACCAGTGCAGCCGTGAAGTCAGGCGCGTTGGTGCAAATACTGAATGAATGGAAGAGCACGGGAGACGGTGGTGTCTACATAGTCATGCTGCCTGGGCGGCATGTTCCCCATAAAACCCGCTTATTCGTGGATGCAGTGACCAGCTCTATCCAAGAGCAATGGGTTCCGTAAGCATGTAATTGCGCATAAAAATTACGCCAAACCGGGTTGGCATCATGCGGAAGTCTTCGCCGCCTTGGCATCGACCTCACGCAGCAGTTCAACAAAGGCGCGCAATCCCGCAGGTACATGCCGGTGGCCCGGGTAGTAAAGACTCAGTCGCCCAATCGAAGGTGTCCAGTCCTGCAGCACCCGCACCAGGCGCCCCGCCTTGATGTGCTTGCTGGCAGACCACTCATTCGTATACACCAGACCCACTCCAGCGAGGGCGGCCTCCAGTCGCAACTGGCTGTTGTCGAGAGTCACCGGCCCCGCTACGTCCAGCGATATCGCCTCGCCTTGTTTGCTGAATTCCCATCGCCAGATCGCGCCGCTCGCCAGACGGTTGCGGATGCAGCGATGCGATTGCAGGTCGTGCGGTGTTAAAGGCATGGTTCTGCCTTTGCCCTTGAAATAACCCGGCGCACCGACCACGACGAAGCCCTGTTCGGGACCAAACAGCGCGGCCACCATGTCCTGCGGTACGGAGTCGGCCAGTCGAACGCCGGCATCGAACCCATCGGCCACGATGTCCACCAAACGCCCTTCCGTGACCAAGTCAACCTGCATGTCGGGGTAGCGCTTCAGGTATTCGGGCACATACAAAGCCAGCAGTTGGTGCGCAGCCGCCTCAGAAGTATTGATGCGCAGCGTCCCGGCCGGTCGCGGGCTCATGGCGCTGGTGGCGTCGATTGCTCCCTCAATCTCGCGCAGCGCCGGAGCGACGCGGCCCAGGAATTCGCGCCCCGCCTCGGACAGCGCGACGCTGCGTGTCGTCCGATGAAACAGCCGTACGCCCATGCGCTCTTCTAAGGCGGAGACGGCATGGCTGACGGCGGACGCGGACAGCCCCAGTTCAGCCGCGGCCGCCCTGAAGTTATTGCACGACGCCACCGCAACAACGGCCTGCAAACCGGACAGTTCGGTACGCTTCATAGGTCGGCTCCTAAGGTGAATCGCATGCGCCTTGATTGATGAATATTGTGCAGCAGCACATGCACCATTGTGCTACTTATCAAATCAAAGCCTGCTACCTAAACTTGAGGCTTGTTTACACACAGGCCCATCGTTATGTCACGCACCACCACCCCATTCGGCTTCCATTCGACCGCTAGCGAAGTGCTTCGCAGCGTGGATCTCTCAGGAAAACGCGCCATCGTCACCGGCGGCGCATCCGGCATTGGCCTGGAAACTTCGAGGGCGCTGGTGAACGCCGGTGCCGAGGTAACGCTGGCAGTGCGGCGCCCCGAGGCAGCGCAGCAAGCCGCCCCAGAACTGCGTGCTGCCAACCGTGGCGACGTTCACATCGCGGCACTTGACCTGGCAGACCTCGCATCGGTGCGCCAGTTCACACGCCAATGGAGCGGCCCGTTGCACATCCTGGTAAACAACGCGGGCGTGATGGCGATTCCAGACCTGCAAACCACGGCCCAGGGCTGGGAGATGCAGTTCGCGACCAATTTCCTGGGGCACTTTGCGCTGGCCAACGGCTTGCACCATGCGCTCAAGGAGGCCGAAGGCGCACGCATCGTCTCGCTGAGTTCCAGTGCGCAATTGCTGGGCCCCGTGGTTTTCGACGACCTGCATTTCCGATTTCGCGCTTACGAACCCTGGGCCGCCTACGCCCAGGCCAAAACCGCATGCGCATTGATGGCCGTCGAAGCCACCCGCCGCTGGCAGCACGAGGGCATCTTCGCCAATGCGGTACATCCGGGAGCCATTGCCACCAATCTGCAGAAGCACACCGGCGGGCTCAAAACACCGGTCGAGCGCCGCAAGACACCCGAACAAGGCGCAGCCACGTCCGTGTTGCTGGCAGCATCCCCCTTGCTGGAGGGCGTGGGCGGGCGCTATTTTGAGGATTGCAACGAGGCGGTGGTGGTAGACAGACGCACTCCCGACTTCACGGGTGTCGCACCCTACGCCATCGACGCCGCCAATGCGAAGCGCCTGTGGGAGGTGGCAAGCCAACTCATGGGAATGCAAGTGTGAGTGCGACGCGGCGGCGGAATGCGCCCAAGCCCGCCTCAGCATCCCGGGCAACTACTGAAAAATCTCCATAAAAAAGCCTCGCGGCGCAAATGGAATGTGCGCAACCAGCTATTAGATCAGTAGCACCTGAACTTGTAAGCCAAGCGTACTTTCTGGGCCGCAACACATCCGAGCAGCTTAACCATACAGCCACACAGCTTGGTTAGACCGATTTACGGCAACGGGCTCAAGCCCAGCTCTTTCAGAAAGTCGTTGTGTTTTTGCTTTCCCGTTGCAATGGCTTTCTCAATCTCG
>NZ_JBDTEM010000350.1:0-3599 GCF_039922535.1 Rhodoferax sp. | reverse complement strand
GTGCTCGGCCCGCAGCGCCTGCTGGCCGAACTGGTGCGCCGCTGCTTTCGCAAGCACAAAAATGGTGCAGTGGTGGGCATCTTGACCCAGGCCATGGGCAACGGCACGAACAGCATCGAAGGCGCTTCATCCGGCATGGGAGCCTACGTCATTGCCAAGCACGGCATGGCCGGCATGCTGGCAATGCTGGCGGCAGACTACTCTTGGCTGCGCGTGCGCGCCGTAAAGCCCGGTTACACCGAAACCCCCATGCTCGAAGCATTTGACGAGCGCTTTCTGGCCACCCAGCGCGAGAAAGCCCCATTCCAGACGCCCGCACAGGTGGCGTCGCTCATTGTTGAGGAGGCCATTGGCGCATGAGCAACCATCTCTATTCCCAGTTGGGCTGGCTGCAAGCCGCCCCCGAAGACTTTTCTGCCCAATGCCGCCAACTGCTGACTGAGCCCGCCCCCCTGGGCCTGCGCCTGCAGCATCTGGCCAACCATGCGCTGGACGAAAACCAGCTCAACAAGCTGGCCAAGGCCATCCAGAAAGCCCGCGCGGCAGGCACCTCCATGGCTCCGCTGGTGCCGTTTAGGCTCGGCATCCTGAGCAACGCCACCTCGCATTTCATCGTGCCCGCACTGGTGGCCACCGCCGCCCGCCACGGCATAGCCCTGGACTGCATAGAGGCCGACTTCGACCAGGTTATGCAAGAAGCCTTGTCGCCCAGTTCCACCATCCACCAGGCCCAGTGCGATGCCGTGCTGGTGGCCGTGGACTACCGGGGCCTGCCGCTGAACGCCGCGCTGGGCGATGCCGAGGCCGCCCACCACACCGTACAGGCCGCCCTGGGCCACCTGGAGATGATCCGCAACGGCCTGCGCACCAACAGCAAGGCCATCTGCATCCTGCAAACCCTGCCGCGCCCGGTAGAGTCGGCGTTTGGCAGCCTGGACATGGCCCTGCCCGGTACCCCGCGCCAACTGATCGACGAGGTCAACCGCGGCATCGCCCAGAGCGTGGCGGGCACCGAAGACCTGCTGCTTGACGTGGCCCACCTGGCCGAAACCGTGGGCCTGGCCGACTGGCACGACCCCACCCTGTGGAACATGGCCAAACTGCCGTTTGCCAGCGAATTCTTGCCCTTGTACGCCGACCACGTCTGCCGCCTCATCGCCGCCTTGCGTGGCAAAAGCCGCAAATGCCTGATCCTGGACCTGGACAACACCGTCTGGGGCGGTGTGATTGGCGACGACGGCCTGGACGGCATCGTCATTGGCCAGGGCGATGCCACCGGCGAGGCCCACCTGCACGTGCAGCGCACCGCCCTGGCCCTGCGCGACCGTGGCGTGGTGCTGGCGGTATCCTCTAAAAACACCGACAACATCGCCCGCCAGCCCTTCCAGAAGCACCCCGAAATGCTGTTGCGCGAAGACCACATCGCCGTCTTCCAGGCCAACTGGAACGACAAAGCCACCAACATCAAAGCCATTGCCGAAGAGCTCTCTTTGGGCCTGGATGCCATGGTGTTTTTGGACGACAACCCCGTAGAGCGTGGCCTGGTGCGCAAAATGCTGCCCCAGGTAGCCGTGCCCGAGCTGCCCGACAACGCCGCCCTGTATGCCCGCACCCTACAGGCCGCAGGCTACTTTGAAGCCATTGCCTTTTCGGGCGAAGACCGCAAACGCGCAGAGTTCTACCAGGACAACGCCCGCCGTGTCACCCTGCAAAAACAGGCCGGCGACGTGGATGCCTACCTGGTCTCGCTCAACATGCAGATGACCCTGCAGCCGTTTGACGATACCGGCCGTGCCCGCATCGCCCAGCTCATCAACAAATCCAACCAGTTCAACCTCACCACCCGCCGCTACACCGAGGCCGACGTGGCCGCCGCGCAGCAAGACCCCAACGCCTTCACCCTGCAAGTGCGGCTGGCCGATGCCTTTGGCGACAACGGCATGATCAGCGTGGTGATCTGCCGCCGCCAGCAGGCCGACTGGGACATCGACACCTGGCTCATGAGCTGCCGCGTACTGGGCCGCAAGGCCGAAACCGCCGTGCTGCAAGAGCTCATTACCCAGGCCCGCGCCCAAGGCATCCAGCGCCTCATAGGCCGCTACCTGCCTACCGAGAAGAACAAGCTGGTCGAAGACCACTACGCCAAGCTCGGCTTCACCCTGGTGGACAAGCAGGCTGACGGCAGCACCGTATGGGAGCTGCACGTGCAAGACGCGCCACTGGTAGACCTGCCGATTGCCATCCTGCGCAGCGGCTTCGCGCCAAAGGCGGATGAGAAATTTATCGTAAGTTAGTGATACCAAGAAAAGACTATGCGGGTTCTGCTTACATGTCGAAAACTTGCGACCCCGGACAATGGTTCAGCCTTTTGTCTATAGCGTTTATACTGATTTCGACTGGCACCAGAATTGCTTCGATGGGTGGGGCCGATGGGTTTTTCAACTGACTTGGTGTGAGAGTATTGGCGCCGTGGATGCTAGTAAATAGAGTTATTTTGAGTTAAAGCTTTGGTTTTTTAAAATATGCACTAGGCTGTTTTTATAACTGCTATAGCTCATATAAATCTTGAATAAAGGAATAAAAGTGTCTACAAATATGCAGTCCAAACGGCGTTTAATTCTGCTTGAATTCAATGAGTTATGCCCTAGCCTAATTGATAAATTTATTGGTGAAGGCGTATTGCCAAATTTCAAAAAATTAAAAGAGGCTTCTGAAACTTTTGTTACGCATACCGACGAAGAATTTCTAGAGCCTTGGATACAGTGGGTGACGCTGCACACCGGTGTACCAGTTTCTGAGCACCACATTATGGATTTGGATGAAGCTAATAAGCTGAACCATAAACCTTTCTGGGATGACGTGGCCGATGCCAATGTTTTGCTTGTCTCCCCCATGAATGTGAAATTCTCGCGTGCAGACCGTTCTATATTTATCCCAGATCCATGGGCAGCATCCCAAACCCCGTCTCCTGAGGTTAAGCCTTTTTGTAAGTTCATTCGCTCTGCAATCACTGGCCATGCCCGTACCGATAAATTTAATGCGAGTGATGCGTGGGGTGCCGTCCGCTTTCTAGGCAGTCATGGAGTTTCGTTTGATTCGATTAAGGGCGCTATCAGCCAACTTTGGCAGGAACGTGTTGGCTCTCTAGACGTAAAGTGGCGGCGTGCCACCATTCTTGATCGCCTGTTATGGGACGTTTTTGCACACTTCTGGAAAAGCCAGCGTAACCCCCGCGTAGGTATTTTCTTCTCAAATGCCACTGCCCATTACCAGCACAAGTACTGGGCACACCATGATCCGTCTATATTCAAATTGAAACCCTCCCAAACCGAGCTTGACACCTATGGCCAAGCTATCCGGTTTGGCTATCAAGCGCATGACCGTTTGATTGGTAAGGCGCTAGCTTTAGCAGACAGTAATACCACGCTAGCCTTATGTACTGCTTTGAGCCAGCAGCCCATGCGCGACTATGAGGACCGTGGCGGGAAAGCCATGTTTATTCCTAAAGACTACGGTGCATTACTGCCCGCTTTGGGGGTTACAGCACGTTTTCGCGTGGAAGCACTTATGGCCGAAGAGTCTTGGCTTCATTTTGAGAG
>NZ_JBDTEM010000349.1:0-33556 GCF_039922535.1 Rhodoferax sp. | reverse complement strand
GGCGTGAGCTGCATGCATTCGCCGATGAAGAAGCCGTTGTTGAGAATGTTGCGGTGCGTCAGCGTGGCACCCTTCGGAAAGCCCGTGGTGCCGCTGGTGAACTGGATGTTGACCGGGTCGGTCGCCTTGACGGTGCTACCGATCTGCAGGATGCGCGGGTCGTCGGGGTTGCCGCTGGCCAGCAGCGCCGAAAAACGCTGTATTCCGGGCTGCAGGTCGGGCGGCATTTCGGTCGGATTGGCCTCAGCTTCACGGTCTATCCACGCGACGTGGCGCAGTAGCGGCAGGCGATCAGGCCCCAGTTCGCGCAGCATGCCCAGGTAGTCGCTGGTCTTGAAGCGGGCCATCGTCACCAGCGCTTTGATGCCCGCCTTGTTGAGCACGTATTCGAGCTCTGAGGTGCGGTACGCCGGGTTGATGTTGACCAGGATGATGCCGACCTTGGCGGTGGCGATCTGTACCAGCACCCAGGCCACGTTGTTGTGCGACCAGATGCCGACGCGGTCGCCGGGCACCAGGCCCAGGTTCAGCAGTGCGCTGGCGAGGCGGTTCGATGCAGTCTGCAGTTCGCGGTAGCTGAGGCGGCGGCCTTCGTGCCGGCTCACCAACGCCTCGCGCCCGGGCTGCCTGGCGACCATGTCGTCGAAGAAAGCGCCGAGCGTCTGCGCGATCAGTGGTACCTCGGTGCTGCCTTGGGCGTAGCTAGGGGTGGGTGCCATGGTGTCAAGCCTCACATGGTTTCTGCAAACAGCTCGCGGCCAACCAGCATGCGGCGGATTTCGCTGGTGCCCGCACCGATTTCGTACAGCTTGGCATCGCGCCACAGGCGGGGTGTGGGGTATTCGTTGGTATAGCCGTTACCGCCCAGGATCTGGATCGCCTCGCCCGCCATCCAGGTGGCTTTTTCGGCCAGGTACAGGATGGCCCCGGCGGCATCCTTGCGCAGCGTGCGGGTGTGGTCGGCCCGGTCGCAGGCCGCCGCCACGGCATAGCCGTAAGCGCGGCAGGCCTGCCAGGTGGTGTACATGTCGGCCAGCTTGCCCTGCATCAACTGAAATTCGCCAATGCTTTGGCCGAACTGCTTGCGGTCGTGCACATAGGGCAGCACCACGTCCATGCAGGCCGCCATGATGCCTAAAGGGCCGCCGCAGAGTACGGTGCGCTCGTAGTCCAGGCCCGACATCAGCACTTTGACGCCCTGGCCCACGCCGCCCAGCACGTTGTCGGCAGGCACTTCGCAGTCTTCGAAAAACACCGGGTAGGTGTTGGAGCCGCGCATCCCCAGCTTGTCCAGCTTGGTGCCGAAACTGAGGCCTTTGAAGCTTTTTTCGACGATGAAGGCGGTCATGCCTTTGGCACCCGCGTGGAGGTCGGTCTTGGCATAGACGACCAGCGTGTCGGCGTCGCCGCCGTTGGTGATCCACATCTTGGAGCCGTTGAGCAGATAGCGGTCGCCTTGTCTGTCGGCGCGTAATTTCATGCTGACCACGTCCGAGCCCGCATTGGGCTCGCTCATGGCCAGGGCACCTACGTGGTCGCCGCTGACCAGCTTGGGTAGATAGCGGTCTTTTTGGGCTTGGCTGCCGTTGCGGTGCAACTGGTTGACGCACAGGTTGGAATGCGCGCCGTAGCTCAGGCCCACCGAGGCAGAAGCGCGCGATACCTCTTCCATGGCCACCATGTGGGCCAAATAGCCCATCTCGGTGCCGCCGTATTCCTCCGACACGGTCATGCCGTGCAGGCCCAGGCTGCCCAGCTTTTTCCACAGGTCGGCGGGGAACTGGTTGTCGTGGTCTATGGCGGCGGCGCGCGGGGCAATCTCGGCGGTGGCAAAGCTTTGCACGGTGTCGCGCAGCATGTTGATGGTGTCGCCAAGGTGGAATGCCAAAGTGGGCAGATGGGCCATGGGTTGTCTCCTATTTCATGCCAGTGTGGCCGTCCTAAGCGCGCAAAGTGCGCCAATCTGGTTGCAAATCGTGCCAAATAAAACTAAGCTTTGACCATGGCTTTACCGACACCAGCACCGCCCCGTGCGGCAACACCCATCGCCTTTGTCAAAGCGGTTCTGCTGGCCTACGAGCGCTATCGCCAAGACCCCGGCCCGGCCTTGCAGGCTGCACAAATTACGCCAGCCCTGTTGACTGATCCATTGGCCTGCATCACCGCAGCGCAGATGGAGACGTTGTGCAATGCCGCCATGCGTGCACTGGACGACGAAGCCCTGGGTTGGTTCTCGCGCAAGCTGCCCTGGGGCAGTTACGGCATGCTGTGCCGGGCATCCTTGGGTGCACCTAACTTGGGTGTGGCGATCAAGCGCTGGTGCCGCCACCACCGATTGCTGACGGACGACCTGGTGCTGGCGCTGCGCATAGAGGGGGATGAGGCCGTCGTGACGCTGACCGAACAGCAAACGTTTGGCGCCTTGCGCGAGTTTTGCCTGGTCACCATCCTGCGCTACCTGCACGGCTACGCCTGCTGGGCGATCGACTCGCGCATTCCGCTGCGCGGGGTCACTTTCCCGTTTCCCGAGCCTGCGCACGGGCAGGTGTACCCGCTGATTTTTCCGGGGCCGACGGTGTTCAACGCGCCGCAGGCGGGTTTTCGCTTCGATGCCCGCTATCTGGGCCTGGCCTTGCGCCGCGACGAATCCGCCCTGCAGGCCATGCTGGAGCGGGCACTGCCGCTGACCGTGCTGCAGTACCGGCACGACCGGCTGCTGCAACAAAGCGTGCGCGCGCTGTTGCGCACCCGCTCGGGTGAGCTGCGCAATGCCGAGGCGCTGGCCATGGCGCTGGGCGTGTCCACCCGCAGCCTGCACCGGCAGTTGCAGTTGGAGGGCGTGTCGCTGCAGGCGCTGCGCGACGAGGTGCGGCGTGAAGTCGCTCTGGACCTGCTGCACCGTACCGACTGGCCGGTGAAGCAGATTGCGCACACGGTAGGCTTTTTGAACGAAAAGAGCTTTTCGCGCGCGTTCAAAACCTGGACCGGGCACGCGCCCAGCGAGATGCGCTGACGGTGCGTGTTAGGTCAGCTTGTCCAGCATCTGCTGGCCCACGCGCCGAAACTCCGGGTGGCCCGACCCCAGCAGCACCGTGCCCACTTTGCGCAGATACGCTGGGGTAGCGGTCAATGGTACTTTTTGCAGCCACTCCAGTGCTTCCGGCAACCGTCCGCGGGCGGCCAGCATGCCCGCGTAGTTGAACTGGCCACGAAAGTCACCGCCCTGGGCCCCTTCCTGGTAGCAGAAGAAGGCGGCTTCCTCGTCTTTCTCTACCACCTGCCCGTTCTCGTAGTAGCGGCCGATTTTGGTCATGGATTTGGCGTGGCCCTGGTCGGCGGCCTGGCGGTACAACTGCAGCGCGGCGGCGTGGTCTTGCGGCACGCTTTTGCCTTCGGCGAGCTGGTTGGCCAGGTTGTACAGGCCGACATCCAGGCCCAGGCTGGCGGCTTTTTTGTACCAGGCCACGGCGGCAAACAGGTCAATGGGTGCGCCCCAGCCGTTTTCCAGGCAGCGCCCGGCCATGTTCATGCCCATGGCGTGGCTTTGTTCGGCGGCTTGCAGAAACCAGTGCAAGGCCTGGGCGGGATGGCACGGCATGCCGTGGCCGTCCAGCAGCCACTGGCCCAGCACGGCTTGCGCGTCCGCGTTGCCCTGTGCGGCGGCGGTTTGCACCCAGGGTACGGCAAGTGCAGGTGGGCTGGCCAGGACGGTGGTCCAGTCGGCTTGGGTGGGCGTGGCGGAAATCGGCGGCAGGGCAGTCATGTAGGTAGAAGTGATTGGGGCTTACGCAGCGCCCCCTGTGTCGCCCTCTGGGCGCACAGAGGTGCTTGCGTAATTCCTGGTGAGAAATGGTCCGAATTATGCGTAAGCTATCGCCCTATGAAAGCTTACCGCGCCGCAATTCTCCGTTTCGCCCCCGACCACTCGGCTATTTTTGACGAAGACGGGCTGTTGGTGGTCGGTCCTGATGCGTCGGGCACCCAACGGGTGCAGGCCGTCGGCCCGTACCGCACGCTGGGCCCCAAATACCCCGGTCTGCCGGTGGAACACCTGCCGGGCCGCATATTGGCACCGGGCTTTGTGGACATGCACATCCACTACCCACAGACCGACATCATCGGGTCGCCCGCCGACGGTCTGCTGCCTTGGCTAGAGAACTACACTTTTCCCGCAGAAAAACAGTTCTCAGCGCAAGAGCATGCTGCGGAAGTAGCTAGTTTTTTTATAGCAGAGCTGCTGCGCAATGGCCTAACCACGGCGTTGGCCTTTGCCACCTCGCACCCGACATCGGTGAATGCGTTGTTCAGCGAGGCACAGAAAAACCACATGCGTCTGATCACTGGCAAGGTGCTGCAAGACCAGAACTCCCCCGACGGGGTGCGCGACGACACCGAGCAAAGCCTGCTCGACACCGAGGCGCTGATCCGGCGCTGGCACGGCGTAGACCGCCTGGGCTACGCCATTACGCCGCGCTTTGTGCCCACCAGCAGCGCCGCCCAGTTGCGCGGTGCCGGTGTCTTGGCGAGCAAGTACCCCGATGTGTGGGTGCAGTCCCACGTGGCCGAGAACCTGGGCGAGATCGCCTGGGTGCGCGATCTTTATCCGGCTGCGCGCAGCTACCTCAGCGTCTACGAAGATTTCGGCCTGCTGCGCCCGCGCGCCGTGTACGCCCACTGTATCCATTTCGACGATGTGGACCGCGCCCTGATGCGCGACAGCGGCACTGTGGCCGCCATCAGCCCGACCAGCAACTTGTTTTTGGGCAGCGGATTTTTTGACTACGAAGGTGCCGACCGCATCGGTTTTGGCTACGGCCTGGCCAGCGATGTGGGTGGCGGCACCAGCTTCAGCCCCTTCCACACCATGCGCGCGGCCTACTACGTGGGGCGTGAAGGCCAGACCAAACCCGGCCTGTCGCTGAACCCGCAAAACCTGTGGTGGCAGCACACGGCAGGTGCCGCCGCCGCGCTGGGCCTGGGCGGCGTGGTGGGCAACCTGGCGGTGGGCTGCGAGGCCGACTTTTTGGTGCTGAACCCGCAGGCCACGCCCTTGCTGGCACGCAAGACGGCGCGGGCACAGAGCTTGGACGAGCTGCTGTTCAGCCTGATCGTCCTGGCCGACGACCGGGCGGTGGAGCGTACGGTCATTTCTCAAGCCAAATAGACCGTTAGCGCATGTAAGGCATGTGCATATAGCTATTACTTTGGTAGCGATGTGCATGTCTGCGCGGTACAATCTCGGCCAACCTCAAAGAGTGCCCAATGACTATCAAAAGCGACAAGTGGATTCGCCGCATGGCCGAGCAAACCGGGATGATCGAGCCGTTTGAGCCCGGCCAGATCCGCCAACGCGACGGCAACAAGATCATCAGCTACGGCACCAGCAGCTACGGCTACGATATCCGTTGCGCGCCCGAATTCAAGGTTTTCACCAACATCCACAGCACCGTGGTCGATCCCAAGAACTTCGACGAAAAGAGCTTTGTCGACTTCTCGGGCGACAGCTGCATCATTCCGCCGAACAGCTTTGCGCTGGCCCGCACGGTCGAATACTTCCGCATCCCGCGCAATGTGCTGACCATCTGCCTGGGCAAAAGCACCTACGCCCGCTGCGGCATCATCGTCAACGTGACCCCGTTCGAGCCCGAGTGGGAAGGCTACGTGACCCTGGAATTCAGCAACACCACGCCGCTGCCCGCCAAGATCTACGCCGGGGAAGGCTGCGCCCAGGTGCTGTTCTTTGAAAGCGACGAGGTCTGCGAGGTGAGCTACAAAGACCGTGGCGGCAAATACCAGGGCCAGGTCGGCGTAACTTTGCCGCGCGCCTGATGTCGGCGAGGGCCTGGTTCTTGCGTTAAGAGTAGGCGACTCCATAGGAAATCACCATGTGCCAAATGCTCGCCATGAACTGCAACAGTAGCGCCAGCATCAACTTCTCGTTTGCGGGCTTTTCTGCCCGCGGTGGGCAGACCGGCGAACATGCTGACGGCTGGGGCATTGCCTTCCACGAGCGCACCGGCTGCCGGGTATTTATCGACGACGGGCGGGCCAGCGACTCGGCTCTGGCTGACTTTGTGCGTAGCTACCCGATCAAGTCCAAGTCGGTGTTGGCGCATATCCGCAAAGCCACCCAGGGCGCGGTCACTTTGTCCAACTGCCACCCGTTCCAGCGCGAATGGCTGGGCCAACACTGGGTGTTTTGCCACAACGGCGACCTCAAAAATTACCACCCCAACCTGCGCGGCAACTACCTGCCGGTGGGTACCACCGACAGCGAAAAAGCCTTTTGCTGGATGCTGCAAGAGCTGCGCAGCGCCTTTCGCGGTGCCTGCCCGCCGAGCTGGAAGCAGGTGGCACCGGTGCTGGCCGAGCTGTCGCGCCGCATCGCCAGCCACGGCACGTTTAACTTTTTGCTGTCCAACGGCGAGGCCATGTACGCGCATTGCTCGACCGATCTGAGCTGGGTATCGCGCCAGCACCCGTTCCAGACCGCCCGTTTGATCGACTGCGACATGACGCTGGACCTGCGCCAGGCCAATAGCGAAAGCGACCGCATGGTGCTGGTGGCCACCCAGCCGCTGACCGCCGACGAGCCCTGGGACCGCTTCGCCCCGGGCGAACTCAAGGTATTTGTCGAAGGTGCCCAGGTTTGGAGCAGCACCAGCTTGCCACCCAAACCGGCTAGACCTGTGCGGCCTGCCCGGGCCGTGCAGCCCAAACCGGTCGTCTTGCGCGCCAGCCTCGGAGCCCCTGCGTGAGCGCTGCGCCAGGGGAGGGGGCCCGGCGGGTACTGGACGTGCAGCACCTGAGCGTGCGGTTTGAAACCAAGGAGCGGGTGGTCGATGCCGTGCGCGACCTGTCGTTCCACGTCAACGCGGGCGAAACGCTGGCGATTGTGGGCGAATCGGGTTCGGGCAAGTCGGTATCGTCCCTGGCGCTGATGCGGCTGGTGGAAAACGGCGGCGGGCGCATCACCCGTGGCAGCATCCAATTCCACCGACGCGACGGCAGCACGCTGGACCTGGCGCAGGCCAGCCCTGCCACCATGCGCGGCATCCGCGGGGCCGAAATGGCCATGGTGTTCCAGGAACCCATGACCTCGCTGAACCCGGTGTTTGCCGTGGGCGAGCAAATTGCCGAATCCATCCGGCTGCACCAGCATCTGGGCCACGCAGCCGCCCGTGCCGAGGCGCTTCGCATGCTGGACCTGGTGCGCATTCCTGAGGCCCGGAATGTGCTGGACCGCTATCCGCACCAGCTCTCGGGCGGCATGCGCCAGCGGGTGATGATTGCCATGGCCTTGGCGTGCAAGCCCCGCCTGTTGATTGCCGACGAGCCCACGACTGCGCTGGACGTGACCATCCAGGCCCAGGTGCTGTCGCTCATCCGCCTGCTGCAGGACGAGATGCAGATGGGCGTGGTATTCATCACCCACGACATGGGCGTGGTGGCCGAGATGGCCGACCGCGTGCTGGTCATGCTGCGCGGCGACAAGGTGGAAGAAGGTGACTGCGCGCGCCTGTTTGCCGCCCCGCAGCACCCCTACACCCGCGCGCTGCTGGCGGCCGTGCCCACGCTGGGAGCCATGCAAGGCACCGACGGACCGGCCAAATTCCCGCTTCTGGCTGCGCCGGATGCGGTGGTGTGGCCGGAGCGCGATACCGTCCAGTACGACATGCCGCCGGTGTTGAAGGTGCATAAGCTCACCACCCGGTTTCCGGTGCGCACCGGTCTGCTGGGCCGTGTGACCCGCCAGGTGTATGCGGTAGAGCAAGTCAGTTTTAGCCTGCAACGCGGCGAGACGCTGGCCCTGGTAGGCGAGTCGGGCTGCGGCAAATCCACCACCGGGCGCTCGCTAGCGCGGCTGGTGGAGTTCCATGCGGGCAGTGTGGACGTGAATGGGCGGGCGATTGCACCGTTAAAAGGCCAGGCCTTGCAAACCCTGCGCCGCGATGTGCAGTTTATTTTTCAGGACCCTTTTGCCTCGCTGGACCCGCGTTTGACGGTGGGCTTCGCCATCATGGAGCCCTTGCTGGTGCACGGTGTGGCCAAAGGCGCGGAAGCCGAGAAACGCGTGGCCGCTTTGCTCTACCGTGTCGGCATGCCCGCCCATGCCGCCCAGCGCTATCCGCACGAATTCTCGGGTGGCCAGCGCCAGCGGATTGCGATTGCCCGGGCGCTGGCGCTGAACCCCAAGGTGGTGGTGGCCGACGAGGCGGTCTCGGCGCTGGACGTGTCCATCCGTGCGCAGATCGTCAATCTGATGTTGGACTTGCAGCGCGAATCAGGCATCGCCTTTTTGTTCATTTCGCACGACATGGCGGTGGTGGAGCGCATCAGCCACCGGGTAGCGGTGATGTACCTGGGCCAGATTGTCGAGATCGGCCCGCGCCGCGCGGTATTCGAGAATCCGCAGCACGCCTACACCCGCCGTCTGATGGCCGCCGTGCCGGTGGCCGACCCGGCCCGCCGCCACAATCGACGTGAACTGCTGACGGGCGACATCCCCAGCCCGATCCGCGCCCTGGACGACTTGCCGCAAGTGGCTCCGCTGGTCGAGGTCGGCCCCGGCCACTTCGTGGCGCGCCATGCGGTAGGGGGTCTTTACTAGTTTCTGCTCCCCGACTATCGGGACTTTTTAACCTCACTGGAGCTCTTGCATGCGACCCCATCTGACCAAGTTGTCTATTGCCCTGGCCTTGTCGGCCGCGTTTATGTCCCATGCCTATGCCGCGAAGGATGCGGTGATCGCCGTGGACCGCACGTTCACCACGCTGGACCCATATGATGCCAACGACACCATCTCCCAGGCGGTGGCCAAATCTTTCTACCAGGGGCTGCTGGGTTTCGACAAGAACATGAAAATGGTGCCGGTGCTGGCCGATAGCTACAAGGCCAGCAAAGACGGCTTGGTCTACACCTTTGTGCTGAAGAAGGGCATCAAGTTCCAGGACGGCACCGACTTCAACGCCGAGGCCGTCAAGCTCAACTTTGACCGCGTCACCAACCCCGACAACAAGCTCAAGCGCTACACCTTGTACAAGAACATCGCCAAGACCGAGGCGGTGGATGCCAACACCGTGCGCTTCACGCTGAAAGAGCCGTTTTCGCCCTTCATCAATTCGCTGGCCCATCCGTCGGCGGTGATCATTTCGCCCGCCGCCCTTGCCAAATACGGCAAAGACATTGGCCAGCACCCGGTGGGCACCGGCCCGTTCAAGTTTGTGGAATGGAAACAGACCGACTATGTGAAGGGCGAAAAATTTGCCGGGTACTGGCGCAAGGGCTACCCCAAGGTGGACAGCATCACCTGGCGCCCGGTGGTAGACAACAACTCGCGCAGCGCCATCATGCAAACCGGCGAGGCCAACTTCACCTACCCGGTGCCGGCCGAGCAGGTCGCGCTGCTTAAAGGCAAGCCGAATCTGGAGATCACGGTATCGCCGTCTATCGTGCACCGCTTTGTGGCCTTGAACACCCTGCAAAAGCCGTTTGACAACCCCAAGGTCCGTGTAGCGCTGAACTACGCCATCAACAAAGACGCGCTGATCAAAGTGGTCTACGGCGGCTACGCCATTCCGGCCGAAGGCGTGATCCCCAAGGACGTGCAGTTCTCTACCAAGCTGGGCCCCTGGCCGTACAACCCGGTGAAAGCCCGCGAGCTGCTGAAAGAGGCTGGTTACCCGAACGGCTTTGACAGCACCTTGTGGTCGGCCTTTACCGACACCACCTCGCAAAAAGCCATCCAGTTCATCCAGCAGCAGCTGCGGGTGATCAGCGTCAACGTACAGGTGCAGGCGCTGGAGTCCGGCCAGCGGGTGGAAAAGGTCGAGAGCTGGCAAGATCCGGCCACGGCCCCGATGCGCATGCTGTACATCGGCTGGTCGGCCTCCACCGGCGAGGCCGACTGGGCTTTGCGCCCCTTGTTGGCCTCGGAGTCCTTTCCGCCCAAGTCTTACAACACCGGTTACTACAAGAACGCAGCGGTCGATGCAGGTATCGCCAAAGCCTTGGTAGAGGTCAATCCAGCGGCCAAAGCGCAGATTTACAGCGAAGTGCAGCAGCAGATCTGGAAAGACGCGCCCTGGATCAACCTGGCCACGCTGCAACTGGTGTCGGCCCGTACCAAGAACTTCAGCGGCTTTTACGTGATGCCCGACCAGTCGTTCAACTTTGATGAAATCGAACTGAAGTAGCCCTCGGCCCGCATGCTGAATTACATCCTCAAGCGCCTGCTGGGCCTGCTGCCCACCTTGCTGATCGTGGCGGGGCTGGTGTTTCTGTTCGTCCACCTGCTGCCGGGCGACCCGGCGCGGCTGGCGGCAGGGCAGGATGCGGATTTTGAAACCGTGCAGACTATCCGCCACGACCTGGGGCTGGATCAGCCGATGCACCAGCAGTTTTGGCGCTTCATCAGCCATGCGGTGCAAGGTGATTTTGGGCAGTCGCTGCGCAGCAAACGCCCCGTGTCCACCGAGATCGCCGAGCGCTTCATGCCCACCTTTTGGCTCACCGTGGCGGCGATGGGCTGGTCGGTGCTGCTGGGGCTGGTGATTGGTACGGTGTCTGCCGTGTGGCGCAACCAATGGCCCGACCGCCTGGGCATGACGCTGGCGATCACCGGCATCTCCTTCCCGTCGTTCGCCTTGGGCATGGTGCTGATGGAGGTGTTTTCGGTGCAACTGGGTTGGCTGCCTACGGTGGGGGCAGATACCTGGAAACATTACGTGCTGCCGTCGCTCACTCTGGGGGCGGGTGTGGCCGCGGTGATGGCGCGGTTTACCCGCTCGTCCTTTATCGACATCCTGAAAGAAGACTACGTGCGCACCGCCCGCGCCAAGGGACTGAACGAGTTGGTCGTGGTGCTCAAGCACGGCCTGCGCAATGCGCTGATCCCGGTGGTCACCATGATGGGGTTGCAATTTGGCTTCTTGCTGGGGGGCTCCATCGTGGTGGAGAAGGTGTTCAACTGGCCGGGCATGGGCCGCCTGCTGGTGGACGCGGTGGAAATGCGCGACTTCCCGGTGATCCAGGCCGAGGTGCTGCTGTTTTCGCTGGAATTCATCTTGATCAACCTGGTGGTCGATGTGCTGTACGCCGTCATCAATCCCACCATTCGCTACAAATAAAATAGCTGCTTATGCATATAGAACCTGCGCCAGAGCCTATTTTGACTATGGAAAAGGTGCGCACGCCCTGGAGCGAGTTTTGGCGCAAGTTCAAAAGCCAGCATGTCGCCTTGGTCGCCGGGTTGTTTGTGTTGCTGCTGGTCGTGGTGGCGGTGGCCGCGCCGTGGCTGGTGCCCTTTGATGCCGAGAATTTCTTTGACTACGACGCACTGAATGCTTCGCCGTCGGCCGCGCACTGGTTCGGCGTGGATGCCCTGGGCCGTGACATCTTCAGCCGCATCCTGATGGGTGCGCGCATTTCGCTGGCGGCGGGCTTTATCTCGGTGGCAGTGGGTGCGGTGATCGGCACCGTGCTGGGCCTGCTGGCCGGCTATTACGAGGGCTGGTGGGACCGCATCGTGATGCGTATCTCGGACGTGCTGTTTGCGTTTCCCGGCATTTTGCTGGCCATTGGCATCGTGGCCATTCTGGGTAACGGCATGGCCAACGTGATTTTTGCCGTGGCGGTGTTCAGCGTGCCGGCTTTTGCCCGGCTGGTGCGTGGCAACACCCTGGTGGTGAAGAACCTGACCTACATCGAAGCCGTGCGCTCGATTGGCGCGTCCGACTGGACCATTCTCACCCGGCACATTTTTCCGGCCACCATTTCCTCGGTGGTGGTGTACTTCACCATGCGCATCGGCACCTCTATCATCACGGCCGCCAGCCTGTCCTTTCTAGGCCTGGGCGCGCAGCCGCCCACGCCGGAGTGGGGCGCCATGCTGAACGAAGCCCGCGCCGACATGATGAGCGCGCCGCATATCGCGCTCTTCCCCAGCCTGGCCATCTTCTTCACCGTGCTGGCCTTCAACTTGCTGGGCGATGGACTGCGCGATGCGCTGGACCCTAAGCTGGACAATTAATTGAATGCTTTTTAGGCCTCTGGCGCAGACGCCACCTGCGCAGGCAGCTATTTTTTAGATAGCATTTACTTCGGCGTGGTCTGGATGCTGTCGATGACCTTTTGCAGGTCGGCCACGGCCCGGCTGCGGTTTTCGTCGCTGAGCTTGTCCAGGTCTACCGACAGGCGCAGGCCGGGGTAGCGCTGATTGAGGGTGGTGGCGGCATCGGGCGCGTGGATGTCGCGCAGCACAAAGCAGCGGATTTCACGCGACACGCCCTTGGCCATCAGGGGTTCACGCTCGTGGGCATCAAACTCGTCTTTCACCAGCGCATAGGTTTCGTACGACATGATGATGCCGTCGGGTTCGCCGTTTTGTTCCAGCCGGGCGGCCAAGTTCACCTCGCTGCCGATCACGGTGTAGTCCATGCGCTGGTCACTGCCAAAGTTGCCCACATGGCAAAACCCGGTATTGATGCCGATGCGGATGTGGAAGGGCTGGCGGTCGCCCTTGTCGCGCCAGATTTCGCGCAACTGGTGCATGCGCCGCTGCATCGCCACGGCCATGCGCACGCACTGCAAGGCATCTTCCTGTACGCCACGGGTCTCGGGGTCACCAAAAAAGACCAAGATGGCGTCGCCGACGAATTTGTCGATGGTGGCACCAAATTCCAGCGCAATCTTCGACATTTCCGAGAAGTAGCTGTTCAAAAAGTAGGTCAGGTCCTCGGGTTGCATGCCTTCCGAGGTCTTGGTGAAATCTTTGATATCTGAGAAGAAGATGGTGAGCTTCTTGCGTACCGCCTGGATGGACACGTCCTGGTCGCCCTCGAAAATCGTTTTGTAGACCTGGGGCGAGAGGTAGCGCGACAGCTTGTTGGACAGCGAATGCAGCATCGCCGTGCGCACGTTCAGGGCGATGTGGTTGTGCACCCGGGCCAGCAGAATCGGCGGGCAAATCGGCTTGGTGATGTAGTCCACCGCGCCCAGCTCAAAGCCTTTTTCCTCGGCTTCGTTGTCGGATTTGGCGGTGAGAAAGATCACCGGAATGTCGCGAGTGGCCGGATTGGCCTTGAGGCGGCGGCAGACCTCGTAGCCGTCAATCTGCGGCATCATGATGTCGAGCAAAATCAGGTCGGGCGGCGTGCTGGATGCCGCTACGGCCAGCCCTTTTTCGCCGTGGTTAACTACCTTGACACGGTAGGTGTCCTTGAGCAGCGCCGCCATCAGGGTCAGGTTGTCGGCAGTGTCGTCCACCACCAGCACGGTGGGTTTTTCGGCGAAGCCCAGCATTTTCATACAGTGTGTTCCGAATGCCAGCCCGAACCCATACAACACGCGGGTCGGTGGCTTGCAGAATCCTACACCGCCCACCTGCTCAAATGTGACATTTTGTGTGTTTTGGTGGCGCTGTACCATGCCGGACTAGATCAATGGGAGTGTGGCTATGAAATGGGAAGGCAATCGCGAGTCCAGCAATGTGGAAGACCGGCGGGATGACGACGGCGGTGGTTCGTCGGGTGGCGGCATCATGGGCGGGCGCAGCATTGGTATCGGCACCATCGTGATTGCTTTGGTGGGTGGCTGGATATTCGGCATCAACCCCATGACCATCATCAGCCTGATGAGTGGCGGTAGCGCCCCCCAGGTGCAACAGCAGCAGGCACCCGCGCACCGGCCACCCAAGGACGACCCACTGGCCAAATTTGTGTCCACCGTGCTGGCCGATACCGAAGATGTCTGGACCGATGTGTTCGCCAAGGCCGGTGGTACCTACAAAGACCCGACGCTGGTGCTGTTCCGTGGCGCTACCCGCACCGCGTGCGGCCAAGGCCAGGCGGCGATGGGACCGTTTTACTGCCCCGGCGACCAAAAGGTCTATATCGACCTGGGTTTTTATGACACGCTGAAAAACCAGCTGGGTGCTCCCGGCGAGTTCGCCGAGGCGTACGTGATTGCCCACGAGGTCGGTCACCACGTGCAAAACCTGATGGGCATCAGTGAAAAGGTCGATGCCATGCGCAGCCGCGTCAGCAAGACCCAGTACAACGCTTTGAGCGTGCGACTGGAACTGCAGGCCGACTGTTTTGCCGGTCTATGGGCCAAGCATGCGCAGAATGCGCGTCACATTCTGGAAAACGGCGATATCGAGTCGGCCATGAACGCCGCCGCCAAGATTGGTGATGACGCTTTGCAGCGCGCCAGCGGTGGTGAAGTGGTGCCCGACAGCTTCACCCACGGCACCAGCGCCCAGCGCCAGCGCTGGTTCAACACGGGCTACCAGACGGGCGTAGTGAAGTCCTGCGACACCTTCAGCGCACGCCAACTCTGAGAGCTAAACCGTTCCAGGCTATAATTTCAAGGCTTTGCACACCGCAAAGCGCACGTTGGTGGGTATTTCCCCTGCCAACGCAAGTCACTTTTAATGGATAAAACATGATCGCATCCTCTATCAAGGCCGAAGTCGTCAAGGACAATGCCCGCAGCGCAACCGACACCGGTAGCCCAGAAGTGCAAGTTGCACTGTTGACCGCCCGTATCAACGAACTCACCCCCCACTTCAAGCTGCACGCCAAAGACCACCACGGTCGCCGCGGTCTGCTGCGTATGGTGAGCCGTCGCCGCAAGCTGTTGGACTACCTGAACTCCAAGGACCACGAGCGTTATGTCGCTCTGATCGCGAAACTCGGCCTGCGTAAGTAATCCCAGTTCCCAATGCACAAGCGCCTGAGTTAGTTCACTAGCTCAGGCGTTTTTGTTTGTTTTTCCCAGGACTTATGCAGCGCCCGCCTGAAGGCCCGAAGGGCCTCGAGTCAGGTGCCGCGCAAGTCTTATTCCAGTCGAGAGGCGATTTACCCCGTACGCGCTGTGTCATTCCATAAGCCATCCCTTGGCGGTTTATGGAATGGCATCGTATGGCCGAACCCTCTTTGTCCCTCGCCAGTCTCGTCGTGATGTAGATGGACTGCAAACCCTCCCAGGAGACCCAAAATGACTATGTTCAATAAAGTAAGCAAGACCTTCCAGTGGGGCGCCAACACCGTCACCATGGAAACCGGCGAAATGGCCCGCCAATCCACCGGCGCTGTGCTGTTGGATATGGACGGCACCGTGGTGCTGGCGACCGTGGTGGCTAAAACTGTCGGCAAACCCGGCCAAGACTTTTTCCCGCTGACCGTCGATTACCTGGAAAAGACCTACGCCGCGGGCAAGATCCCCGGCAGCTTTTTCAAGCGCGAAGGCCGCCCCAGCGAATTTGAAACGCTGACCAGCCGCTTGATCGACCGTCCGATCCGTCCGCTGTTCCCCGAAGGTTTCTTCAACGAAGTGCATGTGGTTATCCACACCCTGTCGCTGAATCCGGAAGTCGATGCCGACATCGCCGCTCTTATCGCCACCAGCGCCGCTTTGTCGGTTAGCGGTATCCCCTTCAGCGGCCCGATTGGCGCGGCCCGTGTGGGTTACATCAATGGCGAATACGTGCTGAACCCTGGCCAGACCGCCCGCAAGGATTCCATCATGGACTTGGTGGTGGCCGGTACTGAAACCGCCGTGCTGATGGTGGAATCGGAAGCGCAGCAACTATCCGAAGAAATCATGCTGGGTGCCGTGGTATTTGGCCACGAGCAAGGCGTTATCGCCATCAACGCCATCCACGAACTGGTTCGCGACGCTGGCAAGCCCGTGTGGGACTGGACTGCACCTGCCAAAGACGAAGTGCTGATTGCCAAAGTGGTGGCATTGGCCGAAGAAAAGCTGGCAGCTGCTTACCAGATCCGCAACAAGCAAGCGCGTACCCAAGCCTGTCGCGCTGTTTACGCAGAAGTCATGGCTGCTTTGAAGGCCGACGGTGCTGCGTTCGACAATGTGGCCGTGGAAGGCATGCTGTTCGACATCGAAGCCAAGATCGTGCGTAGCCAGATCCTGGCAGGCGAGCCCCGTATCGACGGCCGCGACACCCGCACGGTGCGCGCCATTGAAATCCGCAACAGCGTGCTGCCCCGCACCCACGGTTCGGCTCTGTTCACCCGTGGCGAAACCCAGGCTTTGGTGGTCACCACTCTGGGCACTGAGCGCGATGCCCAGCGTATCGATGCACTGGCGGGTGAGTACGAAGACCGCTTCATGCTGCACTACAACATGCCTCCGTTCGCCACCGGCGAAACCGGCCGCGTGGGTACACCCAAGCGCCGCGAAATCGGCCACGGCCGTCTGGCCAAGCGCGCTTTGGTTGCAGTTTTGCCTAGCAAGGAAGACTTCCCTTACACCATGCGTGTGGTGTCGGAAATCACCGAGTCGAATGGCTCTTCGTCGATGGCTTCGGTCTGCGGCGGCTGCCTGTCGCTAATGGACGCTGGCGTGCCTATGAAGGCCCACGTGGCTGGTATCGCCATGGGCCTGATCAAGGATGGCAATCGCTTCGCCGTGCTGACCGACATTCTGGGTGACGAAGACCACCTGGGCGACATGGACTTCAAGGTTGCCGGCACCACCAACGGTATTACCGCGCTGCAAATGGACATCAAAATCCAGGGCATCACCAAAGAGATCATGCAGGTCGCATTGGCCCAGGCCAAGGAAGCCCGCTTGCACATCCTCGACAAGATGATGGAAGCCATGTCCGAAGCCAAGACCGAAGTGTCCACCTTCGCTCCCCGCCTGTTCACCATGAAGATCAATCCGGACAAAATCCGTGACGTGATCGGCAAGGGCGGCGCGGTCATCCGTGCGCTGACCGAAGAAACCGGCACGCAGATCAACATCGAAGAAGATGGCACCATAACCATCGCTTCGAGCGATCCCGCCAAGGCCGAAGAAGCCAAGCGCCGTATCGAGCAGATCACTGCTGAAGTCGAAATTGGCAAGGTCTACGAAGGCCCGATTACCAAGATTCTGGACTTCGGTGCACTGGTTAACTTGCTGCCAGGCAAAGACGGTTTGTTGCACATCAGCCAGATCGCCCACGAGCGTGTCGAAAAAGTCTCTGACTACCTAACCGAAGGCCAGATCGTTAAGGTCAAGGTCATGGAGACGGATGAAAAAGGCCGTATCAAGCTGTCCATGAAGGCCTTGCTGGACCGCCCAGCGTACAACCCGGAAGCCCAGCGCTAAATCCATCGTTCAGCGGCTGCTGTGACGCAGCCGCAAGCATGGAATACCTCCTACCTATGAAAGCTATCGAAATCACCGCTTATGGCGCGCCGGATGTACTGCGCGTCGCAGATCGTCCTGTGCCCGTGCCGGGCGTGGGTGAGTTGCTGATTCGCGTGTCAGCCAGTGGTGTGAACCGGCCTGACGTGCTCCAGCGAACGGGCAACTACCCTGTGCCTGCGGGGGCTTCGGATATTCCAGGGTTGGAGGTTGCGGGCGTGGTGGTGTCGGGCGATGCCGAGGCGATGGCGAGTGCTGGTTTGCAGGTGGGTGATCGCGTGTGTGCCTTGGTCGCCGGTGGCGGGTATGCGCAAATGTGTGTTGCTCCTGTGGCCCAGTGTTTGCCTGTTCCGCAGGGTTTGAGCTACATCGAAGCGGCATCCTTACCCGAAACCTTCTTCACGGTGTGGAGCAACGTGTTTGACCGGGGGCGCTTGCAAAAAGGCGAGACCTTGTTGGTGCACGGTGGTTCCAGTGGCATTGGTATTACCGCCATTCAACTCGCTAAGGCCATGGGTGCGACAGTGGTGGTGACGGCAGGTAGCGATGAAAAATGCGCAGCCTGTCTTGCCTTGGGGGCGGACTACGCCATCAATTACAAGACCCACGACTTTGTCGACGAAGTTCAGCGCATCACCCAGCAAGCGGGTGTGGATGTGGTACTCGACATGGTGGCAGGTAGTTATGTGGCACGCGATATCCAGTGCCTGGCAGAAGATGGCCGCTTGGTCATCATCGCAGTGCAGGGAGGCACCCATAGTGAGGTCCATGCGGGTTTGGTCATGCGCAAGCGTTTGACCGTCACCGGATCTACCTTGCGTGTTCGTTCTGTGGCATTCAAGGCGGCGATTGCGCAGGCTTTGCAACAGCAGGTCTGGCCTTTGCTAGCGGATACCCGTATCAAGCCAGTGGTGTGCCGGGTATTTGCTGCGGATGCTGGCTCAGATGCACTCAGCGGTGCCGCCCAGGCGCACGCTCTGATGGAGTCGGGTGCAAACATTGGAAAAATCGTTTTGACATGGTAATGCTATGAAGAAAAAACTGATTGTTGGTAATTGGAAGATGAATGGCAGCTTGGCTGCCAACCAAGCTTTGCTGCAAGCATTGTTGGCGGGCGTGGGTCAGTCGAACTGTGGCGTGGCGGTTTGTGTTTCCGCGCCATATTGGGCGCAGGCGCAGGCGCTACTTGCGTCTGGTGCTATTGATTTAGGGGCGCAAGACGTTTCGCAGCATGCGGTGGGTGCATTCACAGGCGAAGTTTCAACCGCCATGCTCAAGGAGTTCGGCGTGCGCTATGCCATCGTTGGCCATTCGGAGCGCCGCCAATACCATGGGGAGACCGATGCAGTCGTGGCTTTGAAAACCGAGAGCGCACTGGCCGCAGGCATCACGCCTATCGTTTGCGTAGGCGAAACCTTGGCAGAGCGCGAAGCGGGCAAAACCGAAGAAGTGGTGAAGCGCCAGCTGGCGGCTGTGGTGCATACCAATGGGCACTGCATCAGTGAAATTGTGCTGGCCTATGAGCCGGTGTGGGCGATTGGCACTGGCCTGACGGCCACCCCTGAACAGGCTCAGCAGGTGCATGCTTTGCTGCGCGCCCAGCTCCACGCGGCCACCAACCAGGCCGATCGGATTCAGATTTTGTACGGCGGCAGCATGAATGCGGCCAATGCTGCGCAATTGCTGGCCCAGGCGGATATTGATGGCGGCCTGGTCGGTGGTGCGTCGCTTAAGGCGGCAGACTTTTTGGCGATTGTGTCGGCGGCCCAATAGGGCGCATGGACGCATCACATTCATATTTTCGAGTTTGATTTAGGAGTATTGAGATGAATTTTTTGTTGACCCTTCTTCTGGCTGTCCAGATGCTGGCCGCCATCGGCATGATTGGCCTGATTTTGGTCCAGCACGGCAAGGGTGCAGACATGGGGGCGGCTTTTGGTAGTGGCAGTTCGGGCAGCCTGTTTGGTGCCAGCGGTAGCGCAAACTTTTTGTCACGTACCACCGGTATTTTGGCGGCTGTATTTTTTGCCTGCACTTTGGCGTTGGCCTACTTTAACGGCGCGCGTACTGTGAGTTCTGGCAGCGTCTTGGAGCGTGCGACTGTGACTGCGCCTGAAATGGCCGCCTCGGGCGCAGCCGGGCAGATTCCTGGCTCCACACCTAGCGTGGTGCCCGCTGCACCTGCAGTAGCCGCATCTGGCGCAGGGCAAATTCCGACTAAATAATATGGGTTGAATTGCTCGGTCACCCTGAGAACGTCAGGGTAATCGAGTAAAATTCATAGCTGTGCAGAAAGCCACAAACCGCAAGGTTCCTCATGCCATCTGCACAGAAAAAACCGCCGTCGTGGTGAAATTGGTAGACACGCTATCTTGAGGGGGTAGTGGCGAAAGCTGTGCGAGTTCGAGTCTCGCCGACGGCACCAACAAAAAGACTTGTCGAACCTGCGTTCGGTAAGTCACAAGCGGTGATCAGAACCTCAAGATGAACTTAGATCAGTACCTCCCAGTCCTTTTGTTCATCTTAGTCGGCATAGGTGTCGGCGTAGCACCCCAGGTGCTCGGCCATATATTTGGCCCCAACCGGCCCGATGCGGCCAAAAACTCCCCTTACGAATGTGGCTTTGAGGCATTCGAAGATGCGCGCATGAAATTTGACGTGCGCTACTATCTTGTGGCTATTCTTTTTATATTGTTCGACTTGGAAATCGCATTCTTGTTCCCGTGGGCGGTTGCGCTCAAAGAGGTGGGTGTTGTGGGTTTCTGGGCCGTTATTCTCTTTCTGGGTATTCTTGTTGTAGGCTTTGTCTACGAGTGGAAAAAAGGGGCCCTTGACTGGGAGTAGCACGATGATTGAAGGTGTCATGAAAGAAGGGTTTGTCACCACGTCTTACGACTCGGTGGTGAATTGGGCGAAGACGGGGTCACTGTGGCCTATGACGTTTGGCCTAGCCTGCTGCGCAGTAGAGATGATGCATGCTGGCGCTGCGCGCTACGATATGGATCGCTTCGGTATGCTGTTTCGTCCCAGTCCGCGCCAAAGTGATTTGATGATCGTGGCCGGTACGTTGTGCAACAAAATGGCTCCGGCTTTGCGCAAAGTTTATGACCAGATGCCCGAGCCACGTTGGGTGTTGTCCATGGGCTCGTGTGCCAATGGTGGTGGCTACTACCACTACAGTTACTCGGTGGTGCGCGGCTGCGACCGTATCGTGCCTGTGGATGTGTACGTGCCTGGTTGTCCACCCACGGCGGAGGCTTTGCTGTACGGTGTGATCCAGCTGCAGCAGAAGATCCGCCGCACCAATACGATTGCGAGGGTTTGAGATGACTGTATTTGCTGTCCATCCCGAAGCTTTAAAAGATACTTTGGTTCAGATTCTGGGTAACCAAGCAAGCCATATCAGCGTGGCTTTGGGTGAGGTAGAAGTGGTTGTGCGCGCGCCAGATTACATGGCGGCTGCAACGCTTTTGCGGGATGCACCTGGCTGCAAGTTCGAGCAGTTGATTGACTTGTGTGGCATGGACTATTCGTTGTTTCAGGATGGAGCTTACGAAGGCCCGCGTTATGGCGTCGTGTTGCAGTTGCTGTCGGTCAGTCTGAACCAGCGTGTGCGACTCAAAGTGCTGTGCCTGGACGATGATTTTCCGGTGGTTGATTCGATCAATGGTGTCTGGAATGCAGCCAACTGGTTTGAGCGCGAAGCGTTTGACCTGTTTGGAATCATCTTCGAAGGCCACAACGACTTGCGCCGCATCCTGACGGACTACGGGTTCATTGGCCACCCGTTTCGCAAAGATTTTCCGACTTCGGGTCATGTCGAAATGCGTTATGACCCTGAGCAAAAACGTGTTGTCTACCAGCCGGTATCGATTGAACCGCGTGAAATTACGCCCCGCATCATCCGGGAAGATAATTACGGGGGGCTGCATTAAGCGCAGGATGTCTCATGGCTGAAATCAAAAACTACACGCTCAATTTTGGGCCGCAGCATCCGGCTGCACACGGTGTTTTGCGCTTGGTGCTGGAGCTGGATGGCGAAGTAATTCAGCGTGCGGATCCGCACATTGGGTTGCTGCACCGTGCTACGGAAAAGTTGGCTGAAACCAAGACTTTTATCCAGTCATTACCTTACATGGACCGTCTGGATTACGTGTCCATGATGGCCAACGAGCAGGCTTACTGCTTGGCCATCGAAAAGATGATGGGTATTGAGGTACCCATGCGTGCCCAGTACATCCGCGTCATGTTTGCCGAAATCACCCGGCTGCTGAACCACTTGTTGTGGCTGGGTGCGCACGGGCTGGATTGCGGTGCCATGAATGTCTTGATCTATTGCTTCCGTGAACGTGAAGATCTGTTTGACATGTACGAAGCGGTGAGCGGTGCCCGCATGCACGCAGCGTATTTCCGTCCTGGTGGCGTGTACCGTGATTTGCCCGATGCGATGCCGCAGTACAAGGTCAGCAGGATCAAGAACGCCAAAGCTATGGCGCAGTTGAATGAAAACCGCCAAGGCAGCTTGCTGGATTTCATCGATGATTTTTCTACCCGTTTTCCCAAGTGTGTGGACGAATACGAGACCTTGCTGACGGAAAACCGCATCTGGAAGCAGCGCACCGTAGGGATTGCCGTGGTTACGCCCGAGCGGGCGCTGAATCTCGGTTTCACGGGGCCAATGCTGCGTGGCTCGGGTATTGCCTGGGACCTGCGCAAGAAGCAGCCCTACGATGCCTACGACAAGATGGATTTTGATATTCCGGTGGGTAAAACCGGTGATTGCTACGATCGCTATTTGGTCCGTGTGCAAGAAATGCGTGAATCTAACCGCATCATCAAACAGTGTGTTGATTGGCTACGTGTGAATCCCGGCCCCGTCATTACCGACAACCATAAAGTGGCCGCTCCCGCTCGTGAATCCATGAAAGCTAACATGGAGGAGTTGATCCACCATTTCAAGCTCTTCACTGAGGGCTTTCACGTGCCGCTGGGCGAGGCCTATGCAGCGGTTGAGCATCCTAAGGGTGAATTTGGTATTTACCTTGTGAGTGACGGCGCAAATAAGCCTTACCGCCTGAAAATCCGTGCTCCAGGTTTTGCGCATTTGGCTGCGATGGATGAGTTGTCTCGTGGTCACATGATTGCCGATGCGGTTGCTGTGATCGGCACGATGGACATCGTGTTTGGCGAAATTGACAGGTAATGTGAGCATGATTTCTGAATCCACTAAAGCCCGTTTTGCCCGCGAAGTGGCGAAGTTTCCAACTGACCAAAAGCAATCTGCCGTGATGGCCTGCCTCTCTATCGTTCAGCAGGAGCTGGGGTTCGTGAGTGCGGAAAGTGAAAACGTCGTTGCGGAATACTTGGGTATGCCACCCATTGCGGTGCATGAGGTCACGACCTTCTACAACATGTACAACCAGGTGCCGATGGGGCGCTTCAAATTGAATGTCTGTACCAATTTGCCATGCCAACTGCGCGACGGTGCCAAGGCTTTGAAGCATCTTGAGCATAGGCTGGGCATTTCCATGAATGAAACTACGGCAGATGGCTTGTTTACCCTGCAGCAGAGTGAGTGCCTGGGTGCATGTGCGGACTCTCCTGTAATGCTGGTGAATGACCGCACCATGTGCAGTTTTATGAGCAATGACAAGTTGGACCAGTTGGTGGACGGATTGCGTGCATCTGGCACCCCGTCTGCGGAGGCTAAGTAATGTCAGCAGAACAGATTCTTTCCCAATTCAAGGCGACTGGTGTCCAAACCAGTTTCCATGGCCGTCATATCAGTCCGCAGATCATGGCAGATCTGGATGGTACGAACTGGCATCTCAAAGATTACGAAGCTCGCGGTGGCTACCAAGCCTTGCGCAAGATTTTGGCCAAAGACGGAGGTGAAGGACTCACCCAGGACCAGGTCATTGCAACGGTCAAAGAGTCGGCATTGCGTGGCCGGGGGGGCGCAGGCTTTCCCACGGGCTTAAAGTGGAGCTTCATGCCCCGCCAGTTTCCTGGTCAAAAGTACCTGGTCTGCAATTCAGACGAAGGTGAGCCGGGTACGTGCAAAGACCGCGACATCATGCAGTACAACCCGCATATTGTGATTGAAGGTATGGCGATTGCTGCGTATGCCATGGGCATTTCGGTGGGTTACAACTACATCCACGGCGAAATTTTTGGCACATACGAGCGCTTTGAAGAAGCGCTGGAAGAGGCCCGAGCAGCAGGTTTGTTGGGCAACAACATTCTAGGCAGCAACTATTCTTTCCAACTGCATGCATCCCATGGCTTTGGTGCTTACATCTGCGGTGAAGAAACTGCCTTGCTGGAATCGCTAGAAGGGAAAAAAGGCCAACCGCGTTTCAAGCCACCATTCCCGGCAAGCTTTGGTTTGTATGGCAAACCCACCACCATCAACAATACGGAAACTTTCGCGGCGGTGCCGTGGATTATCCGTAATGGTGGGTTGGCGTATCTGGAATGCGGCAAGCCCAATAATGGCGGCACCAAGATCTACTCGGTCAGTGGTGACGTGGAGCGACCTGGTAACTATGAGATTCCCATGGGAACCCCTTTTGCCAAGCTACTCGAATTGGCCGGTGGCGTACGTACCGGACGCACCCTTAAGGCAGTGATCCCTGGCGGCTCCTCGGCCCCTGTGCTGCCAGCTGACACCATGATGCAGTGCACCATGGACTATGACTCGATTGCCAAGGCCGGTTCCATGCTGGGTTCCGGGGCGGTGATCGTAATGGACGATTCGCGCAATATGGTCGAGAGTCTGCTGCGCTTGTCTTACTTTTACTCCCACGAATCGTGCGGACAGTGCACGCCTTGCCGTGAAGGTACCGGTTGGATGTGGCGGGTGAT
Source organism: Rhodoferax sp. (assembly GCF_039922535.1). Classification (GTDB taxonomy): domain Bacteria; phylum Pseudomonadota; class Gammaproteobacteria; order Burkholderiales; family Burkholderiaceae_C; genus Rhodoferax_B. The sequence continues at coordinate 9,529 of NZ_JBDTEM010000349.1, read as the reverse complement.
TGACCGTATCTGGCGCGGTGAAGGCCGCACGACAGATTTGGATTTGCTCAACTCGGTTGCAGACAATATACAAGGCCGCACCATTTGTGCGCTGGGTGACGCGGCGGCCATGCCGGTGCGCGCCATGATCAAGCATTTCCGCCCTGAATTCGAGGCGTTGATCCAGAACAAAAAACCCCAGGCTGCGGCGCACGCCTGATTGAGGTAAGAGCACATGGTAGAAATCGAACTCGACGGTAAGAAGGTAGACATTCTTGAGGGCAGCATGATCATGCATGCGGCTGAAAAGGCGGGAACCTATATTCCCCATTTTTGTTACCACAAGAAGCTCAGCATTGCGGCCAACTGCCGTATGTGTCTGGTGGATGTGGAAAAGGCGCCGAAGCCCATGCCTGCGTGTGCTACGCCTGTAACTCAAGGCATGATTGTTCGCACCAAGAGCGAAAAAGCCATCAAGGCGCAGCAGTCGGTGATGGAGTTTTTGCTTATCAATCACCCGTTGGATTGCCCCATTTGCGACCAAGGCGGTGAATGCCAATTGCAGGATTTGGCCGTGGGCTACGGTGGATCCTCTTCTCGCTACGAAGAAGAGAAACGGGTGGTTTTCCACAAGGACGTGGGTCCCCTGGTGTCCATGGAAGAAATGAGCCGTTGCATACATTGCACGCGCTGTGTACGCTTTGGTCAAGAAGTAGCGGGCGTGATGGAACTCGGCATGATTCACCGTGGCGAGCACTCCGAAATCACCACGGTTTTGGGTGAAACGATTGACTCTGAGCTGTCGGGCAACATGATTGATATTTGCCCCGTAGGTGCTTTGACCAGCAAGCCCTTCCGTTACAGCGCCCGCACCTGGGAGCTGTCGCGCCGTAAGTCCATCAGTCCGCATGACTCGACCGGTTCGAATTTGGTTATTCAGGTCAAAAACAACAAGGTGATGCGCGTTGTGCCGCTTGAAAACGAAGCGGTGAATGAGTGCTGGATTGCCGACCGCGATCGTTTTTCCTACGAAGCTCTGAACAGTTCCGAGCGCTTGACCAGTCCCATGCTCAAGCAAGGTGGCGAGTGGAAAACCGTTGATTGGCAAACCGCACTTGAATACATTGCGAATGGTCTGAAGCAGATCAAGAGCCAGCATGGCGCTGCCAGCATTGGTGCTTTGGTCAGCCCGCACAGCACCCTGGAAGAGTTGGCTTTGGCTGGAGCACTGGTGCGTGGCCTGGGTAGTGAGAATATCGACTACCGGCTGCGTAATGCCGAGTTTCCTCAAGCTGAAGGTGTCCGTTATCTGGGTTCGTCTATTGCTTCCTTAAGCCAACTGCAGCGTGTGCTCGTGGTTGGTTCGAATTTGCGCAAAGACCATCCCTTGTTTGCACAGCGAATTCGGCAAGCAGCGCGCAAGGGTTGTGCGGTAAGTGCTATTAATTCTGTAGTGGAACTTGTCAAAGCCGATGCTTGGGCCATGCCTGTCGCAAACTTTGTACAAAGCCCGGCAGACCAGTGGTTGCAGTCTTTGGCTGATGTCGCTGCTGCGGTGGCGGAAGCCACGTCGTCGGTAGCGCCGATTGCAGGTTCTGCCACCGAGTCGGCTAAAGCGATTGCCAAGTCATTGCTGGGCGGTGAGCGTAAGGCGATTTTGTTGGGTAATGCGGCCGCGCACCACGCCCAAGCTTCAAGTCTGTTGGCATTGGCTAACTGGATTGGCGAACAAACGGGTGCTTCGGTCGGTTATCTGACTGAGGCAGCCAATACGGTTGGTGCGCAGCTGGCGCATGCCCAGCCAGGCCAGGGGGGCTTGAATGCTGGTCAGATGTTGGCAGGTGGGCTCAAGGCGGTTTTACTTCTTAACAACGAACCCGAATTTGATTCGGTTGCTGGTGCTGCGCACAATTTAGGCCGTGCTGAAATGGTGGTAACCATGAGCCCGTTCAAGTCGAACATGGCTTTCAGTGATGTGCTGTTGCCAATCGCACCATTTTCGGAAACCTCTGGAAGTTTTGTCAATGCCGAAGGACGTGTGCAGGGTTTCCATGCGGTTGTAAAACCCTTGGCTGATACCCGTCCTGCCTGGAAGGTGCTGCGTGTGCTGGCCAATGTGTTGGGTCTGCCCGGTTTCGACTTTGAGTCGTCGCACGATGTTTTGACTACTTTGCAGGCGGATTTTTCAGAAGGTGCCACGCAATTACTTCCAGAAAGGTTAAGCAACAAGACCCAAGCAAGCATTGATATGGCTGTACATGCGCTTGCGGTGCCAGTTGTGGCTAGTTTGTACCAGTTGGATGGCATCGTGCGCCGTGCTACCGCGTTGCAGTTGACAGCAGATGCTCGCCAAGCCCATGCGACCCAAGAGGTGAGCGCATGATCGATGCAATTTTTGCCTTCGGACAAGGTTTAGTCGGTGCTAGCTGGTGGTCTGGCGGCGCTTGGCCCGTTATCTGGAACTTGATCAAGATAGTGCTTGTACTTTTGCCGTTGATGGGCTGCGTGGCCTACTTAACGCTGTGGGAGCGAAAAGCCATTGGTTGGACCCAGATCCGCATTGGACCTAACCGTGTCGGTCCTTTGGGTTTGCTGCAACCTATTGCCGATGCTTTGAAGCTCCTTACCAAAGAAATTATTCTCCCCACTGTGGCGAACAAGGGGCTGTTCTTTCTCGGACCTATCATGACCATCATGCCAGCTTTGGCAGCATGGGCGGTGATTCCCTTTGGCCCTGAAATTGCACTCTCTAACATCAATGCGGGTCTGCTGTTCCTGATGGCGATTACTTCAATGGAAGTCTATGGGGTCATCATTGCGGGTTGGGCTTCCAATTCCAAATACGCTTTCTTGGGCGCTTTGCGGGCTTCTGCGCAGATGGTCAGTTATGAAATCGCCATGGGTTTTTGCCTGGTGATTGTGTTGATGGTCTCTGCCAGCCTGAACCTGACAGATATCGTGATGGGTCAAGCCAAGGGCATGTTTGCTGAAAAAGGGTTGATTTTCTTATCGTGGAACTGGTTGCCTCTGTTGCCTGTGTTCCTGGTGTATTTCATCTCTGGCCTTGCAGAAACCAACCGCCATCCTTTCGACGTGGTGGAGGGCGAATCCGAGATTGTTGCTGGTCACATGGTTGAGTATTCCGGTATGAGCTTTGCGATGTTCTTTTTGGCCGAATACGCCAATATGTGGCTCGTATCGATCATGACGGTGCTCATGTTCCTTGGTGGCTGGTTGTCGCCGATTGACAGTGTGCTGTTTAACTGGGTGCCGGGATGGATCTGGTTGGGTTTCAAGACGTTCGCTGTCGTTACCATGTTCTTGTGGGTTCGTGCGAGTTTTCCACGGTTCCGCTATGACCAGATCATGCGTTTGGGTTGGAAGATTTTTATCCCTGTCACCCTGGTGTGGCTGGTGGTGGTGGGTGGCTGGATGCAGACCCCCTTTAATATCTGGAAGTAAAGAGAGTCACTCATGTCCACATTGGCTACTCCTGCCTTTTCGCTCAAAGACTTTCTCTCCAGCTTTATGTTGGCAGAGTTGTTCAAAGGCTTGGCGCTCACCGGTAAACACGCGTTTCGGCGCAAGATTACGGTGCAGTTTCCAGAAGAAAAAACACCGCTGTCCCCACGTTTTCGAGGCCTGCACGCGTTGCGCCGCTATGAAAATGGTGAAGAACGTTGCATCGCCTGCAAGCTGTGCGAGGCCGTATGCCCTGCCATGGCGATCACGATTGAGTCGGATGTCCGGGCTGATGGTTCACGCCGTACCAGCCGCTATGACATCGACCTGACCAAATGTATTTTTTGCGGATTTTGCGAAGAAAGCTGCCCAGTGGACTCCATTGTGGAGACACATGTATTTGAGTACCACGGCGAACAGCGCGGTGATCTGTACTTCACCAAAGACATGCTGCTGGCAGTGGGCGACCGTTACGAAAAAGAAATTGCAGCGGCACGTGCTGCAGATGCGAAATACCGCTAGATCTCGCTCACAGCTACTGGCTGTTGCCTCCGACTCAACACAATAAGAACCGCTCCATGGACGTTAAGACAGGCCTTTTTTATCTCTTCGCGATAGTGCTTCTGTTCGCCGGGTTTCGGGTGATTACCTCCCGCAACCCTGTCTACGCAGCGCTGTACCTGGTCCTGGCATTTTTCCAGGCTGCCGCTATATGGATTTTGCTCAAGGCAGAGTTCCTGGCGATCACCTTGGTGCTGGTGTATGTGGGCGCGGTGATGGTGCTCTTCTTGTTCGTTGTGATGATGTTGGATATCAACGTAGATGCATTGCGCCAGGGATTCTGGAAGCACTTTCCGCTGGCAGCCGGTGGTGGGGTTCTGCTTGCGCTGGAGATGGCAATGGTGCTCATGGGGGGATTCCGCACAAATGATGAAACGCGTGTCCTTACCGGGGGGGCGAACATTGGTGCCCAGGTATCCAACACCAAGGAACTGGGCAAGCTGCTGTACACCGAGTATCTCTATCCGCTTGAAATTGCCGCAGTGATTTTGTTGGTGGCTATCGTTGCTGCCATCGCACTTACTCTGCGCCAGCGTAAAGACAGCAAGCACGCCAATCCATCGGATCAAGTTCGCGTCAAAGCACGCGATCGCGTGGAAATTATCAAAATGAAAGTTACCCAGCCTGCGGTAGAGAGCGCTGCGCCGGTTGTTACGGCGGCTGTGGCTGTGGAGAAAAAAGCATGACCTTAACGCTTGGACACTTTCTTTCACTCGGAGCCATTTTGTTTGCCTTGTCTGTTATAGGCATTTTTCTGAACCGCAAGAACCTGATCGTCTTGTTGATGGCGATTGAATTGATGTTGTTGGCCGTGAACATGAATTTTGTGGCGTTCTCGTATTACCTGAACGACATGCGGGGACAGATATTTGTGTTCTTTATTCTCACAGTGGCGGCCGCCGAGTCGGCGATTGGCTTGGCTATCTTGGTGCTGCTGTTTCGTAATAAATCCAGCATCAATGTGGATGAACTCAATACGCTCAAGGGTTAATAAAAAATGAGTCAAACCCTCGCAGCTTCTACTCTGCTGGCTGTTCCGCTGGCACCTTTGGCGGGCGCTTTGCTTGCCGGTGTTTTGGGTACTGCTTTTGGCGGTAACGTGATTGGCCGACGCGCGAGTCACACACTTACCATTTTGGGTGTTTTTATTGCCTTCGTTTTGTCGGCCATGACGCTCAATAGCGTGGTCAGTGATGGAGCCCGGTTCAATGAAACGCTCTATACCTGGATGGATGTAGGCGGTCTTCGTATGGAGATTGGCTTCATGGTGGACGGCTTGACTGCCATGATGATGTGTGTGGTGACCTTTGTGTCGCTGATGGTGCACATCTATACCATTGGCTACATGGAAGAAGACGCTGGCTACAACCGTTTCTTTGCCTACATTTCGCTGTTTACTTTCTCGATGTTGATGCTGGTGATGAGCAACAACATGCTGCAGTTGTTCTTTGGCTGGGAGGCAGTGGGCTTGGTGTCCTATTTGCTGATTGGATTCTGGTTCAACCGTCCTACCGCTATTTTTGCCAATATGAAGGCCTTTTTGGTCAACCGTGTGGGCGACTTTGGCTTCATCCTGGGTATTGGCTTGATTGCCGCCTATGCAGGCACCTTGAACTACACGGAAGCGTTTGCGAAAAAAGAAGAATTGGCACAACTGCTGCTTCCCGGCACCAACTGGATGCTTGTGACCGTGATCTGCATATGCCTGTTCATCGGTGCCATGGGCAAGTCGGCACAGTTCCCGCTGCATGTGTGGCTGCCGGACTCCATGGAAGGTCCTACCCCCATTTCGGCATTGATCCACGCGGCTACCATGGTGACGGCGGGTATCTTCATGGTAGCGCGTATGTCACCGTTGTTTGAGTTGAGCGAAACCGCTTTGAACTTCGTGATGGTCATAGGCGCCATTACGGCGCTGTTTATGGGCTTTTTGGGCATCATCCAGAATGACATCAAGCGGGTGGTCGCGTATTCCACATTGTCCCAGTTGGGTTATATGACGGTGGCTTTGGGGGCCTCGGCATATTCTGTCGCGGTGTTCCATCTGATGACACATGCGTTCTTCAAAGCCTTGCTTTTTCTGGCTGCGGGTTCGGTCATCATGGGTGTCCACCACAACCAGGACATTCGCTGGATGGGTGGATTGCGCAAGTACATGCCCATTACCTGGATTACTTCGTTGGTGGGCTCACTGGCTTTGATTGGTACGCCTCTGTTTTCCGGTTTTTACTCCAAGGACAGCATCATCGAAGCGGTCCAGGCTAGCCATTTGCCGGGAGCCGGCTTCGCGAGCTTTTCGGTGTTGGCAGGTGTTTTTGTGACTGCTTTCTACTCGTTCCGCCTGTATTTCCTGGTGTTCCACGGCAAAGAACGGTTTGACCAGAATCCGGATGCACACCACGGCCATGACGACCACCACGGTGACCATGGTCACGGTGATAACAAGCCACATGAGTCGCCTTGGGTGGTAACGCTGCCACTAGTCTTATTGGCGATTCCGTCGGTGGTGTTGGGTTACTTCACGATCGATCCTTTGCTGTACGGTGACTTTTTCAAGGGTGCAATCTTCATAGATCTTGAAAAGCATGCAGCAATGGAAGAGTTGGCGCATGAGTTCCATGGCGCATGGGCCATGGCGGTGCATGCCTTGACATCGATGCCGTTTATTTTGGCAGTTGCCGGTGTGGCTTCTTCGTATTACATGTACATGGTCAACCCGGCTCTGCCGGCAGCCATCAAACGCGCTTGTGAGCCGATTTACACCCTGCTGGAAAACAAGTACTACTTGGACTGGTTCAACGAAAACGTATTGGCACGGGGTGCCCGTGGTTTGGGTACCGGCCTGTGGCAGGTAGGTGACCGCACCATCATTGACGGTGGGGTGGTGAACGGCTCTTGGAAGATCGTAGGGTGGATTTCGGGCATGGTGCGTTGGGTTCAAACCGGATTCATTTACGACTATGCGTTCGCGATGATTGTGGGTGTTTTTGCGCTGATGACGTATTTCGTTTGGCTCAACTAGTAGAGGAATAAGAAAAATGGGATTGTTGAGCCTTGCCATCTGGATACCTATCTTTTTTGGCGTTGTACTTTTGGCCTTAGGGCGTGATGAGCAGGCCGGGGCCGTCCGCTGGCTCGCCTTGGTCGGTTCTGTAGTAAGTTTCCTGGTGACTTTGCCGCTGTACAGCGGATTCAAGCTGGGTACTTCTGCGATGCAGTTTGTGGAGAACACCAGCTGGATTGAGCGATTCAATGTGAACTACCACCTGGGTGTGGATGGCATTTCGGTCTGGTTTGTGATCCTGACGGCATTTATCAATGTGATCGTGGTCATTGCCGGTTGGGAGGCCATTACGCACAAGGTGAACCAGTACATGGGTGCGTTTTTGATTCTCAGTGGATTAATGATTGGTGTCTTTTGTGCGCTGGACGGAATTCTGTTCTACGTCTTTTTTGAAGCCACGCTCATTCCGATGTACCTGATCATTGGTATCTGGGGTGGACCCAACAAGATCTACGCGGCTTTCAAGTTTTTCTTGTACACGCTGTTGGGTTCTTTGCTGATGCTGGTGGCATTGATATTCCTTTACGTCAAGTCGAACGGTAGTTTTGATATCGCTACCTGGCACCAGTTGCCGTTGGACGGCCATACCCAGACCTTGCTGTTCTTTGCCTTCTTGTCTGCGTTTGCGGTCAAAGTGCCGATGTGGCCTGTGCATACTTGGCTGCCTGATGTGCACGTGGAAGCCCCTACGGGTGGTTCTGCGGTGCTGGCGGCCATTATGTTGAAGCTGGGTGCCTACGGTTTCCTGCGTTTCTCTTTGCCGATCGCGCCCGATGCTGCCCATGAATGGTCTGGTCTGATGATTGGTTTGTCACTTACTGCCGTGGTGTATGTCGGTTTGGTGGCCATGGTGCAAGAGGACATGAAGAAGCTGGTGGCCTATTCGTCCGTCGCCCACATGGGTTTTGTGACCCTGGGTTTCTTCATCTTCAACCCGCTGGGCATTGCGGGCGGTATCGTTCAGATGATTGCCCACGGCTTTGTGTCCGCCGCGATGTTTTTGTCGATCGGCGTGCTGTACGACCGCATGCATTCGCGTGAAATTGCCAGCTACGGTGGCGTGGTCAATACCATGCCCAAGTTCGCAGCTTTTGCCTTGCTGTTCGCCATGGCCAATTGCGGTTTGCCCGCCACGGCAGGTTTCGTGGGCGAGTGGATGGTGATTTTGGGTGCCGTCAAGTTCAATTTCTGGGTTGGTTTTGCAGCAGCCACCGCGCTGATTTTTGGTGCTGCCTACACTTTGTGGATGTTTAAACGCGTGTACCTGGGCCCCATCGCCAACGACCATGTGAAAGAACTGAAGGACATCAACGGACGCGAGTTCTTCATGCTGCTCTTGCTGGCTATCGCGGTACTGGCCATGGGCCTGTACCCCAAGCCTTTCACCGATGTGATGGATGCCTCGGTGGCCGATTTGATCAAACACGTTGCAGTTTCCAAGCTCAACTGACCCCACTGGATTGAGAACGAAAAGATGATTGACACAATCAGTTGGATCACGGTTTACCCTGAAATCGTGTTGTTGGCGATGGCCTGCATCATTGCGCTGGTCGACCTGGGGATCAAAAGTCCACGCCGCACTGGCACTTATTCCTTGACCTTGTTGTCGCTGGGCGTAGTCGCCATCCTGCAGGGCTTGTATGCCAGCGGCAACACCACCTTGTATGGCTTTGGCAATATGGTCGTCAGCGACCCGATGGGCAACTGGCTCAAGTGTTTTGCCACCATCGCCGTGATGGTGACCTTGGTGTATGGACGGCCTTACGCAGGCGACCGCGGCATGTTGCAAGGCGGCGAAATGTTTACCCTGAGCATGTTTGCGCTGCTTGGCATGTCGGTGATGATCTCGGGCAACAACTTCCTGGTTATCTACATGGGCTTGGAGCTGTTGACCTTGTCCAGCTACGCCTTGGTCGCTCTGCGCCGCGACAATGCCACCGCCAGTGAAGCGGCCATGAAGTATTTTGTGTTGGGCGCTTTGGCTTCGGGCTTCTTGCTCTACGGCTTGTCGATGATGTACGGTGCCACGGGCACGCTGGAAGTAGGCCAGGTCTTCAAGGTCATTGCTTCTGGCCAGGTGAAGCACCAGGTGTTGGTATTCGGTCTGGTGTTTGTGGTGGCCGGTTTGGCATTCAAGCTGGGTGTCGTGCCATTCCACATGTGGATTCCGGACGTATACCAAGGCGCACCTACTGCCGTGACGCTGATGATTGGTGGCGCGCCCAAGCTGGCGGCATTTGCCATCTGCATTCGTTTGCTGGTCGAAGGAATGCTGCCGCTGGCGATTGACTGGCAGCAAATGCTGGTGGTGCTTTCCGTAGCCTCATTGGCGCTGGGTAACCTGGCGGCCATCGCCCAAACCAACCTTAAGCGCATGTTGGCCTACTCCACCATTTCGCAGATGGGGTTTGTATTGCTGGGCCTGTTGTCTGGCGTGGTGAATGGCAACACCTTGTCGGCGGC
>NZ_JBDTEM010000348.1:0-4852 GCF_039922535.1 Rhodoferax sp. | reverse complement strand
GTCTTCTGCGTCCGGTGCAGAGAGTGAGGTGAGCGAGGCCAGCGGTCCCTGGCTGAGGGTGAAGCGGGTGCCGGGGCGCAGGGTGCGCACGCTGGAGCGGGCTTGCCAGAGGGTGCTGCGGGCTTCGGTCGGGGCTGTCGTAGCGCTCCAGCTTGGGTAGCGTTGGGCCTATTGCGAATCAAGGCACCAGTTCTGGCATCACCGGTTCAGTTGGCCGCAGGCGTATGCTTTTTAGCAGACCATCCAGCCGCTCCATGCTCTCTTCCAGAGGTGGCGGGTTGGCCTTCAGTGTGGGCTCCTGCTCTTTGGTAAAGCTGCGCATATCGACGGTGATGTAGGGCAACACACGTGAATGGCCCCAGCCACCGTAGCCGGTGTACACGCTGTAACTGCGAACCGGTGGTTTACCGGCATCGGCAACATTGAGCGAAGCCCCACCTTGCTCGGCCGAGAGTGCGCCGATCTTGGTCTGGCGTGGACCAATGCGTTGTGCGTCTCTGCCCGACACCATGCCAACCGTACCGGCCCTGGCAATGGCGGTCAACAGGCTGGGTTCCGAGCCATCGATGCCGCGCTCTCCTACGACCCCGGTCCCGACGGTGTAAATCACACCGGGTCGATCGGCATAGCGCATGGATACCTCTACCCTGAAACCCAGCTGCCCATCGTCAGGAATAAAGCCGTAAGGCACGCAGATACCGGGTACCTTGGGCACCTCGTACATCTTGCGAAACTGGAAGCGTTTGAGCATGTCCAGAAACGCCTGCTGGCGGACTTCAAACGGCGGCTCACCCTCGCCGCTGGCGCTGACGAACTTATAGGCGCGGCCTTCGTGGAGCACAAAGGCGTACAGGTTCGGGCCACCCGCATAGCCCAGACTCTTGGGGATGCCCAGGTCGAGGGGGTGCCAGTCTTTCTGGATATTGGCGATGCGGGTTTCGGTGTCGACGATGCTTGCCTTTGTTGCCTCAATAGCCGCTAACACGCCTGCACGGTCTTCGCTCGTCATTTGGTAATTCGGGTCATTTAAACGTGTAACTCTGTCTTGGTTGATGCCCGTATCGGTTTCAATCATCGTTTGGTATTGCAGAATACCTATATTCTTTTCCGCATTTGTGGCGCGTTGCATCCGCTCAACATTAGCCCATGTTGCCGGAGCCATGACTACCACTTGCGTATTGCCGACCCAGAGGTCGTCGTGCCCGCCATGCATGTTCTCGGTGAAGCGGTAGCGGTCGCCGCTGTGTAAGCCCGGTGCATTTACGCCCCACTGCAGATCACGTTGCACGTCGAACACCAGCCGCCCCAGGCATTCCTGGCGGACGCCTGCAGGCGTGGTGTAGCCCACGTGGCGGGCTTCCTGTAGCTGCTCAGCCGTCGGCTTGGGCTCGGGGCGTGCGGCGCTGGGGTTTTCTGCACCCGAGGGCTTGCAACCCAGCAGCAGCGCCAGCAGGATGCAACTGGAGAAGGCATGGGGGGTAAAGAGTGCAAAGGGGGCGGATACCCGTCGGTTCAACTTCATACCACCCCCTCTGCAGATTCCACACTACCGGCCTGGGCGACAGATGTGCCGCGTGGATCGCCCGGGAGCGACCTGCCATACCACCATCTGACGCTCAAAATTGCATGAAAAAAGCGAACAAACAAACGGAGCTGAAAACTGTAAGAACATTGCCAATGGAGATTAGAACTCGCCACGAAGTCTTTGCTGAAGCTGGGCGATTTCTCCAGGTTAGAACCAACGAAATAACAGCAGCAACTATGGCAACGGATAAGCATAGTTTCCCAAATATGGAGTCCGAACTTTTTGGAACGCCTCCCCCGCTTCCGCTGACACCTATGCCAGCCGCCAGCATGTAAAAGATTGCGTTTAAAGATCCAAGCCCACCAGCTCCAACACTCACAAAAAACCAAGTTTGGTACTGTAACAACCTGCGCGGCCATTTATTCATGGTTTGCTTCCTTTGGCTACATCTCCCAGCGCCCGTCCAGTTTTCGGATCGAGTCCTTTGGCATGGGCCATTTGGGCGATGCGCTCCGCTGTGGGCAGCGGTGGCGGCACATTGGCCTTCTGAGCTTCTAGCCATTGCAGCTTGCCATCCCACGGCGGCAGCTTGGCCGGGGGCAGGGGCACAATGGAATCTAGCTCGGGCACTTTAGGGTCGCGGTAATCGTAATCCGAGAGCATTTTCCCGATGACCTTGTAGCGACGCGCGCGTTCGGGGTCGGCTTTGGTTTGACCTAGGTAGTAGCCTATGGCGGGGTCAGTGTTTGTGAACCCGTCTTGCAATCTGCTTGCCGCTTGGGTACTGCCGGCTTTAGCGCCCAATTGATAGGCCTCCATCGCTTCACGGGGTTTTTCTTCATAGATATACACACCTAGGTCTAGGGCTGCGGCAGCGTGTCCTTGCTCCGCAGCGCAGCGCTGCATCTGCAAACCAATGGCTGCTTCTTCTTTGGTGTGGTTGTTCAAGTTAACCAGCTTGGTGCTAATGAGGTACTGCGCATCGGGGCTACCCATGTCTGCAGCCTTGCGGTAATAGCGGATGGCCAAGTCCATATCTCCTACCACGCCATAGCCTTCCATCAAATAGTTGCCCATGTCGTAGTAGCCACCCGGGATGCCTCGGTGGAGCAGGTCCTCCACCAGGTCCACACTTTCTTTGATGGGGTTGGGGCTTTGGGCCTGGCCTTTTTTGAGCATGCCGCGCAGAGCCAGGTTGGCTTTGTCATGGCCATAGGCGGTGGCAATGCGGATGAGCCGCTCGATGGCGGGGTAGGCTGCGGGGTCTTCTTGGAGCAGGTTGGCGTTGCGCAGCCAGCGGGCGTGTTGGTAGAGCTGCTCGGCCTCGGGGTCACGTGGGGGAATGAGCTTGGCCTCATGGGCGCAGGTAAAAGCGGCAGCGGGCTTGAGGTTGGCCCTGTCAGGCAGGTCGGGAACTGTCATACGGGTGCGGGCAGGGCTGCGCCGCTGCCTAAGCTTTCCAGCATGCGCTGGGTGTTTTGGGCACCTGAGCCCATGCCCTGGTCGGAGGTGTTTGTGATAACAAACAGGTACAGCTTGCCGTGTTCTTCCGGTGTGCGTCCCCACTGCGACATTTTCTTTGCGTGGTCCTTGATGCAGTCGGCCAGCGGCTGCCAGCGGAAATATTGGTTTTCAATATAGATGAGCTGGGTCGCATTTTTGACCACTTTCAGATACATCGTTTGGATGTCTGTCAGGCCCATTTGAGGTTGGGTGCGCACAATCTGTGCGACCAAGGGAGTGTCACCGGGCCTGGGCTTTTGCTTGTACGCCACACCCGAACGCTTGGGCAGAGGATCGGGTGGTGCGTGACCTGGTTCGTCTTGCAAGGCTTTGTTCCAGGCGGCCTGGAAGTTGTCATACAGGTCTTCCAGAATGGGGCCGGTTACGCGCGAAGAAAAGTCTTCGCGGGGTAGAGGCGCACTAGGCCCTCGGTTGGGCGCATAGGGTCGGCCGTGCATAGCGTGGGCGCTGGTGTCCCAATACCAGTCCAGCATGTTATGGCCCATCACAAAGCCGATGGCATCGTCAGCGCTTTCGTGGTCGACGAGCACCATTTTTTGGTGGTGGGTGGCCACGGTTGCCAGCCAAAAGCGCGTGGTCTTGGAAACCTCTTTGTCGAGATAGCTCTTGGTGGCGATCAACGCGCGGTCGGGTGCACTAAAGCCTCGGCTGCGAAACACCAGGTTTTGCATGGAGGTGTCATTCGTTATGCCTTGGTAGATGCTGCGGATCTTGCGTTTTATGGCGCTATCGGTCTGCGCGTCGTACAAGTCAAACCATTGGCGGCTGTAGTCAAACTGTTGGTCGGTCATGCCTTCGAGTCTGCCCTTGGGCTCCAGGTAACGTCGGCCAGAATTATTGGGTTCGTCTCCAAGTCCGACCACGTTCACCGTAGTCCAGTCGGTCTTTACTTCTTGAGACCAGCACAGTACGCGTACCTTGATTCCTTCACGCGCTTTTTTCTCAAGCAGTTCGCCAATACTGGGGTTTTTACCGTCTCGGATGAAATACATGCTGGGCTGAAAGCCCCAGCAAATAATGCACACCGTCTTTTGCGCAGCTTCAATGGCCTGGTGAATGGCGAGAAAGGCGTTTTCACCGTTGATCAACAGCCCAAATGTGGCAGCTTTGCGCGGGTATTCAGTCTGTGTGACAAACCACGGCGGGGTGAGGGTGGCGTTCATACTGCCACCACGTTGAATGGCAATGGTGGCGGATGGGGGTTTGTTGTCCAAGTGTGCGCTTTCGGGATCTAAAAAGTGTTAGCGGTTATGGGAGATGCATACGCTTAGCTATTAACTGCTGCCTTGAGTGCGTCGTGGTATTCAGTTCGCGACGCCTTGCTACTTTGTTTGTCCTCACCTTTGAAAATCCCTTTTGCGGCCAGAGGGCCTTCTTCCGGGCTGCGAAATCCATCCACCACAGGAATTTCGTATTTCATGCCGTTAGACAACTCAACTTGGTAGTGCTGTATCGCAGGTGAGTGCATCAGTTCTATCGCCCCAGTCTCGTCCATAACTCCCTGCTTCACTACCGCTCCGTTCGCGTACACCTTGTAAGGCATGCCCGCCCAAGCGGTATTCATCCCCATGGGCGAGTTATCGAAGGTAAGGTTCATCGGCACGACGAAACTTCCTTTGGGAAAACTAGGCATGCTCGGATTTATTCGTCCCGGCCCCTCAAACACCTTCTGCCCCGCATGCACCGTAATCTGCCCCGGAGCCTGCGTGGTGATATTCCCCCCTTCAATGGTGATATTCGCCCCACCGGCGGTGCTGATGCTGATCTTCTTCGCCGCAGCCCAGTCGATATGGCCATTCGCGC
>NZ_JBDTEM010000347.1:0-1890 GCF_039922535.1 Rhodoferax sp. | reverse complement strand
TCGAGTTCAACCCGAACCGGCACGACTACGGCACCAAAACCCTGCTCGGCCAGCCCATCCACAGCCGGGGCCTGGCCGAACTGGACGAGGCCCTGGACCGCCTGGCCAAACACCCCGCCACCGCCCACTTCATCAGCCGCAAATTGGCCCAGTACTGGCTCAGCGACAACCCGCCGCCCGCGCTGGTGGAGCGCATGGCGCAGAGCTTCCTGAAGAGCGACGGTGATATCGCCGTAACCCTGCAGACCCTGCTGGCATCGCCCGAGTATGCGCAGGGTGCGGGGCAGAAGTTCAAGGACCCGGTGCACTATGTGGTGTCTGCCGTGCGGCTGGCCTACGACGACAAGCCCCTCCTCAACGTCGGCCCCATGCTGAACTGGCTCAACCGCATGGGCGAACCCCTGTATGGCCGCCAAACGCCCGACGGCTACGCACTGGATACCGCAGCATGGTCCAGCCCCGGCCAGATGGCCACGCGGTTTGAAATTGCCAAGGCCATCGGCTCGGGCAACGCCGGGCTGTTCAAAACCGACGGCCCACAGCCGGTGGACAAGCCGGCTTTCCCGCAGCTGGCCAACGCCCTGTACTACCGCGCGCTGGGCCAGACCCTGGGGCCGAATACGCGAAAGGCATTGGCAGAAGCCACCTCGCCCCAGGAATGGAACAGCTTTTTGCTGTCGTCGCCCGAGTTGATGCACCGCTAAACCTAGAAAAAGGAAGAACCATGCAACGCCGCCACCTGCTCCAGTCGCTCTCTGCCCTGCCCTTGCTGCATGCCGGGCAGCTCTTCGCCGCCCCCGCCGCCCAGTCGCGCCTGCTGTTCGTCTTTTTGCGCGGAGCCTACGATGCCGCCAACCTGCTGGTGCCGACCAGCAGCGACTTCTACTACGCGTCTCGCCCCGACATCGCCGTGCCCCGCCCCGGTGCCGACCTGAACACCGCCATCGCCCTGAACACCGACTGGGGCCTGCACCCGGCGCTGCGCGACACGGTGTACCCGCTGTGGCAAAAGGGCGAGGCCAGCTTCATCCCGTTTGCGGGCACCGACGACGTGTCGCGCAGCCACTTCGAGACGCAGGACAGCATCGAACTGGGCCAGCCGCTGACCGGCCAGAAAAACTACCGCTCCGGCTTCATGAACCGCCTGGCCTCGGTCATCAACGGTGCCGAGCCCATGGCCTTCACCGACAGCCTGCCGCTGGTGATGCAAGGCAGCGTGCAGGTGCCCAACACTGCGCTCAAGTCCATTGCCAAACCGGCGGTAGACCCGCGCCAAACGGCCATCATCGCGGCCATGTACCAAGGCACGGACCTGTCCAGCCGCGTCACCGACGGCTTTGCGGTGCGCGACGAGGTGGCCCGCGAACTCAGCACCGAGATGCAGGCCGCCAGCCGGGGCGCGATCAACGCCAAAGGCTTCGAGCTGGAAGCGCAGCGCATCGCCCGCCTGATGAAGGAGCGCTACAACCTGGGCTTTGTAGATGTGGGCGGCTGGGACACGCACGTCAACCAGGGCGGTGCCAGCGGCTACCTGGCTTCGCGCCTGGAAGAGCTGGGCCGAGGCCTGACCACCTTCGCGCAAGATATGGGCCCGGCCTGGCGCAACACCACCGTGGTGGTGGCCAGCGAGTACGGCCGCACCTTCCGCCAAAACGGCAACCGTGGCACCGACCACGGGCACGGCTCGGTGTACTGGGTGCTGGGTGGTGGCTTGCGCAGCGCGCAGATTGCCGGTGAGCAGGTACGGGTTGAACAGGCCAACCTGTTCCAAAACCGCGACTACCCGGTGCTGAATGAATACCGGGCGGTGCTGGCGGGCTTGTTTGCGCGGCAGTTTGGGCTGAATGGACAGCAGCTGGAGCAGGTGTTCAGCGGAGTGAAGGCGCGGGA
>NZ_JBDTEM010000346.1:0-7921 GCF_039922535.1 Rhodoferax sp. | reverse complement strand
GCAGCCATGGTGGAAACCATGGCGGCGGGCGAACCCTGCGAAGGTATGGACATGGCCCAGCCTGCGCTGTGCCACCAGTTCAAGGTGAATGCGCCGCAATCGGTCGAACAGGCAAAGGTGGCAACACCCACACTGCCGGCCATCATCCAGGTGCTCGTGGTACCTGCGGTATTGGATGCAGCCAGCACCGCAGCATTGACGGTACAGGCCAGCACCGAAACCCGGCCGCCGCCAGACCCTATCTTCCTGTCCACACTCCGACTTCGGGTCTGACACCTCCGTGAACTAACAGGCGCTGGCGCAGCTTTTCTGCGCGCCAGCAAACATCCTCGTTCGTTTTCGGAGTTCCTATGCCTCTGTTTTTTTGGCGTGCTGCCGCTTGGGCTGCAGCAATGGTGCCGTGCCTTGTCGCAGCGGCCCCCCTTTCCCTTGACGATGCCATCGCGCTGGCGGTGCAACGTTCAGAAGCGTCCCGTTCGGCCCAGTCCGGCGTGGACAGCGCCAAACACATGGCGCTGGCGGCGGGCCAGCTTCCTGACCCCAGTTTGCGCGTCGGTATCGACAACCTACCTGTCACGGGGCCTGACCGGTTCCACACCGACCGCGACTTCATGACGATGAAGCGTATCGGTATCAGCCAGGAATGGCTCTCCTCCGGGAAGCGCGCCACGCGCCAAGCGGCTGCCGAGGCCGCCGTCGCCCGCGAAACCATCCAGGTGCAAACCGCGCAGGCAGACACCCGCCTGCAAACGGCACTGGCTTATGTGGATGCCTACTTTGCCAGCGAGTCGCTGAAGCTGAGCACCTTGATGGAACACCACGCCCATGAGGAATTGGAGGCAGCCCGTGCCCGGCTGTCGTCTTCTACCGGTAACAGCCAGGAAGTTCTGTTCCTGAGCAGCGCCAGCGGAATGGCGGCAGACGACACGGCGGAGGTGTTGCAACAGCAAAGCAGCGCCAAGCTCGCCTTGCAACGCTGGACTGGTGTCGCAAGCGATGATTTACAGATGATTGGCAAGTTGCCGTGGCCATCTGAAGCAGACTATGTGGCGGCCGCCCCTGCTGTCGCGGCGCTACGGCGGGATGTAGAAGTCGCTCGCCAAACGGCTACCGTCACAGCCACTAACCGCCAAGCGAACTGGACCTGGGAAGTGTCCTACGCCCAGCGCACAGGCTATTCGGACATGGTGTCGGTAGGTGTCACCATTCCTTTGCAGCTTGCCCCCGCGCAGCGCCAGGACCAGGAGACCGCCGCCAAATGGGCCCTGTTTAACAAGACTGAAGCCGACCTGGCAGAAGCCACTCGCAATGCTGCCGTCGAATACCGCAGCCTGGCCAGTGATACCCAGAGGCTGCAAGAGCGCATCGACCGCTACCGCTCCACCGTAGCACTACCTGCCGGCCAACGCATAGTTGCGGCAACGGCGGCCTACGGCTCCAACCAAGGCAGCCTCGTCACCTTGTTCGAAGCCCGACACGCCGAAGTGGACGCCCAACGCAAGCTGCTGGCATTGCAGCGGGATTTAACGAGAGCCCAGGCTCAACTGCTCTACAAGCCAGTCAGCCAGGGAGACGCACCATGACAACCCGCCACACCACACTTATCGCCCTGCTAGGTATCGCATTGGCAGCCGGTGGGTTCTTTGCAGGCCGCCGGATGGCATCCACCCCCATGGCATCTGCAGCCGAGGCCATGGCTTCCAGCAATGGCAAGGTTTTGTACTGGCATGACCCCATGGTGCCCGCCCAACGTTTCGATAAGCCAGGAAAATCCCCCTTCATGGATATGCAACTCGTGCCGGTGTACGCGCAGGATGCGGGCGACACCACCGGTGTGACCGTCAGTGCCGCCGTGCAGCAAAACCTGGGCATCCGGGTTGTCACGGTGCACCGAGCGGATCTACCTTTCACCTTCGATGCGCTAGGCACCGTGCAGTTTGACGAACGTTTGGACGTTGCAGTTCAAACGCGGGTTGCCGGGTACGTAGAGCATTTGGCAGTGCGGGCGCCGATGGAACGGGTACGCAAAGGCCAAGCACTGGCCACGGTGTTTGCTCCTGAATGGCTGGGGCCACAAAACGAATTGCTCGCGCTCAAGCGTAGCAATGTCTCGCCAGACTTGGTAGCCGCTGCGCGTGATCGGATGCGTGCCCTGTCGATTCCAGCCGAACTGGTGCGGCGCAGTGAAGAAGCCGGAACAGCGCAAGCGCGCTTCACCGTTACCGCACCTGCCAGCGGTGTGGTGGCCGAGCTGGGCATCCGGGAAGGCGCTGCGGTGACGCCCGGCATGACGATGTTCCGCATCGCCGGGCTAGAGAAAGTGTGGGCCGTGGCCGAAATACCGGAGGCACAAGCGCTGCGCCTCAGCCGAGGACAAAAGGTCGCGGCCACCCTCCAGGCCGATGCCTCGCAAACCTTTAGCGGGGCGCTGCAAGAAATCCTGCCCGAAGTCAATGCGGCCACGCGCACGCTCAAGGCCCGTTTCGAGGTGGACAACCGGGCTGGGAAGCTGACGCCAGGCATGCTCCTCAGCCTGCAAGTGGCGGGCCCCAAGACGACCAGCCTGGTGCTGCCGTCCGAGGCCGTGATTCGCACCGGCAAACGGGTGATGGTGATGGTCCGCAAGGACAACGGGACGTTCGAGCCACGTGCGGTGTCGGTAGGCCGGGATGTGGGTGAAGAGACAGAAATCCTGCAAGGACTCAGCGAAGGGGAACAGGTGGTGGCCAGCGGCCAGTTCCTCATCGACTCCGAGGCCAGCCTGCGCTCTGTGGTGGGCAGCATGGCGGTACCGGCCTCTGCGCCTGCCATGACCCCCGCAGTCCATGTGGGCGAGGGCAAGGTCGAAAGCGTCACTGCCGAAGCCGTCACGATTTCGCACGGCCCTATTACGTCTCTTCAATGGCCGTCCATGACCATGGGCTTTGGCAAACCAGACCCCCACGCCTTTGCGGACGTCAAGCCCGGCGACAGAGTGCGCTTTGAATTCAAGGAAGGCGGCCCCTCTGGCTACGCCTTGGTCAAGGTGCAGCCGGTGCCCGCTGGAGCCAAGCCATGATTGCGGCCCTGATTCGCTGGTCGGTTGGCAACCGCTTTCTGGTGCTGATGGCAACAGCTTTTGTGGTGACGCTGGGTCTGTGGTCGGTTTCCAAAACCAGTCTGGATGCCTTACCAGACCTGTCGGATGTGCAAGTCATCATCCGCACACCTTATCCGGGCAAGGCCCCGCAGGTGGTGGAAGACCTGGTGACCTATCCGCTGACCACCACGATGCTGAGCGTGCCGGGCGCCAAGACGGTCCGGGGTTACTCGTTCTTTGGCGATTCCTTCGTCTACGTACTTTTTGATGACAAGACCGACCCATACTGGGCTCGCTCCCGGGTGGTGGAATACCTGAACCAGGTGCAAAGCAAGCTGCCTGCCGGCGCCAACGCGTCCCTGGGGCCGGATGCCACCGGAGTCGGTTGGGTGTTTGAGTACGCATTGGTGGACCGAACCGGCCAGCGGGATATCGGTCAGCTGCGGGCCTTGAACGACTGGTTCCTGAAGTTCGAACTCAAAACCGTACCGGACGTAGCCGAGGTGGCCAGCATCGGAGGCATGGTGCGGCAGTACCAGGTGGTGCTCGACCCGAACCGCATGCGGGCGCTAGGCGTCACCCAAAGCATGGTGGTGACCGGGTTGCAAAAGGCCAACCAGGCCGCGGGCGGTTCCGTGGTGGAGCTGGCCGAGGCCGAGTACATGGTGCGCTCGCGGGGCTACCTGCAGTCGCTAGACGACTTCCGCAGCATTCCGCTGGCCGTGTCCGGTACCACCCCCGTGCTGTTGCGCGACGTAGCCACGGTGCAAATCGGCCCAGAGATGCGCCGCGGCATTGCCGAGCTGGATGGCGAGGGTGAGGTCGCTGGGGGCGTGGTCGTGATGCGCTCCGGCAAGAATGCCCGCAGCACCATTGAAGCCGTCAAGGCCAAGCTGGAGGCGCTCAAGCCGGGCCTGCCTGCGGGGGTGGAGGTGGTACCCACCTATGACCGGTCTTTGCTGATTGACCGGGCGGTCGACAATCTGCAAACCAAGCTGCTGGAAGAATTCTTGGTGGTGGCGCTGGTCTGCGCCATCTTCCTGTTCCATCTGCGCTCGGCGCTGGTGGCGGTGGTGGCACTGCCCATCGGAATACTGGCCGCCTTCAGCGTCATGCACTGGCAAGGCGTCAACGCCAACATCATGTCCTTGGGTGGCATCGCCATCAGCATTGGCGCCATGGTGGACGGTGCCATCGTGATGGTGGAAAACGTGCACAAGCACCTGGAGGCATTTGAAGCCCAGCACGGGCGCATGCCGAACCCAGCCGAACGCTGGCAGTTGGTCGCAGCGGCATCGGTCGAAGTGGGACCCGCCTTGTTCTTCTCGTTGCTGGTGATTGCGCTGTCTTTTGTGCCCGTGTTTTCTCTGGAAGCCCAGGAGGGGCGTTTGTTCTCGCCCCTGGCATTTACCAAGACCTATGCCATGGCCGCTGCTGCGGGCTTGTCGGTGACCTTGGTACCGGTGTTGATGGGCTACCTCATCCGCGGCCACATACCGCATGAAGCCGCCAACCCGGTGAACCGCTTTCTGATGGCCGCATACCGGCCCGCACTGGAAGCGGTGCTGCGCTTCCCGAAAGCAACGCTGGCCATTGCCGCAGTGCTGCTGGCGCTCACGGCCATTCCGGTGCTGCGTCTGGGGGGTGAGTTCATGCCGGCGCTGGATGAAGGCGACCTGCTCTATATGCCATCGGCACTGCCTGGCCTGTCCGTTTCCAAAGCCGCCACACTGCTGCAGCAGACCGACCGGCTCATCAAGACCGTGCCCGAAGTAGCCCACGTATTCGGTAAGGCCGGACGTGCGGACACAGCGACCGACCCGGCGCCGCTGGAGATGTTCGAGACCACCATCCAGTTCAAGCCGCGTGCGCAATGGCGTGCTGGCATGACGCCGGACAAACTGGTGGAAGAACTGGACCGGGCCGTCAAAGTGCCGGGCCTGACCAATGTCTGGGTACCCCCCATCCGCAACCGTATCGACATGCTGGCCACCGGCATCAAGAGTCCGGTCGGCATCAAGGTGGCCGGCACCGACCTTGCCACTATCGACCGGCTGACCACGCAAATGGAAGCCGCTGTGAAGAATGTGCCCGGCGTCTCGTCCGCGTTGGCCGAGCGGCTCACCGGGGGGCGCTACATTGATGTCGAGGTAGACCGCCTGGCAGCGGCGCGCTATGGATTGTCCGTCGCGGATGTACAAGCCGTGGTGGCTACGGCCATCGGCGGCGACAACGTCGGTGAGGTCATCCAGGGCCGCGAGCGCTATCCCATCAACGTGCGCTACCCCCGGGAGGTACGCGACTCGCTGGAGCGCCTACGCGCGCTGCCCTTCGTGACGGACAAGGGTGCCCAGCTGCTGCTGCAGGACGTTGCCAAAATCAGCATCGCGGAAGGCCCGCCCATGCTGCGCAGTGAGAATGCCCGCCTGTCCGGTTGGGTCTATGTGGACGTACGAGAGCGAGACCTGCGCTCGGTGGTGCACGACATGCAGGACGCGGTCGCCAAGACCATCGTCTTGCCTGCAGGCTATGCCGTGTCGTGGTCCGGTCAGTTTGAATACCTGGAGCGCGCGACAGAGCGACTCAAGCTGGTCATCCCGGTGACCTTGGCGGTCATTTTTGTACTGCTGTACCTGCTGTTTACTTCGTTCACGGATGCCGCACTGGTGATGGCAGCGGTGCCGTTTTCTCTCATCGGCGGGTTCTGGCTGGTATGGGCACTGGGGCATTCCGTGTCGGTGGCTACGGCAGTTGGCTTCATTGCGCTGGCTGGCGTAGCGGCCGAGTTTGGCGTGGTGATGCTGGTCTACCTCAAAAACGCACTGGCCCGCCGTCTCGAAGCAGGTGAGCCGATGGATGACACGACCTTGCTGGCAGCCATCCGCGAAGGTGCGGTGCTGCGCGTACGCCCCAAGGCCATGACGGTGGCGGTGGTGATGGCTGGTCTGCTGCCCATTCTGTGGGGCAGTGGCACCGGCTCGGAGGTGATGACGCGGATTGCCGCCCCCATGGTCGGCGGCATGGTGACCGCACCTTTGCTGAGCATGCTCGTCATGCCCGCCGCCTGGTACCTGTTGCACCGAAGGCGTTCAGCCCAGCCGAAGCTGAAACAGGGCCTTGTTCCCCAGCGGGCGGCATGAGCTGTCGGCCTCTTGCATCCATTTTTAGTAGGTCCGCCTTCAATGCCGACATGGTGAAGGGCAAGGCCAGCATCACCCCGATGGAAGTTCTGCATTGAGGGCTATATAAGAACGTGTTCAAGGTCAATTTGGATAAAAATAGATATTTTTTATAGCACCCTGCGCAGATAGTACCTGCGCCAGCGGTCAATTAGGTTGCTAAAAAATAGCTATAAATCCATAGCATTGCACCCTTAAAAATGTGCCCGCCAGCGCGGTGCGCCGCATCCCGCAAGGGCGGGATTTAACGCGCCTGGGCTTCCTTCAGCGCATCAATCACCAGCCGAACCGCAAGTGACGATTGCCGGCGGCTGGGGAAGTAGGCGTGGTGACCGGTAAAGGTCGGAAACCAATCCTCCATCACCCACACAAGGCGGCCCGCACGCACTTCGGCATCGGCCAGCGCCTTGGGCACGTAGGCCAGGCCAAAGCCCTGCAGCGCGGCAGCCAGCATCTGGTAGGCATTGTTGAAGACCAGCTGCCCACTGACCCGCACGTCGATACTTCGCCCGCCATTCTGGAGCTCCCACGGCAGCGGCGAATCCATGGTGGGCAAGCGCAGGTTGATGCAGTTGTGTCCGCAATGGCTGGGATGGCGCGCGATGTTCGGTGTCGCAGCGGTACTGGCCGTCGGCTTGGGCGTGCTCATCGCGGTGTTTGTGCCCAGGCTGGAGCGCAAGACCTCAACGCGGTACGCAGCGCTGTTGGCTTCGATGTGGCAGCTGTTCATGCGGCACAAGCCGCTGCGGCTTGCCAGCGCCATCCAAGCCTGCGTGTTCGCCGTTTTCAGCGCGTTCTGGTCGGTGTTGGCATTGCATCTGGCGCGCCCGCCATTCGGGCTAGGAGCCGCCGCTGCCGGTGCATTTGGCCTGGTGGGCCTGGTCGGCGTGCTAGCCGCCAACCTGGGGGGCCGGGTGATTGACCGCGTGGGACCACAGAGCAGCTTGCGGGTCGGGCTGGTCTGCTGTGTGTTGGCGTTTGGGGTGCTGGGCCTGGACGGTTCTATGCGCGGCCTGGTGGTGGGTGTCGTCTTGCTGGACTTCGGCTTGTCCGTGGCGAATGTGGCTAACCAATCCATGGTCATGGTCATGGTCATGGGCCTGGAGCCAGACGCCAGAAGCCGCATCAATACGGTGTTCGTGACTTCCATCTTTCTGGGCGGCGCACTGGGCTCTGCAGCGGCCAGTGCAGCGTGGGCCCATGGCGGCTGGCCGGACGTGTGCGTGCTGGGTCTGGCGGTTGCGATCCTGGCACTGGGCATCCATCTCGTCGCAAAGCCAGATTGGGGACCTGCTGCGTCTGCGAGGTAGTTCGACCTCCGCGGATCTGCCTGCACCGCCGACCAGAAAAAATAGATCTTTTTCTATAGCACCCTGCGCAGGTAGCAATTGCGCCAGCGGCCCATTCAGGCACTAGAAAAATCCCACAAATCTATAGCAAGCTTGCCACCGCCAGCCGAGTCAAAAAGCCACCGCAACAATGGCCGCGCACGCCCCTGCAAAAACCAGATATGGATAGAAGAATTACGTGCTTCGCTGGCGGCAGGCCAGGGCTAGACTGCGCCTCCCTCCACTGCCACCGTCTGCTTCCATGCCACAACCGTCGCCCGCCCGTAGCCACCGTCTTCACCAGACTGCAGCCGCCCTCGTCGCCATGAGCTTTG